>DASSXQ010000018.1:0-4639 GCA_035703725.1 Rudaea sp.
CGATCATCCGGACGTGGATCAAGCAATCCGAGCGCGTGATCGATCATGCGCAAGTTCATGCCCGCGTTGACCTGAATGAAATCCAGCGGCTGGAAATCCAGTTCCAGATCATATGCCGGCAGGCGAAAACTCAAACGCGCATCCAGCGGCCACAAGGGCGCAACGCTGTCGATGCCACCCGGCTGCACGAAGATGCCAAGGCCATGGGTCTGACCAAACGCAATCAATGCTTCGCTGTCGCGGAGCGAAAGCGGCTGCAGGTGGCGGAAAATCAGCGCAACCAGTTCGTCACCCGCGGCAATTTCGATTTGCGGGATATCACGCTTGGCGTCGAGCGCTTCAATCAATGCCGCTATGGCCTCGATGCGCTCACCAACGGCTGGATGCAGCACATCGCAGTGCTTGATGTCGGCAACGTAACGACCATTGGTTTCGCGGAATCCGACCAGGACACGTCCCTTCTTGTCCACGAATTTCACGCTCAGCCGACCTTTGCGCCGGTAGCCCCAAGGTACATCGGTCAGCGGCGGCAACACCTGCTGAGGTTGAACCTTGCCAATGCGTTCAAGGTTTTCCAGCAGCGTGCGCTGTTTGGCGGCAATTTGCGCTCCGCTATCCAGATGTTGCAATACGCAACCGGCACAAACACCAAAATGGGCGCAGCGTGGCGTGATTCGATCTGCCGAGGCTCGCAGGATCTCCTCGACAACGGCCTCATCGAAATGCCGCTTTTTTCCGGTAAAGCGCAGGCGCACCAATTCGCCAGCCAATGCACCGGTAACGAATACGGCCTTGCCGTTGACATGCGCAACGCCGCGCCCGTCGTGCGAGAGATCGGTAATTTCTGCTTCAATGATGGTCATGCATGTTCCTGCGGCGCGCAAGCGCGGTTTCGTTGAAAAGCCGGGGTCTGCGACGCAACTTCGTCAGCGCAGTGATGATAACAGTGCGCGGCTTGACCGCGGACCCGCCTGCCAACATGCTTGCGCAAACATGCCTGCACAACGCCAGCCGATTCATGTACTCATTGCCGATGACGACCCGGTCACCTTGGCGTTTTTGCGTGCGACGCTCGAACAAATCGGCTGCAACGTCAGTTTCGCGGCCAGTGGCGGCGAAGCGCTTGGCGCGGCCCGCAACAATGAATTTGATCTGCTGTTGCTGGATCGGTGCATGCCGGATCTGGGGGGCTGCGTGTTGTTGTCCGCGTTGCGTGATGAAGGAAATCAGTCACCGGCAATTGCAACCAGCGCCGATATCGATGCGACAACGATCAATCAATTGATCACCGGCGGTTTTCAAGCCGTCGTGGCAAAACCGTTGTCGCGCGCACAGTTGATCGACGCGATTGAGCCGATCATTCCGGGCTTCGCCAAATTTTCGCCGGTCACGGCATCGGCGAATTGCGCATTCGACGATGCGGCTGCGCTCGCGGCAAGCGGTGGTGATGCAGACATCATGCGCAACTTGCGCGGCCTGTTGGCGCTTGAACTTGAACGACTGCCGGAGGAAATTTTGTCTTGTCGCGATGCCGATAATCCCGACCCATTGCGCCAGCGCCTGCACCGGCTGAAGGCGTCATGCGGATTCTGCGGAGCCTGCGCATTGGCGCGCGCCGCGATCCGGCTCGATGAAGTGCTGCGCCAGACGCCGCACGATGCGCAATCGGCACTGACGGATTTGTTGCACGCATGCCAAATGACGTTGGACGAACTGCACCGTCAAGGCATGTCGCTGCCGGCGGAAAAATGATTTCCTGCAAACATGTTCCAGGCGCGCAAACCCGGGCCGTCGAGGTGATGGGCAATCACGGCACGCATCAAACGACGTAACGTCGCCATGTCTTGCGGCGACGGCTGTACGTCACGTGCCAGTGCGAGCAAGGCACTGCCCGACACTTTCAGGCCATCGGCGTGCGTGCGCCAGCGCACCGGGCCGGAATCGAAATGCCAGGCATAGGCACCGGTCGGGTCCAGTTTGGTACCGTTATCGTCCTCGGTTTCCAGTTGCAATCCGTAACCCAGATACGCGAGCAAATCGCGTTCAAACCGACGCAGTGTCCAGGCCGTTGGTTCGCCATGCGCAAGTCGGGCCAGCGTCGTGACGTAATTGGAAAACAAGTTGGGATGCGGATCATGTCGCGTGAGCATGCGCGTCAGCAGCTCATTCAGATACAGCGCGCATAGCAACGTCTCACCGGTACAGGCAAGCGGCATGCCGGCGGATTCGACACTGCTCAGTGTTGCCAATTCGCCGCGCCCGCTCCAACTCAAAACCAATGGCGTCAGCGGCTGCAGCAATGCACGTGGCGCACGTGACCGCGCAGCGCGAACGCCACGCGCAAGCAACCCGATCCGGCCATGATCGCGACTGAAAACCTCGAGCAGGAGCGACGTCTCGCGCCATTCGCGCGCATGCAATACGAAACCGGGTTGCTGCTCGATGCGCATCGGCGGTTCGTGCAGACTGGGTCAATCCGTATAGCCGAACCGACGCAACGCCGCTTCGTCGTCAGACCAGTTTTCGCGGACCTTGACCCACAAACGCAGGAATACGCGCCGATCGAAGACACGCTCCATTGACTGCCGAGCGGCAGTTCCGATGGCTTTCAATTGTGCGCCGCCAGCGCCGATGACAATGGCTTTCTGTCCTTCGCGTTCGACCCAGATCGCTGCAGTGATCTCCGCACGCTTTTCGGTGTCGCGAAATTCCTCGATTTCGACGGTCACCGCATATGGCAGTTCCTGGGCCAGGCGCAGCATGAGCTGCTCGCGGACCAGCTCGGCGGCAAGAAATCGTTCGCTGCGATCCGTCAGTTCGTCGGCCGCAAAGACGGGTTCGGCAATGGGCAAACGTGCAACAATTGCGCTTTCCAATGCATCCAGACCATCGCGGCGGCGCGCCGAGATCAAGAAAACTTCGTCGTAGGAACAACTTGATGTTATTTGTGCAACCGACGGTAATAGCTTGCTTTTATCCTTGACGGAATCAATCTTGTTCAGCACCAGAAAGCGCGGCTTCGTCACCAGCTTGAGCGCGTCCCAAACCGCTTGGTCCTCTGCACCCCAACGACCGGCTTCAATGATGTGTATTGCCACATCCGCTTCGTTGATTGCCTGGCGTGCGGCACGATTGAGCTGTCGATTGATGGCGCGGTCGCCACCGTGATGCAAACCCGGCGTATCCAGGAACAGGACCTGCCCATGTTCACGCGTGAGCACGCCAAGAATACGATGACGGGTGGTCTGCGGTTTCGGACCGACAATGCTCAAGCGCGTGCCAAGCAATGCATTGAGCAAGGTTGACTTGCCGACATTCGGCCTGCCGACCAGCACAGCGGTGCCGCAACGATGCTTGTTCGTGGCGACGCTTGGCACAGTGTTGTCAGGCGACATTTTCACTGTGCCTGCATTCGAGCAATGGTTTCGAGCGCTGCCGCTTGTTCGGCAGCACGCCGGCTGCTGCCACGTCCATCGCAACGCAGTTGCAATACTTCAACTACACATTGCACGTCGAAAATCCTGGCGTGGTCGGCGCCGCTTGAACCCACGAGTTCATACACCGGCACAGCCAGTCCACGCGCCTGCAACAGTTCCTGCAGACGCGTTTTCGGATCCTTGCCATCATCCAGCGAAACGCGGGTGATCGCCTCGTCAAACAGGGACCGAATCGCACTGCGGCATTCGTCCCAACCACCATCCAGATAAATGGCGGCAATCAGAGCCTCGAATGCATCGGCCAATATCGAATCGCGGCGAAAGCCGCCGCTCTTCAATTCACCGGGACCCAGATGCAACTGATCGCCCAGTTCAAGTTCGCGCGCACGATGCGCCAATGCCGGCTCGCTGACCAGACGTGAGCGCATGCGCGTGAGTTCACCCTCGTCGGCTTTGGGATAACGCTCGTACAGCAGTTCGGCGACCAGCAGATTGACCAACGCATCGCCAAGAAACTCCATGCGCTCGTTATTGTGCGCACCGACGCTGCGGTGGCTCAACGCCAAGTCACGTAGTGCGTGATCACGGAATGTATAGGCTAGTCGAACGCTCAATGGAATCGATGTGAAATGGATCAATAACTGGCGCCGTGCGAAATATCCACGGAATTTTCAAAATGCACCAGTAGATCGACGTTGTAAAGAAATGGCACGTCGCGATCATATGCCACGCGCAAACTGCGTTGTCCACCCGTTGTAACCAGAGTCACGCTACTCATGGGAACATTGGTTTCGTCCACATATTGCACATCGAAGATCGGCTCAAGCTTGCGCCGAATATCGCCGATGTTCATGTTTTCAATGCCCGGCTCCGTTTGCAGCGACTTCACCGATTTCATTACTCCGAAATATTCGGTATAGACGGGAATCAATTTCATTGCGCCATAGGCGAAAAAGCCCACCACACACAGCATCAGCGCAAAACCGATCAAGGTGAGGCCTCTTTGTGTCTTTAGCATGCGCATGTTTGCTCCCTATTTGATCACGGTGCCAATTCGTTTGAAGTCGATGCCGCCGTTCCAGTTCATCCAGATGACAAATGCCCGACCGATCAAGTCCTTTTCCGGAACGAAACCCCAATAACGGCTGTCTTCGCTGTCGTCGCGATTATCCCCCATTGCGAAATAGTGTCCAGCAGGAAGC
>DASSXQ010000081.1:0-20312 GCA_035703725.1 Rudaea sp.
CTTGAACAGATCAAAGCCATGATCGTGATAGCGTGAAAGCTCCGGTTCGAGAACTTCGTAAAATACCGGTACGCGATCTTGCGCATCGGCAAAATGGCGGAAGTCCAGAATGGCGCGATCAATCCCTGCATCGCTACCGCATGGCGAACCAAGTGCCACCAATCGATCACGAATGCTGCCGTAGGCGACAACGGCTTGATGATCCGCGGCCCAGAACAAATGTTTGTCAGCACTGAACGTCAGGTGCGCAAATTCTCCGCCGCCGTGGATGTTGTAGATGTTGCGCGCGCGCTGCATTTCCGCGACGTCGGGCAACAGCAATTTCGGCCGGTTGACCGCAAATGCCTGCCAGATCATGTACAACGCGATGCCCAGCGAAGCGGCAGTCAATCCCCGTCCGATGCGTGAGGTGTGTTCGCCAAATCCAACGTAGAACAAATCGAACGAATCGCTGCCGAGGATTTGCGCCGTGCCGATCGCAAAGAACACGGCGACGCAAGCGAGCAACCCCGCGTACCAGCCCAAGGTCGTGGCTGAGGTCAAATTCATTGCCCGGCGCGTGAACGCATTCTTGCGTGTACGCAGCAATAAAGCCACGGCGAACAGGAACAATGCTTCGCCAAAATGCAGGCCTTTGGTGACCGCCAGTCCTGCACTGATGATCAACAACCATTGTGCCAATCGATAGGCAACGCGCAGACGTCCATCGATGCCACGTGCCAGTCCCAACAGCAGCACACCGGACAGAACACTGAACCAGTTGGATCCTTCCACGGCCAGAATCGGCAAATGCGCGCGCACCACGGCAATGTGCTCGCTGACTGACGGAATCGCAGCCGAAGCCAATTGCATGGCGCCGGCACCGAACGTGAGTATCGCCAGAACGCGCGTCCCCAGATCGGCCAACAAGGTCGCCGGCAGTCCGAGTAGACCAAACAACGGGTGGCCCGCGAGGCGTGCGCGCAACCGCGCCAGCAGTGACAAGCGCGCGGTGAGCATTTCCGAGCCCAGGTACAGGGCACCAAGCAAAGGCAAAAGGTAATAGACGATTCGAAACAAGAGCAGTCCGGCAACAATCGACGCCTTGTCGTACCCGGCGTGGCCGAGCGCGAGCAAAATCAATCCGTCGAAAACACCGAGTCCACCGGGAATCTGACTGACAAGACCCAGCACGCCTGCGCCGGTAAACGCACCGAGCAGCAGTCCCGGCTTGACATGTTCGCCAGCGAGGTAAATGCAGGCATATAGCGTGGCGGCGGCGAGAATCCAGTCGAGCAACGACACGACCGTCAACTGTATCTTCAATCCCAGCGTCGGCAGCCCGAGTTCACGCGGCAGCCAGCGCATCAATGCGCGACGCGTGGTGAGGAAAAAATACAGCGGCAAGTACAACGCCGATGCGCCGAGCACGCCGGCGGCCACCCAGTGCTGCACGCCGGTATCGGCCATCGGCAGCGAACTGGTCGCCAGCGTAATGACGACCAGCAGTGATAAACCCGACATCAAAGACAACGCCTGCATGCCAATCAGCGCGGCCGCACGTGGCAACGGGACGCCAAACGAGGTCAATCCCATCAGACGAACGCTGGCACCCATCGCCCCAGAAAGATTGACCGTATTGGCCAGACTGTTGGCGACGAATGCCAGGCGCAGGCAATCACGCGCGTGCAAACCCAGTTTCAGCCAGCGCGCAATGAAAAAGTCGACCATGCCGGTGAATGTCACGCTGAACAAGGCCAACGCTACGACACCCAGCGCCGGCAACGTCGGCACATCCAGTAACGTGCGTTGGATGTCTTTCAACGGAAATTTGCCGTGCTCGCGCCACAGCAACCATGCGGTCAGGCAGAGAAACGCTAGCGGAAGAACCCAGCGTAATCGCGCCAGCGGGCTGCCTGCATTCGGTGTCGTACCCGAGGACAAATCGGTCATGGTGATTGCGAGTCGCTGGTGGGCCGCATGCCGGGCATGCCAACGTCACGCAATTGCTTCAAGCCGCGTTCATATTGCGGCATCCAGTTGCGCGGAACACCGTAGCCGTGTCCAACATGCGGCAAATTGACGACCGATCCATTTTTCACCTTGTGTACAAATTCAATCGTGGCAGGTGGATTGCAGACTTTGTCGATATCGCCTTGCAGCACAATCCACGGTGACGGTACTTCGGAAACGACATCGAAAACGATGCCGTGTTGTTTGCCACCCGGTTTGTGCGCGCTCAACCCGGCACCCGGGCAAAATGGTTTGCGTACGAGCAAATCCGGGCAAAAGCCAAGTGACATCGCTCCGGAAAAGCGCTTATCGCCAGCCTGAACCAACGCCGCATAATCGATCGTCGCCCCGGACGAATAACCGATCAGCAACGGCCGCACCTGGTCCGGCAATTCCAACGAAGTCTTGACCTTGTCGCCGAGAGTGGTCAACGCAGCGGCCATGTCGATGCACCTTGAATCGCTTGCCGCCATGGTTTTGAGTAACGCAGGCGTATCAAAACCGGCAACCCAATATCCGAGCGCAGCCGCAGTCCGTGCCATTTCACGTACACCAAGATTCCAGCCGCCGTCACCCGACGCAAACAGGGCCAAGCCGCGCGAGCGACCCGTCGGGGCATAGATGGACACTGCGCCAAAACCCGGGATATCGAGAATTCGAGCTGCCGCGGGATCCGGTTTGACCTGCGCACGCGCAGCCTGGTGTTCAACCGGAACGGGGGCGGCGTGTGCTCGTTTGATCCGAGGCGTCGCAAGCGTGCTGTCCAATGTGCCGGCGCCGCCACCCCTGGTTTGGGCAACTGCCGATCCCTGAACCATCATCGACCCAACGATCACAAGCGAAAGCAGCATGACGAGAATTTTGCCCGAAGGCCCTGATGCAAACGCGCGCTGGATTAACACGATGTCATGCCGGGAACCCGGCCCCTCGATGGCAATGGGCGCGGCCAGGATTGGCGGCGATATGATCGGCAATTATCGCATGACGCCCGGGTTTTGGGCCGCTGCGAGGAATTGATTTTTCGGGAATCCGTCAGTGCGCGGGATTATCGTCGTCGGCAGGTTTGCGTGCCTGGGCGTCGGCATGCAGCTCGAACCACATCGCATTGAGTATTGCGAAAGCACAGGCCAGGCCAAGACCAAGTATCCAACTGAAATACCACATGGTGGAAAACCTCCGGTTTTCGGGATCGGGAAATGGGGATTCCGGATTCGGGATTCGAAAGAGCCAACGCTTTTCACCTGTCATGAAGCCCCAATCCCGAATTCCCAATTTCGGCTCTAATACATACCGTGTGAATGGCGCACGTCCTCGAGATTCACCCTGCCGCGCAGCACGTGAAAAACCCACGCCGTGTAAGCCATGACGATGGGTAGCAATACAACGACTGCCAGCATCATCAATCCCAATGTGGACTTGCTGGAAGAAGCATCCCAAATTGTCAGACTGCTGTGCGGATCGATGCTCGATGGCATGAGAAATGGAAACAACGCAAAACCGGCGGAAGCAATGCAGGCGGTGACCGCCATCCCACTGCAGACGAATACCAGCCCATGGCGCGCCCCGGCTGCGAATACGATCACACCGGTCGCCGACGCCAATGCCAGCGCGGGAGCCAACCAGAAGGCCGGATGCGCCGCAAACCCGGCAAACCAGTTGCCTTGCACGGCAACTTGTTTGAGCAGCGGGTTGGATACGCCATTGTCATGGATTGCCGATACGATCGTGTAACCGGGTATGCCCAGCAATAGCCAGATGCCGGCAATCGAATACAAAGCGACAAATCCGAGCGCAGTCAGACGTGCATAGCGGGAGGCGCGCGTGGCGAGTGTCAGATCGACCTTCATTGCCGCATAGGCAGCTCCATGCATCGCCAGCATGACCACGCTGATCAGTCCGCACAACAACGCAAAAGGATGCAGCAGGTCGAAAAAGCCTCCCGTATAGATCATGCGCATGTCGGCATCAAAGCGGAACGGCGCGCCGAGAAACAAGTTGCCAAAAGCCACACCGAAGATCAGCGGAGCGGCAATACCAGTGACAGTCGATATCCAGTCCCAGGTGTTGCGCCACCGCGGATCTGCCGATTTGTTGCGATAGCCGAAACTGACCGGGCGCAAGATGAAGGCCGCCAACAGCAGAAACATGGCGCCATAGAAACCCGAAAACGCAACCGCATAAACCATTGGCCACGCGGCAAATGTGGCCCCGCCAGCGAGAATGAACCAAACCTGGTTGCCCTCCCAGACCGGTTCAACCGTCTCCAGCACGACGCGACGTTCTTCGTCGTTGCGACCAAGCAACCGCAGCAGCACGGCAACGCCAAAGTCGAATCCGTCCATCACGGCAAAGCCAATCAGCAGCACGCCGAGGAGAATCCACCAGATCACGCGCAACGTGTCATAGTCAAACATGATCCACGCTCCATGTGGCCATTACTCGTGGCAATGCCGACTGAAATTTCATGCGAGGCACCTCAGCGCCCAGCCGCCATCTCGCGCGCATCTGCGCCGTTGATCGGTTTGGGCCACATGCCCAACCCATCCGGCCCTTTCCGCACGTAGCGCAGCATCAACACAATATCCACTACGGCAAGCAAAGTATAAAAGACCACAAATCCAATCGTGCTGAAAAGCACCTGTCCGGCCGAAACGGACGAAATTCCCAGTGCGGTTGGCAACACGCCTTCGATTGCCCATGGTTGACGTCCGTATTCGGCCACGATCCAGCCCAGTTCGGCCGCCAGCCACGGCAGCGGAAGACTCCACAGCGCGAGTTTCAGATACCAGCGATGCCGATCAAGTTGACGCCGGGATGCCAGCCAGAAGGAATAGGCAAACAGTGCAATGAAGTAAAAACCGCAGCCGACCATGATGCGAAATGACCAGAACAGCACCGGTACATTCGGGATGGTGCTGGCGGCTGCCTTGTCGATATCGCCGGGAGTGGCCTGCGCAGGATCATTGATGATGCGCTTGAGCAGCAAGGCATAGCCAAGATCAGCCTTGTGTGCCTCGAACTGGCCGCGTGCGTCGGCGTCATTGGCATTCTCGCGCAGTGTCCGCATGGCCGTGTACGCCTTGATTCCGCTGGTTATGCGAACGCGCGCGTGATCCACCAGTTCGTTGATTCCCGGCATTACCGTATCCAGTGAGCGGGTGCCGATCAGTCCCATCAGCCAGGGAATGCGAATTGCATAATGCGTCGTGCGTTCCTGCACATCCGGCAAGCCGAACAGCGTGAAGGATGCGGGTGCCGGTTCGGTCTCCCACATCGATTCAATCGAGGCGAGCTTCATCTTTTGATGATCGGTCAGGTCATAACCGGACTGGTCGCCGAGCACGACCACGCTCAGTGCCGCGGCCAGACCAAAACTCGCCGCGACCGTCATCGAGCGCCTGGCAAATTCGATATTGCGTCCGCGCAACACAAACCAGGCACTGATCGACAACACGAACATCGCGCCGAGCACATACCCGGCACTGACCGTATGCACGAATTTCGCCTGCGCGACCGGATTGAACAATACGTCACTGAATGAGGTGACCTCCATGCGCATTGTCGCCAGGTTGAAATGCGCGCCGACGGGATTCTGCATCCACGCATTGGCGATGAGGATCCACAACGCCGAAAGATTCGTACTCAGCGCCAATACCCAGGTCACGGTCAGATGCTGGATCCGGCTCAATCGATCCCAACCGAAAAAAAACAATCCGATGAAGGTCGCTTCCAGAAAGAATGCCATCAACCCTTCGAGCGCAAGCGGCAAACCGAAGATGTCACCAACGTAATGCGAGTAGTAGGCCCAATTGGTACCGAACTGGAATTCCATGGTGATTCCGGTCGCCACGCCCATCGCAAAATTGATGCCGAACAGCACGCCCCAATATTGAGTCATGCGTTTCCATATCTCGCGCCCGGTCATCACGTAGACTGCTTCCATGATGGCCAATAGCCAGCACAAACCCAGCGTCAGCGGGACAAACAGGAAGTGATAAAGCGCCGTCAGCGCAAATTGCAGGCGCGAAAGGGTGACGACATCGGCGTCGATCATCGGGGGGCACCTGCGGCAACATCAGGCGGCGCATCCAGCAGGTGCTGTTGCATGGACGCGCAAGATACGTTGGTGTGCGGCTGTGGCGCGATGAATATCCCGTATAGCATCGCCAGAACCACCAGTTTGATGATCACAACAAGTGCCATCTCCAGACCATAGTGTCGTCCGGCGGGACTGGCGAACCACGAGCTTTCGCGGTGGTGTCTGTTCACGTTCATCCTCGAGCGTGATTCTACACGGATCGATGCGCGTTTCCCGCTGGCTGCACATTACCTCGCCGCGAACGCATCGCGGGTGAGATTCTCCGGCGCGGCGTCGGTACACGCAACGTCGTCCTCGATGCGGATTCCGCCGTAGTGGCGGAACGCGTCCACTTTGTCCCAATTGACATCTTTCGAACGCGCGTCGCCTTTCAACTGCGCCAGCAACATGTCGATGAAATAGATTCCCGGCTCGATGGTTACGACCATGCGCGGTTGCAGCGTGCGCGTCAGGCGCAGATACGGATGGCCATCCGGCCTGGCTATCGTGCCGCCGCTTTCGTCCTTCTGAAATCCGCCAACGTCGTGCACCTGCAAGCCGAGAAAATGACCCAACCCGTGCGGGAAAAACACGCTGGAAATGCCGCTTTCGACCGCGCTTTCGGCGCTTGCGCGAATGAAATCGTGATCTTTCAGGATACCCGCCAGCACGTAATGCGCATGCACGTGCAATTCGGCGTAGTTGCGCCCGGGGCGAACCTTGTCTGCCAAGCCGCGCTGGGCGCCATCCATTGCATCGATGAGGGCCTGGAATTCTTCCGCATGCGGTGCCGCATGGGTACGCGTTATATCGCTCGCGTAGCCATGAAAATTGGCGCCCGCGTCGATCAGGAACGAATCGGCACGTGCGGGCGGCGCCCGGTTCAAGTCCATGTAATGCAGGACTGCGCCGTGCTGGTTGAGTGCGATGATATTGCCGTAAGGCAACTCGTTCTCCGTTTCGTGCACGGCATTCAGGTAGGCGGTGTTGATGTCGTACTCGGATGCGCCGTCGCGAAAAGCTGCTTCGGCGGCACGATGCGCGCGTGCGCCGAGTTTGTTGGCAACGCGCAGCATTGCCAATTCATGGTCGGTCTTGAATGCGCGCTGGTAATGCAGGTAGTTCAGCACCGCCTGTGGATTATTGGGTTTCGCCTCACCCACGGTGGCGTTGTCTTCGCCAATGATCGCGCAATGTTCAAGCTTTTTCGGCAGGTGCTGCGCGACTTCAGCGGCGGTATGCACCACGACAATATCGAAATGATCGACCCAATAGCCGGCCGGCGCTTCGGGAACAACGTGCCAGTAATCGCGCGGTTGCAGGTAGATCAAGCGCGGCTTTTCGCCGGGCGAATAAATCAGCCATGACCCCGGTGCCTTGGTCACCGGCAACCAATGCTTGAAATGCGGATTCACCGCAAACGGATACGGTCGGTCGTCGAGGAACTGCGGCTGCAGCACACCCGCCGGTATCAGCAAACGCGCGAAGTTGCCGCGCTCGAGTGCCGCATCGGCGCGTTGTTGCAGCGTGCGCAAATGGTCCGGATAAAGTCTTGCCAGCAGATCAGACATGGTTGGCGCTCGCGTGAAAACTGCGCCTATTGTGCCGCAACGCGGGTCGTGCGGCAGGAATCGATCTCAAACGATCTGGCCGCCGGGGCTTGCGATCCAGTTGTTCAGAACATCGAAATCAGCCGGACTGATGTCGATGATGCGAAAGCCGCTCCAGAATTGCCCCGGTACGTTCGCGGGTTCGGCCCATTGTTCATGGACGCCGACCTGGATGGGTCGGGTCGATTGCACCCTCGAGGCGGGTAGATCGAAACTGAATTGGAACAGCGCGTCTTCGCCCAGGCGGCGACTGCTGATCAGCAGCATGCCATCGGTGGACAGATTGCCGATGTGGCCGATTGGCTGACCGGTGATGGTGTCGGTTACCGGAATCGCCCGGGGCGCGCGTTTGCGTTGATTGCGTCGATGTTCGTTCATGGCATTCTCGAGGTTGCGTGAGGAATCACGCGGGTACGGAAACCGCGTCCGGCCCTTTGCCAACCATCTGCTTGAGCGATGCCACGATTGCCTTCCACGCACGATCGACGACGGATTCGGTTTCGGCTTCGACGATGCTGGCATGTCCGGCAACGATGTCGTGAGCCAGTTGTTCAAGGGTCTTTTCGTCGGTGCGCACGCCGCGTTGATTGACGAACAGACAGCGCCCGGTCAAGGTGGAAAACCAGGCCAGTTTGCGATGTACCTTGTCGCCTTGCTGATTGGTCTGGAAATCAAACCAGGTGCCGAAGGGCAGTGTTTTCAGGCGCGCGAGCATGTGCGCCTGCGCGCTGTCGGCAGCGATTTTCGGACGCCGCAAGGGTTCGCTGACGGCGGCAGGCTGCGTGGCAGAATCGCCGAGGCGTGCCTTGCTCTTGAGCTTGATGGCGATTTCCGTATTCGAACTGGGGTTTTCCTCGTTGGCCGCTTCCTGCGGCAAGAACAGGCGCTTGACCACGGCCTGCACATCATCCTGGTGATAACCGACTTGATCCAGCCCGGTTTCGATTTCCTGGCGCAACTCGGAAGCAGGCTTGTTTTCCCCTTCACGGCCGCTGTCGGCGTCCAGCAATTGATCCGCAACCGACAACCGCTTTTTGTAACTTGCGCTGTCTTCCCCCTCGCGCAGCAGAGTCAGTGCGAGCACGTCGGTCCAAGCCTGCTCAAGGACGGTACGCACCAGTTTGCTGGGCTTCTTGCGCGCGATGCGTGCGCTGATTTCTTCACTGGCACGTTCACGCGCGACGGTGAGCTTTTCGCGGCCGCGCGCGGCATCGACGTGGCGGCGTTCGGCTACTTCGGCCTTGCGCGCGAGCGTGCGCATGTGTTCGGAAAGACCGGTTAACATGTTTTCGAACAGGCCAATATCGCCATCGAATTCCTGATTGACCTTGTCCACCACCATCTGCATCTTGTCGACGAGGTGGCGGTCAGCCGCGTTTTCGCTGTCATCGAGCCAGTGCACGCCGGTTTCTGCAATGGTATTGAGCAGTTGCCGTGCCGGGTGTGCGCGGCGGGTGAAGAAGCTCTTGTCGCGCAGGGCCACGCGCAGCAACGGCACCTGCAATTTGGTCATCAACGACTGCGTGCTGCCGTTGGGCCGAACATTTTTGGTGATGTAGTCGAACAGCATGCCGACCAGATCGATCGTGTCCGAATCCTCTTCGTTGAGTTGCGGCGCCTTGCCGTCTGGCGCGAGCTGGCGCAAATGCGCCATCAAATCCTGCTTGAGCTGGCCGACGGAGCGTTGCACCAACTTGCCGCCCATCATCATCGATGAGATGGGTTTGGATTGCAGCGCGCCGAGAACCGATTGCACATCGTCGCTGCTGGGCACGTAACCGCCGCCGCTGGGCTTGTCGCCGATTCCCATTGCGTGACGGCGTCCGGAAAGCAGTTCGCGCAAGGTCGTGAACAACTCCGAATCGCGTTCATCGATCGGGGAGTTGTGCATCGCCGACTCGGCAGGCGCCGCAACCGAATCGTTGGGTACGAAAGATCGGGGCGATTCCTGCAACGGGCTGGTGCGCCGCATGCTCGGCGGCATGCCAGGGGTGCTCGACGATGCGCGCCGCGGCTCTTGGGTGGCTTCTGCGCTGGTCTGGGTATTCGCCTCTGCTGCGGTTTCGGCGCTGTTCGCTCCAACATGCTTTTGTCGCGGCGCTTGGGCCTGCAAATTGGGCAATATGCCGCTTTCGATGAAAAAGTCATTGACGCCGTTGTAGAACGCGCCAATGGTCGATGCCATGATCCGGCCGAATGTACGGAACAGCAGCACGCGATGATCGGCGCTGATATCCAGTTCTTCACAAGCGTATGTGAGCGCACGACCCAGGCGATCCGGACCGATTGGCAGGCTCTCCGCATCGAGCGCAGGTGCTGCGATGAGCACGCCGAACCGATGTCCCAGCAGATATAGCGCCGGGGCTTGATGAATGTCGGTTTTCGCGCTGAATTCCTGCAACGCCAGGGATGCTTCCAGATCGCTGGTGTCAACCAGAGTCAGTTCCTGCCTTTCTGCGCCGGGCCGCTGGGAGCGGGCGGGCGAATTGTCGTCGGACGGGGTGCGCTGATCCACGCGTGCCAATAGATCTTCAATCGCCAGCATGTAACGCGGCGTGACATCCGGCCGCCCGCGCTTGATCTCGCGCAGGGTTTCAAAGCAGCGATATTGCTGTTCGTTGTTGCGACTTTGTTCGGCCAGCTTGAACAACTGCTGCTCGATATCGTCAAGCGTCGTGGTCAACGCATTGACCAAGCCCGTGGAACACAGGCCAAGCACCCCGTCCAACGCAGCGCGTACGCGGGCAGGCAGGTCGGTTCGGCTGGTCAACGTGCGCAGTGCCACAGCCCCCGATTGAGGGCGGTTACCCGGTTCCCCGACAGCCTTGAACATGCTACGACTCCAAAGTAACCGCAAATCCTTGGCAGATTCTATGCCGGTACCGCAAATTCAGCCAGCGCCGTGTGCCGGCGCGGACTGAATTTCGGGTTGCGGCGTCACCCGGCAGGTTGCCATCTCACCTGGATATATCCGGACCGACCCGGCGTGTTGTATCCGTGGACCAGTTCGTAATTCCGATTGAAGGCATTTTCCAGACGCAAGGTCACGCTCCAGTCCGGGTGCGGCACAAAGCTGGCGCGCAGGTTGAACAGGGCATAACCGGGCAAGGTGTAATCGGCCACGTCCATGCGTTTCCCGCTGGCAACGAATTCAAGACCAATGCGACCGTGATTGCCCACTGTGCGTTGCAGCAGGCTGCTGAATTTTTGTCTGGGCCGGCGCAGCAATTGCGTATTTGTTCCAAGATTGCGTGGATTCTGAATCGTTGCCGTACTGTCGATCGACCAAACCGCGTTGTTCCATGCATCGGTGAGTTCGGCGCCGTCGATGGCCGCATGTTCGACATTGATTGCCTGAAACCTGCTGCCACCGCTGAAATCGATCAGATCGCGAATACGTGTTGAAAACGCGTGCAGGTCAAGTTCGTGGTTGGCGCTCGAATTCCAGACCATCCCCACTGCGGCGCTGCGTGAGTGTTCGGCATCCAGATCCGGATTGCCGGCATAGAAGCCAGCATAGCCCGGGGAATACAGTTCGTTGAGATTGGGAGCACGGAAAGCGGTGCCGTAACTGGCAGTCACACGCAGGTCATCATCGGCCTTCCATCCGACAGCCGCTGAACCGGAGATGGCACCGCCGAACGCGCTATTGTTGTCATATCGGGCAGAAAATTCCCCCTGCAACGCAGCGCCACGCATGTTCCAGCCAGTGAACACGCCGCTGTCGTTGCGCGACTGCGCGTAGGGTGCGCCAAAGCCGGAATTGTCGATGCTGGCGCCGCGCTCGTGAATGTAATCGATTCCGGCAATCCAATGCTGTCCCGCGGAAACGTTGAAGTCGTTGGTCCACGATGCCTGTTCGCGCGTGGACGTGTAAGCGCTGGAAAAGGCAGGCGTGTCGAGATTCTCACGCGAGGTACCGAGTGAAATGCGCTGTTGCCAATTTGCGCGGATGGGCCCTTGCAAGGATGTGCCGATTGCCTGATCCAGCGTGCGCGAGAAGCCGACGCCGGGATCGCCGTTGTCGAAGCTGACTGTGCCGGAACTGCGAAACGCCGTGGCCGAAAGCGTCTGCGAATCGAATTTGTAATCGCCGTTGGCGACAATGTTATGGTTCTGAAATCCGTTGTCGTCCGGGTTGTAGATGTACTCGCCGGCGGCGGGATTGCTGGTCGAAAATCCGCCCACGTGGCGTGCTCCAAGCATCAGGCTGAAGCCGCCGGTGGCAGATTGCCCACCGTAGCCGACGCTGCCATCGGCACTGCGATAGCTGCCGTAGCTGGCGGAAATGTGTGCCCCAACGAGTCTGCGCGTGAAAATCTGGATTACGCCACCAATCGCATCCGATCCCCAATAGCTGGCGCGTGGTCCACGCACGATCTCGACGCGCTGGACGGCATCCAGCGGCAGATTTTCAAACGCGAAGGCACCGGTATTCGACGATGCCACGCGCACGCCATCGATGAGCACCAATACCTGATTGGGATTCGTGCCGCGCAAGAACACGGCAGTCTGCGTGCCGGCACCGCCACTGCGGGAAACGTCCACACCAGCTTGCAGACGCAGCAGGGCGATCAAGTCCGGCGCTGCGCTGGCATCGATTTGCGCGCGCGTGATTACACTGACATCGGCCAGACTCGAATCAACCGTATCGGCAATGCGCGACGCGGTGATTTCAATGGTTGGTTGCCGCGTGGCCGGTAGTGATTGCGCCGGACACGGCGACACCCACCAGGCACAGCCGATAAACATGCAAAAAGACGGAAAGAATTTGTGCGACATCTTGAATCTCCGAACGCTCACCCGCGATTGATGGCAAGACGTGCGCAGATTGGCAGGGTGCCGTGCAGAAAAGTCGCGGCGGCCCGACCGTTGCCCGCCGCAACGCCTTGAGCTGACGTGGATGCAGTAACGGCATCCACATGCCGCAGGCCGGTCTCCGGGCTTGCAAATCGAGACGTGCGGTCATGGGCGACCGCTGCTTCATCTTCGCGATCATGAAGAATCGCAAAAATGACCTCTCGCCGATCCGGTCGCCTTCCCGCGATTGCTCGCAGTGGCACAAAGACTGGATCAAACTTGCTTACCGTTGCGGGGGCAGCGTTGGATTCCAACCAACTTCCCGTTTCACTCTGGCCAGCCAAATACAGTCATTTCGAACATGGCATTCATCGCCAGCCAGAGCACCTGCGACGGCGCGCAGTCTAGGTGGTGCTGACGTATCGGCGCAAGTGCAAACGCGGGTCAGTCGTTTTCGCTCGTCGTCGACACGCCGAGAATTTCGCCGTCTGCGTCAACGTGCGTGGCAATCTCGATCGGGCGGCAACACACCGCGCAATCTTCAATGTATTGCTGCGATCCGGCCGACGTATCGACATTCGTCTCGAACGACTCGCCGCAATAGGGACAGTGAATGATGATGGGTTCAAGCATGAGGAGGCCCGGCCTGAGTGTGCATGTCTGCGGCTTTACGGTGCGGCAAAAACGCCGCGATGACGTCGTTGAGAAAGCGTCGTCCAAGCGCAGTGGCACGTACATGCTGCGTACCGATTTCAAGCCAACCATGATCGCGTGCCTCATGGAGTCTGGCCGATATCGAATCCACGCTCAACCCGGTGTTGGCGCTGAACTGTGCGAACGAAAATCCCGCATTCAAACGCAAGGCATTCAACATGAACTCGAACGGGACCTGATCCGCAGCGATGATTTCGTCGCCACCAATACCGCGCGGCGTGCCGGCATGTTCGAGAAAGCCGCGCGGCGCACGCAACTTCCAACGTCTGCGCACCTGAAAAGCGCCTCCATCCAGGATTTGCGTGATCTTGCCATGCGCACCCGCACCAATGCCCAGATAATCGCCGAAGTGCCAGTAGTTGAGATTGTGGCGGCACTCGCGGCCGGCGCGCGCATAGGCAGAAACCTCGTATTGCGCAAAGCCCGTCTCGGCCAGCCGCGCCTGACACGCCTCCTGCATATCCCAGGCGCTGTCTTCGTCGGGCAACGCAGGCGGCCTGGCCGCGAATTGCGTATTGGGTTCAAGGGTAAGCTGATAATGCGACAAATGTGGCGTCTGCAGAGAAATTGCTTTTTCCACATCATCCAGTGCGCGGTCAAGCGTCTGTTGCGGCAACGCATACATCAGATCGAGATTGAGATTGTCGATGCCGACATCCTGCGCCTGCTTGATTGCGCGCTCGGCTTGCGCCGCGTCATGAATGCGGCCGATGCGCTTGAGGGCATCGTCATTGAAACTCTGCACGCCGAAACTGATGCGATTGACACCGGCACGACGATAGTCCGCAAACGGCCCGTGTTCGACGGTGCCGGGATTGGTCTCCAGCGTGATTTCCACATCGCGCGCGAATGCAATTCGCGACGCTGCCTGATCAAGAATGCGCGCGATGTTGTCCGCGGAAAACAAACTTGGCGTTCCGCCACCAAAAAAAATACTCTGCAACGCCCGCCCCTGAACCAGCGCCAAGTCGCCATCCAGATCACCCAGCAACGCATCGATGTATTCGGTTTGCGGCAATTGCTCTGGCGCGTTATGCGAATTGAAATCGCAATACGGGCACTTCTTCACGCACCAGGGGATGTGGATGTAAAGCGACAGCGGTGGCAAAACACGGGACATTTTCAGCCAGTGCCTGCTTTTGCAGCCGGATGCATGCAATTCAGCATGCCGAGCAAAAGCGCCAGTGCCTGGCCGCGATGGCTGATGCCGTTTTTAAGCGCAGGATCCATTTCGGCGGCACTGACATTGTGTACGGGATCGAAGAACACGGGGTCGTAGCCAAAGCCGTTGTCGCCGCGTGGGGCGTGCAGAATGCGTCCGTGCCAGCGACCTTCCGCTATCAAGGGCGCCGGATCTTGCGCGCTGCGCAGCAGCACGATGCAACAGTAAAAATGCGCGCTGCGTCGGGCATCCGCGACGTGTTCGAGCGTGTTGAGCAATTTGGCGATATTTGCTGCGCTATCGCCATGACGGCCGGCGTAACGCGCGGAAAGCAATCCGGGCGCGCCGTCGATTGCCTCGACGCATAACCCCGAATCGTCGCCAAGTGCAGGCAGGCCGGAAAGCGTTGCCGCGTGACGTGCCTTGAGCAATGCGTTTTCGACAAACGTGCTCGCGGTTTCGTCCGCGTCGGCGATACCGAGTTGCGATTGAGCGACAAGTTCGATGTTGGCGTCGGCAAGAATCTCGCGCATCTCGGCAAGCTTGCCGGCGTTGCTGCTGGCCAAAACGATTCGGTTCATTGGGTGCTTGTTCCTCAGCCCCGGGGAAAACAGCAAGAATGAAATTACCTACCAATGCACAAATGACGAGCAGGCCGTCCAGCCCTCATCTCTCAGCCCTTCCGCAATGCGTCCCGCTGCAAGCCGAGAAGCTCGCCGACTCCCTTGTCCGCAAGCTCGAGCAACGCATTGAGTTCTTCGCGTCGAAAGGCGTGTCCCTCGGCAGTTCCCTGCAACTCGATGAAGCCGCCACCGTCATTCATCACCACATTCATGTCGGTATCGCATTGGGAATCTTCGGCGTAATCCAGATCCAGTACCGGCGTGCCTTTGAAGATGCCAACTGAAACGGCGGCGACTGCGCCGTGAATCGGGTCGCGCTTGATGGCGTGGCGTGATTTGAGCCAGTTGATTGCATCGACGAGTGCGACGAAGGCGCCGGTGATTGCCGCCGTGCGCGTGCCGCCGTCGGCCTGCAGCACATCGCAATCCAGCGTGATGGTGCGTTCGCCGAGTGCCGCGCGATCCACGCAGGCGCGCAAACTGCGACCGACAAGGCGCTGGATCTCCATCGTACGCCCGCCCTGACCGCCGCGTGCTGCTTCGCGCTGCGTGCGCTGACCGGTCGCGCGCGGCAACATGCCATATTCGGCCGTGACCCAACCTTCGCCCTTGCCGCGCAAGAACGCGGGTACGCGATCCTCGACGCTGGCAGTACACAACACACGCGTGTCGCCAAAGCAAATCAATACCGATCCTTCCGCATGTTGGGTAAAGCCGCGTTGAATTTCGACGCGGCGCAATTGGTCGGCAGCGCGGCCGGATGGTCGCGAAAATGCTGTCATGTCATTGGGTTCCGGAAAGCAAGGCGTGAAGTTTAGCAAGGAAGCTCCGTTCAGGAGCGTGGGCGGCAGAACGCTTCGGGCTGCGTGTGCTCTCAGCGGCACAATCGCTTTGCCATTTCGGCCCTCAGCCGTCAGCCCGCAGCCCTTCACATGGCATACTGCGCACCCGACAACGATTGCGACCCCTGACCATGATGCGCAGCATGACTGCCTTTGCCAGCGCGGAAGCCGACACGCCGTGGGGTGTGCTCGCGTTTGAATTGCGCTCGGTCAATCACCGTTACCTTGAACTGAATTTGCGCTTGCCCGAAGAATTGCGCGCGATCGAGCCCGCATTGCGCGAACGAGTCACAGCAAAACTTGTTCGGGGCAAGGTGGATGTGAATTTGCGCTTTCGTCCCGGTGATGCGGCGGCGAGTGCAATCCACCTCGACGATGCAATGCTCGACAAGCTCGAACACACCGCTGCCGTCATTGGCGCACGTTTTCCGAATCTCGTCACCGACTTTACCCGCGTGCTGGAGTGGCCCGGTGTGGTGCAACGCGAACAACTGGATCAGGAGGGTCTGCGCAATGCGGCGCTGGATCTGCTCGACAGTGCCCTTGCCGAACTGATTGCAACGCGCCAGCGCGAAGGCGAACGCCTCGGCGTGTTCCTGCGCGAAAGGCTGGACGCCGTCGCCGCCATCGTGGCGCAGGTGCGCCAATGGTTGCCGGACATTCGCGCCGGTTTGCGCGCGCGCCTGCAGTCGCGCCTTGGGGAGATCAAACTGCCGGAAGGACATGCGCAGCCGGAGCCGGGACGGCTAGAGCAGGAACTCGTATTGCAACTGTCGCGCATGGATGTCGATGAAGAACTTGACCGCCTGGCTGCGCACGTTGCCGAAGTGCAGCGCGTGCTGGTGTTGCCGGATGCCGTTGGTCGACGCCTGGATTTCCTGATGCAGGAATTCAATCGCGAGGCCAATACGCTCGGATCGAAATCGGTGGATCAACGCACAACCCAGGCCAGTGTCGAGCTCAAGGTATTGATCGAGCAGATTCGCGAACAAGTCCAGAATATCGAGTAATTGGTGATGACGGGTACGCTCTACATCGTCGCTGCGCCGTCCGGCGCCGGCAAGACCAGCTTGACCAGAGCATTGCTGGATCGTGAATCGGACATGACGCTATCGGTGTCGTACACCTCACGGGCACCGCGACCCGCAGAAATCGACGGCGTTCATTACCATTTCGTGTCGCGCGCCGATTTTGAGTCCATGATCGCGCGCGACGAGTTCTTCGAGCATGCATTGGTACATGGCGATCTGAAAGGTACCGCGCGCGCGCCGGTCCAACGCGCATTGGCCGACGGACGCGATGTGCTTCTGGAAATTGATTGGCAAGGGGCGCGTCAGGTGCGCGAAAAGCTCAACGGGACGGTGAGCATTTTCATACTGCCACCGTCGCGCATCGAGCTCGAACGGCGCTTGCGCACGCGCGCCTCGGACAGCGAGGCCACAATCCAGCGCAGGCTGGCCGATGCCAATGCAGACCTGGCTCATGCCGACGAATTCGACTATACGGTCATCAATGATGATTTCGCAAAGGCCCTCGATTGCCTGTGCGCGATCGTGGAAAATCGCCGCCAGGGACGCGCGGTGCCCAAGCCCGATCATGCAGCGTTGCTGGCGCAATTGCGCCAGTCGGCCTGATGGCGTCCGCAATCTTGGTCAAGCGCGGCTTTCGCACCGCGTCGGGCTCGGGTAAGGTAGCGTCTTCTTCGGCGCCGTCGTGCGCCAACAGGTAACCCGCCCTTGTCTGCAACCCCCGATTTCCCGACACAACAAGCGCCTCACACCAGCGCCGATGCGCCGTTGATCACGATACGCGGTCTGTGCACCACATTCGGACACAAGAACATTTTCGACAATGTCGATCTGGATATCGCGCGTGGGCGAGTTACCGCCATCATGGGTCCGAGCGGCACGGGAAAAACCACACTGGTACGGCACATTTGCGGCCAGCTTGCGCCGGATGCCGGCGAGATTCTGGTGAATGGCCAGGATGTCGTGCGTATCAATCGCGATGCATTGTTCAAGCTGCGCGAGAAAATCGGTTACCTGTTTCAGAATTCGGCGCTGCTGACCGACTATTCCGTGTTCGAAAACGTCGCGTTCCCGTTGCGCCAGCAGTTGAAACTGCCTGAGGAAATCGTACGCAATATCGTCTTGACCAAATTGCAGGCCGTGGGCTTGCGCGGTGCCGCGGAGCTGATGCCAAGCGAGATTTCAGGCGGCATGATGCGCCGCGTGGCGCTGGCGCGAGCGATTGTGCGCGACCCGATGCTCATCATTTACGATGAGCCATTCGTGGGCCTGGACCCGATTGCCTTGAACCAGATCGTGAAATTGATCCGCACGTTGAACCAGACGCTGGGTATCACCAGTGTTCTGGTTGCACATGAATTTTCTGCCGTGCGCCGCGTTGCCGATCATGTGTATCTGCTGGCGGGCGGCAAGATTGTCGCGCATGGGGAGCCGGAGCAACTGGCGCAAGGCGAAACGCCATGGACGCGGCAATTCTTCAGTGGCGAGGCCGACGGACCGGTGCCCTTCCACTATCCGGCGCCGGATTACGCAACGCAGCTCGGACTTGCCGAAGCCACGCCACGGTCCCGTTCATCAAAGGCAAGCCATGAGTAATCGGGTCGTCGGGCAAGACATGGCTGGTGATGCAGGAGGCACGTTGTGAGCCGCGCGCGCCAAATGTTCAAACCGATCACCAACGGTCTTGCCCAAGTCGGGCAGATCGGTATCTTCCTGATACAGATACTGCGCGCGCTGCCGCGCAGCGTGCGCTATTTGCGCGAAACCGTGCGTCAGGTTTTTTTCCTCGGTGCGATGAGTCTGGTCATCATCATGACGTGCGGCTTGTTCGTTGGCATGGTGCTTGGATTGCAGCTTTATCACACCTTGTCGATTTTCGGTGGTACGGCTGCGCTGGGTACCGTCGTGGCACTGTCGCTTTATCGCGAACTCGGTCCGGTCGTCACCGCGCTTTTGTTCGCCGGCCGCGCCGGTACCTCGATTACAGCCGAAATCGGTTTGATGCGGGCAACCGATCAGCTTGATGCAATGGAAATGATGGCAGTCGACCCGATGGCTTTCGTGGTCGCGCCACGCTTCCTCGCTGGTGTCATTGCCATGCCGCTGCTGGCGTGCATCTTCAATGCGCTCGGGATACTCGGAGCGCATCTGGTCGGGGTGACCTGGTTGGGATTGGACAATGGCACATTCTGGTCCAACATGACCGGCAATGTGGATGTCTGGTCGGATGTGCTCAATGGAGTGTGGAAAAGTGCGGCGTTCGGCGCGGTGGTTACGTTGATTGCCACGTTTCAGGGTTACATGGCACCGAGAACGAGCGAGGGCGTGGCTTATGCCACCACGCGCACGGTGGTGTTTTCATCCATCCTGACGTTGGTCATTGATTTTTTGATGACGGCGTTTCTCATGTAATGGCAAAAAGAAAATGATCATTGCCAAGCGTATGCGGCAAATGAATCGCAAGGCAGGACAAATCAGGGGTACGAATATCCAAGGCAGTCCGCATTTTTCGTCTGCCAATGGCGTCAAATGAGGCAAGGCAGCCGAGCAAGCGGTGATGTTGTGGGTTAACAAGTTCGAGGCACGCAAATGGCAAAACGACAATCCTTCCAGATCGGTACCGGGCTGTTCATCCTGCTCGGCTTTGCGGCATTGGGTTATCTGGCGACGCAAACGACGAGTCTGGCCAATTATCGACAAGGCGATACCTACGCCATAAAGGCACGTTTTACCAATATCGGCCAGCTCAAACTGCGCGCCCCGGTGAAAGTGGCCGGCGTACGTATTGGCAGCGTCTCAGGCATCGTGCTGGAACCGGAAAAGCTCGATGCGTTGGTTACCCTGGCCATCGACAAACGCTATAGCCAGATTCCCGATGACTCGGCTGCTGCCGTGTTCACCAGCGGTTTACTCGGCGACCAGTATGTTGCCCTGCAGCCGGGCGGTTCACCCGAAGCCTTCAAGAACGGCGACGAGGTTTTGCTTACGCAAAGTTCCATGCAGCTCGAGGATTTGATCGGCAAGTATCTCGTGGGTGGCGATTCGGCCAAACACGACGATGCCAAGGATGCAGCAAAATCCAGCACCGCCGCGCCGGCCAAATGAGCCGCCAAACCAATTTTGACAACCCATCAGGAAATTCCATGCGCAATTTATTTGCCCTGCTTTGCGTGTTCGGCCTTGTTGCCGCAGGACCCGTCCACGCTGCCGCTGCCACACCAAATCAAGTCGTCCAGGGAATCGTCGACGATTTGGCCAAGACGATGCAGGCCAAACGCGACGAGTTGCAGAACAATCGCGACGAACTGCTCAAGACCATCGACAGCATCGTGCTGCCGCATTTCGACATCGACTATGCATCGATTCTGGTGCTTGGCCGCAATGCGCGCAGTGCCACACCGGCGCAGCGCGTACGATTCGCCAAGGCCATGTACCGCTCGATTACCCATCGTTACGCCGAAGG
>DASSXQ010000105.1:0-11872 GCA_035703725.1 Rudaea sp.
CGATGGAGTAGTCCGGATCAACTGCACGCACGCATGCACCATCCATGAAGACGAATTGCGCGGGGGTGCCCAGAAACCGGCTGATCCATGCGTTTGCGCTCGCGTCGGCAACCACGGCGCGCACCGTGCTGCTCCAAACCACGACGTCAGCGCGGCGCAAATCGTCAGCCGGTTTCAATTGCAGGCCGGACATGCCCGGCGCCGCAAGCGTCAGCCATTCGCCATCCGGTTGGGCGCGGATCAAGGTCAGGCGCGGATGTTTGCGTGCGGTGAGGAACGAACCGTTTGTATCCACCACCATCCAGCGTCGGTCGTGGGCCAGGCCACGGCGTTCGACGCTTGCGCTGTCGCGCGGCAGCGGCGCTGCGGATTTGAGCGGATAAATGTGGATGCCGGACAAAGTTGCCATGGCGGAAAGAATAGCACCGTGCCCATGCTAACCTTCGCCGTCTGCAATCACGGACATGCAACTTGGCCGCAGTCGATCAAAACGTGCGCCGCGGATTTTTGGGAATGCTCACCGGTGTCCAGCGCCATGAATGGCCGGCGGTTGCCCTGGCGTTCGGCTACTTTTTCCTCGTGCTCGCCGCGTACTACGTGTTGCGACCCGTGCGCGAGCAACTGGCTGCGGCAGGCGGCGTGCAGGTATTGCTGCCTTATTACAGCGCGACATTTGTCGCCACCGTGCTCCTGACTCCGGTTTATGGCTGGTTGGTTGCGCGCTTCCCGCGCAAGCGTTTCGTGCCGGTGGTGTATGTGTTCTTCATCGTCAACCTGCTCGCCTTCATTCCGGCATTCCAGGCGCAGGGCCAGCTCGATCCCGAAATTCTCGGGGCAGTTTTCTTCGTCTGGATGAGCGTTTTCAACCTGTTCGTCGTCGCGGTGTTCTGGAGCTTTGTTGCGGACATTTTCAGCACCCAGCAAGCGTATCGCCTGTTCGGCATCGTCGCCCTCGGCGGTACTCTCGGTGCAATCGCCGGTCCGCTGCTGACAAAATGGTTGGTGCATGTTATCGGCATTGCGCCATTGCTTGGGGTGTCCGCCGGGCTGCTTGCGGCGGCGGTGGGCTGCATCCTGGGTTTGGTCGCGTGGTCGCGGCGGCATCCGGTTGCCCTCGATATGCAACGCAACGAGGCGCTGATCGGCGGCGGATTCTGGGCCGGCGCAAAGTCCGTCCTGAATTCGACTTTCCTGCGGCGCATGGCGCTGCTGCTGTTGCTGGGCGACAGCGTCGGCGGCGTTTTGTACAACCTGCAGACCGATATCGGTCACCGCTTCTACACGGAAGCCGCAGCGCGCACGGATTTCTTTGCCAGCGTCGACGCGGCCACGAATGTGCTCATGGCGCTGACCCAGATTTTCGTCACCCGTATCGTGCTGACCCGTTTCGGTCCTGCATCGAGCATCGCAGGGACCGAGGTCGTCAAAATGCTGACCCTGATCACCTTGGCGCTGATCGGGATGCCTGGCGCAGTGGCCGCAGCATTGATAGTGACGCGAGCCGGTTCCTATGGGGTCAACAATCCCGCCATCGACAGCCTGTTCACGCGCGTGGATCGCGAGACGCGTTACAAGGCCAAGGGCTTCATCGATACGGCGGTGTGGCGCTTCGGCGACGTCGTGGTTATTGCCGCGGTGCAGGCGCTGCGTGATTTCGGTGCGACGACGCCAGTTTTGGCCGCATTGGCCGCACTGGCGTCGGCGTTTGCCATCGTCGTTGCGTGGCGTTTGCGCGGCACGCGCGAGGCGACGGCAACCGAAGCCACCGACAACGACGCAAAATCGGTGGCTTGAACGTTCCGTGCAGAACTCGACCTTTCTGTCGAGTTCAAGCCACGCTGCGCAATTCCGGTTTGAGATGTTTCACGGCCGATTCCAGTTCGCGCGAATCGAAATCGTCCACGCTGATGAACTCGAATGTCGCCGCGCGCATGCGTTCGAGCAGCTTGCGTTCTTCGGTGCTGATCGCACCGCAGCTTTGCGCTTGTTCGAGCTGCTCGGCATATTCATGTGCGCCAATGCACTCGCTCTTGAGCGCCTTGAGAAATTTGCGCTCAACCGGTTCGGCCGCGATCACGTCCGCCAGCAGCGCGTTCATGCGGCCGACCGGATTGTTTGCCGTGGGTGACAAGAATGCCCATTCGCCCAGTCGCGCACGGGCTTCACCCGGTGCGCACAACAAGGCAGCGACGCGATGACCCAGTCGATCCGACGGTGGCACTTCACGCCGTCCAAACGGAAATACCAACACGCGCAGCAGCCATGCCACGGGACGCATCGGGAAATTGCGCAGCACGCCGTCGAGTGCCATCTGCATGCGCCACACGCAATCATGAAAGGCCCACGCCAACAACGCTTGATCCGCGGCCGGGCGGCCGAGATCTTCGTAGCGCTTCAGCATCGCGCTGGCGATGTACAAATTGGACAACACGTCACCCAGACGCGCCGAGATCTTTTCCTTGAACTTGAGTTTGCCGCCCAGCGTGAGCATGGATGTGTCGGCGACCAATGCCAGCGCAGCGGCGTATCGATTGAGCTTGCGATAGAAGCGTCGGGTGTATTTGTCGCCGGGCGCGCTACCGATTTTGGCGTGGGTGATGCCAAGCACGAAGCTGCGCGCGGCATTGGAGATGGCGAAACCGATATGCTGGAACAGCACGCGATCAAACGCGCGCAAGCGCGTGGTGTAGTCGCTGATTTGCGTGGCTTGCAGTTCCTTGAGCACGTAGGGATGACAACGGATCGCGCCCTGACCGAAAATCATCATGCTGCGGGTGAGAATATTCGCACCTTCCACCGTGATCGCAATGGGAGCACCTTGCCAGCCGCGGCCCAGATAGTTGTTCGGTCCCAGTTGCACGCCCTTGCCGCCATGCACGTCCATGGCATCCTGAGCCACGGCACGCGCCAGTTCGGTGCAATGATATTTGGCGATCGCCGATGGCACCGAGGGCTTTTCGCCGCGATCCACCGCCGCTGCCGTCGCGCGCGACAACGCGCTGATCGCATAGGTGTGGCCGCCAATGCGTGCAAGTGCTTCCTCGATACCTTCGAAACGACCAATGGCAATGCCGAATTGCTTGCGCAAACGTGCATAGGCGCCGGTCGCGATTGCGGCAGTGCGCACGCCGCCGGTGGCATTGGAAGGCAGCGAAATCGCGCGTCCCACCGACAGGCACTCGACCAGCATGCGCCAGCCATGGCCGGCCATCTCCGGCCCGCCAATCAATTGCGACAACGGCACGAAGACATCCTTTCCGCGCACCGGTCCGTTCTGGAATGGAACGTTCAGGGGAAAGTGCCGGCGACCAATCTCGATGCCGTGCGTGTCGCGCGGCAACAACGCCAGGGTAATTCCGAGATCGGCCGTGTCGCCCAGCAATTTGTCCGGATCGTACAGGCGGAAAGCCAGCCCCACGACCGTCGCGATGGGCGCCAGCGTGATGTAGCGCTTGTCGAAATTCAAGCGCACGCCGAGCACATTGCCGCCTTGATATTCACCCTTGCAAACAATGCCGTAATCGGGAATGGAAGTCGCATCCGAACCGGCATACGGACCGGTCAGCGCAAAGCACGGAATCTCGCGGCCATCAACCAGGCGCGGCAAGTAATAATTCTTTTGTTCCGTGGTGCCATAGTGCAACAACAACTCGGCTGGACCGAGCGAGTTCGGCACGGCAATGGTTGAACCGACGGTTGCCGAAATACTTGCCACTTTTTGCAGCACTGCGGAGTGGGCCAATGCGGAGAACTGCAAGCCGCCGTATTCGCGCGGCACGATCATGCCGAAAAACTTGTTCTTCTTCAGGAATTCCCACATCTGTGGCGGCAGATCAGCCAGCTCATGGGTGATCTCCCAATCGTTGATCATGCGGCACAATTCTTCGCACGGCCCGTCGAGAAACGCCTGTTCTTCTGCGGACAATTGCGGGATTGGCTGGTCCAGCAGTTTCTTCCAGCTTGGCTTGCCGCTGAACAACTCGCCCTCGAAGCCAACCGTGCCGGCTTCCAGTGCGACGCGCTCGGTGTCGCTCAATTGCGGCGTGATTTTCTGGTAGATTTTCAGCAGTGGCGCGGTAATCGAATTGCGCCGGAATTCGGGAATATTCAGCGGCACGCTGATTGCCGCAAACACCACTGCGGTGATGGCAATCGCCAGCCAGCCAGTGCCGGCAAGCAAGCCGATTCCCACCACGGCGGCAAATCCGGCAAGCGTCCACACGCGCAAACCAACGCGCAAATACGCGCAGGTCAACGAGACCAAAAGCAATGCAATCAACGGATACCAGGGCGTCATGTCGGCTTGCTCCTTGAACTGTCGCTGGCGGAATCGCGCAACGGCTGGATGAAATTTTCAACGGCGGCGGTGAACGCATCATTGCGGTCACCAACGATCATGTGGGTTGCATCCGCTACACGCACGTGGCGCGCATGCGGGACACATTGTTCGAACTCGGCGATGGTGGCGGCGGAGACGATATCGCTGTGTTCGCCGCTGATCAGCAGGGTTGGAACGCGGATTCGATGTGCCGCTTCAAGCAATGCGGCTTGCTGATTTTGTCCGTCGCTGGCAATGCGTTCGAGCAGTTGCGGGTCCCAGTGCCAACGCAGCCGCCCGTCGCTACCCGGCATCAGCAACGAACGCAAACGTTGCGGCGATTTTTGCGCTTTGCGATGCGGCAAATGCACGGCGATCGCGGCGGCCGCTTCATCGAGTGATTCGAAACCTTGTGGATACGCGCGCATGAACGTGAGTATGCGATCAACCCCGCGGGTTTCCCAGCGTGGCGTGATATCGACCAGCACCAACGCTCGAAAGGGTTGCGCATCGGAGGTTTCGACGCTGGCCGTATCGAGTGACAGTTTGTCTTGCCGGGACATATCCGGGCCGGCCTGGGCCATGATGCCGAGCAAGCCACCCATGGAAGCGCCGACCAGAATCGGACGTTGTACCGGTTGTCGCGCGACCAAACGCAAATCGTCAACGAATTGGGAGAATTCGTATTTGCCGTCGTCGCGCCAACCGCTGTCGCCGTGCCCGCGTGCGTCAGCACACAGGCAATACCAACCCTTGTCGGCCAGAAATGCAGCGCTGGAAGTCCAGGCGCGGCGTGTTTGCCCAAACCCGTGCGCAAATACAACCGCGGGCGCGGCCGCATCGCCCCAGGTTTCGACGGCCAAACGCAAGCCATCCGCGCTGCGCAACGCCAGCGTTGGCGGTGTCGTCGCAAGCTGCTTCATGCTCGAAGTGACTGCTACCATACGCATGAGTATGGTAGGCTGTATTAGAGCTGTCAATCGACAAATGCCGATGTCAGAGCGGGCGTCTGCGCGTCTGCAAATGGACGGTGTCGAACTGTGCTCTTCACCCGACGCGACCCAGCCGTTACCATGCCGCAATGTTGCATGCCGTCGAAAAACTCGAGCGCACCCGCCTGAGCGCGGAAGACTGGGAGTGTGGCGCGCTGGATCTCATCGCCGAGCACGGCATGGCCGCTCTGGCCGTCGAGGCGCTGGCGCGCCGGCTTGGTGTGACCAAAGGCAGTTTTTACTGGCACTTTCCCAATCGTGAATCGCTGTTGAAAGCGGCACTGGAACGCTGGGAAGCGCAGGACACCACCGGTGTCTTCGACCAGGTCGAACACCTGTCCGATCCGCGCGAGCGCTTGCGTGAGCTGTTCCGGCGCAGCGGTCGCGAGGCTCAATCACACGTCATTTATTCGGCATTGTTGCATGCGCTGGATAACCCGTTGGTGCAACCACTGATGGAACGCATGGCGCAACGACGCATGGATTTTCTGGCCCGGGCCTACCGTCAGATTGGCATGGACCAACGCGCAGCGGACCATCGCGCGCGTCTGGCATACGCAGCGTATGTGGGCTTTTTGCAACTCGCCGTGCAACTGGGCATGCCGCGTCTGGCGCAGAGCGAATTCGAGGCCTATGTCGAGCATGTGGTGGCAACCTTGATTCCCGGGTAGACCGGGGCTGTATCTGGATTGCGCGAAAACGTCGGGCGGCACAGATCGCCTGCAAATTGATGATTTCATTGCGGGCCTCACGGCTTGCGCGAGGAGAACCATGAGCAAGCTGGAACCGTTGAACCGCTGGGTTGACGACGTGGCTGCACGCACCAGGCCCGATGCCGTGGTTTGGTGCGATGGCAGTGAAGCCGAATACGATGCATTGGTGGAGCAAATGCTCGCCAGCGGAATGCTGACGGAATTGAACCCACGCACGCATCCAAACTGTTATTTGCATCGCTCCGATCCCGGCGACGTTGCGCGCGTGGAGCATTTGACCTTCATCTGCTCGAAAAATCGTGACGATGCCGGTCCAAACAACCACTGGATGGAACCGGCGCAAGCGCACGCGAAAATCGATGCCCTGTTTGAGGGTTGCATGCAAGGGCGCACGATGTACGTGATTCCCTACTGCATGGGACCCATTGATTCTCCGCTGTCGCGGTGCGGCGTGGAAATCACCGACAGCCCGTACGTGGTTGCCAACATGCAGCTCATGACGCGCATGGGCACAGCGGCGCTGGAACGCATTGAACGCGAGGGGAAGTTCATCAGGGGGCTGCATTCGATCGGGGATCTGGACCCGCACAAGCGCTTCATCATGCATTTCCCCGAAGAATTGTCGATCAAGTCGATTGGTTCCGGTTATGGCGGCAATGCCTTGCTGGGCAAGAAATGCCATGCGTTGCGCATCGCGTCGTGGCAGGCGCGCAGTGAAGGTTGGTTGGCCGAGCACATGCTGATCGTCGGAATCCAAAATCCGAAAGGCGAAACGCACTACGTCGCCGCGGCATTCCCGTCAGCCTGCGGCAAGACCAATCTGGCCATGTTGATTCCACCGGAAAGCTATCGCCAGGCCGGCTGGAAAGTGTGGACAGTGGGCGACGACATCTGCTGGATGACACCGGGTGAGGATGGACGCTTGTGGGCGATCAATCCGGAGGCAGGGTTCTTCGGTGTCGCGCCAGGAACAAGTGCCAAGACCAATCCGAACGCAATGGCGATGCTCAATCATGATGCGATTTTCACCAATGTCGCCGTGACTGCAGACGACGAACCGTGGTGGGAAGGATTGCCCGAAGGCACGCCGGTCAAAGACTGGCAAGGGCGCGAATACATCGCCGGCAACGGGCCGGCAGCGCATCCGAACTCGCGCTTCACCGTATCGGCCAGACAGTGCCCGAGCTGGTCGCCACAAGCCGAGGCGGCGCAAGGCGTTCCCATTTCAGCAATCATCTTTGGCGGCCGTCGCGCGAACTTGTTGCCGCTGGTATTCGAGGCACGCGACTGGACACACGGGGTGCTGGTTGGCGCGTCGATGGGTTCGGAAACCACTGCCGCTGCAACCGGCGCCGTGGGCGTATTGCGGCGCGATTCAATGGCCATGAAGCCGTTCTGCGGCTACAACTTTGGCGACTATTTTGCACATTGGCTGAGCATGCAAAAGCCCGGCGCCAAATTGCCCGGAATATTTCACGTCAATTGGTTTCGAAAAGGCGAGGACGGCAAGTTTCTGTGGCCGGGCTTTGGCGAAAACATGCGCGTACTCGAATGGATACTTGGCCGCTGCAATGGCAGCGAAGATGCGCAGGAAACACCAATCGGCAATGTGCCACGCGCGCAGGATTTGAATCTGGATGGTTTGGAGCTGTCCGACTCTCGACTTCAAGCGCTGCTGCACGTTGACGCGGAAGACTGGATTGCCGAATACGAGAGCATTGGCGAATATCTGGGTTCCTACGGGCAACATCTGCCGAGCGCGTTGCGCGAAGAGCAGCAGCGAATTGCGGCGTTGCTTGCCGAAGGCGGGTGCGACGAATCGGCGGTTGGGACGCCTTGAGGCTGCCGCCGGAAGGCGCCAAGAGTCGGGAATCGGTTAGAGGCGGGAATTGGCTAGAGCCGGGAATCGGGAACCGGGAACCAATAAATCACAGGATCGTCATTTGAGCGTTTGCCGGAATGACGATCGTGGCTTTCTCAGCCCTCAGCCCTCATCCCCCAGCCCCAGCCCTCATCTAAACCTCCATCGCGTATCCTGCATCCAACCTTGCAATGGACGGTGCCGCGATCAGCATGAATCCGGGCGTACCCGAAGCGTCGTCGCACAGCGCGGTTTCCGCGTTGGTACGGCGTGCCGTATCCGGTGACAGGCAGGCATTCGAGCAGATTTATCGCGATCACGTGGGTCGCGTGTACGGCGCGATCCTGCGTCTGGTTGGATTGGATCGCGCGCGTGCCGAGGAACTGACCCAGGAAACATTCGTGCGTGCGTGGCAGAAGCTGTCGAGCTTTCGTCACGAAAGCGCGCTGTCGACGTGGCTGCATCGGCTCGGCGTCAATACGGCGTTGATGGATTTGCGCAGCCGGCGCGATCACGAACCGCTGGAACCTGCGCATCTGGAATCCGCGGCCGGCGATGTACCGTTTTGTGCGGCCGAACGCGGCGATCTGCAGCGCGCGGTAGCGGCCTTGCCGCCGCGAGCACGAGCGGTGCTGGTATTGCACGATATCGAGGGCTGGAAACACAAGGAAATTTCCATCGAATTGGGCATGGCAGTGGGATCATCGAAAGCGCAATTGCATCGCGCACGCGAGCTGATGCGGCGTGCGCTGACGGGACACTGAGGACAATCCGGAAGCAACATCCGACGGGATCAAACATGAACGACGAATTCCAATGGCGTACGCAACTGGGCAAGCTTCGTGATTCGGTGCAACCCGAACGTGATCTTTGGGCGCAAATCGACGCGCGGCTGCAGGCGCCGCGTCGGCATCGGCGTCTGATCGGCATGGCGCTGGTTGCCAGTGCGGCGATCATTGGCCTGACCAGCGTATTGACGCCACAGTTTCTGTCGCCGCCATCCAGTCAGGTGACGGTCGCAGCATCGGCTCGGCCCAGCGCACAGCGCGGCGAGCCGGTACCGATAGCGCGCACACCGCTGGATTGGGCCGTTCCAAAAAATCCGGCATTGGCTGCGGCAGCGCACGATCTGGATGACGCCAGCGCGCAATTGCAGCGCGCGCTGGAACAGCATCCGGACGCCGTGTTTCTCGTTGGTCTGCTGAATCGAACCAATTCCCAACGAATGCGCCTGTTGCGCGAGCCGTTTACCGGTTGAATCGAATCGAGGATGCCATTACCCATGCGATCACATCGTTTCACCATTGCGAGAATGCCGTGGCTGTCTGGTGCGGCTGGAGTTGCGATTTTCCTGATCGCGGCCGCGGCCTGCGCTGCGGATCGCAGCATCGTTGCCGACGCCAACAGCGCAAAGTCCTTGCAGGAATCGTTTCGCGTTGCCGCGACGCCACGCATTGAAATCGACAACGTGCGCGGCAGTGTCCAGGTCAACGGCTGGGACCGGTCCGAAGTCGAACTTGGCGGCAGCCTCGGTAGCGGATCCAAACTTGAGATCTCGGTGAGTGCGCAAGAGCTTTCCATGCGTGTCGTCGCCGCAAACACCAGTTGGTTCGGCGGCAACGGTCCGAAGAATCCCAGTAATTTGATCTTGCACGTGCCACGAAATGCCGTACTCGATGTGCGCGTGGTCAGCGCTGACGCGCAGGTGCGCGGCGTCGGCGGCGCATCGCTGAAAGTTGTCGGCGTCAGCGGCAAGCTCGATGTGCAGACGTCGGCACCCATCATCGACGTGAGCAGCGTCAGCGGCGTCGTCGCTGTTTCGGCCACAGCCATGTCCGACTCGGTGCGCGTGCAGAGCGTCAGCGGCGATATCCGGGTCGAAGGCGTTGGCGGTCGGATCAAACTCGAGACGGTTTCAGGCAATCTTGGTCTGATCGCCACCCGTGTGCAGGAACTCAACACCGGCAGCGTTTCCGGCGACGCAAACATTTCCGTCACGCTGTTGCCGGAAGCACGCGTGCACCTGGAATCCATGAGCGGCGATATTCACGCGAATTTGCCAACGACACTTTCTGCGCGCATCGATGCCAATACGTTCAGCGGCGACATCGACAGCGATTACGGCCGCGTTGCCAACAAACGTCACGGACCCGGCAGCAGTCTGAACGCTGTTGTCGAAAGTGGCGACGCGCAAATCAATGTGCAGACATTCAGTGGCGATATCCAACTGCGCAAGGTGGCGGCGTCATTGTCGAAATAGCGCCTCGAGTTCGGGAACGTATGCCGCGTAGCGCTTCCAGCGGCCGATGGAACTGGTGTACACCGGCTGTCGCGCTTGCCAGACGCTTGCGGTGGCGATCATTCGCGGCGATGACGTTTCGTCCACCTCGGCGGATGGCTCGGGCATGCCCAGCGCGCGCGTGACGTTGTCGATGGCGCTGCGCGGGTCGGTTGCCAATGCTTCGTACTCCAGATCAAGGATCGGCAGTTCAAGCACCGCTCGCCAATGCGCCATCAAGTCATCATGTCCGCGTGCGAATTGCGCGATGTCGGTGAAATCGTACGAGAACCCCAAATCCTCATGCGCGAAGTGCTGGCTCCACAGCGACAGTGCCGTATCGCGCAGGTTACGGCGACAGTGGATGATCGCGGCTTGTGGAAACAGCGCGGCAATGAAATCCAGATAGCGGAAGTTCAGCGGATTCTTGTCCAGATACCATCGTGCAGGCGTGTCGTCGCGACGCATCTGTTGGGTCACGAAACGCGCAACGGCCGACAGTGCGGCGCGGTCATGCAGTTTCCCCTGCGCAAGCAGGTGCGCATACATCGCGGCAATCCAGTTGAGTTCGCCGCGATCACGCACATCGTGGTTACGCGACAGAATCGTTGCCGTGAGCGTCGTTCCCGTGCGTGGCAATCCGACAATGAAGATCGGCGCGAAATCGCCTGCGACATCCATTTGCGGCAACGGACGTTCGTTGATTCGTCGTTCAAGGAATTCGGACCAATTCGCGTCACGCCCCTGCAATGTTGCCTTGGCCATTGCGTTGGCCTCACGCATGACCTTTGCGGCGTGTTCATAATCGCAAAGATCGTCGAGTGCCTTGGCCAATGCAAATCCTGCGCACATGCGTGACCGCGGGTCGAATCCGCAATCATTCCAGGCGCGTTCGATACGACCAAAATCGGCATCGTTGCGATGCGCGAAATGCTGGCAATAGGCCAAACGCAACCAACTCGCACTCTTGCCTGCATCCAGCTCAAGTGTGGCACGCAGATATTGTCGTGCATACCTGAATTCACCAATTGCCAGCGCGAACTCTCCGGCAAGTGCTGCGATCTCCGCGTTATCGGGCCAGCGCGAGACGCCGGTTTGCGCGATGGGCAGAGCACGTCCGTGTGCACCACATTCACGCAAGAAGATCAGCGCGGCCACGGTGTCGTCTGCGTTGTCGCTGCGTGCCAGCAAGCAGCCAATGACCGCTTCGGCCGCCGCCTGCATGCGGCCTTGCTCGCGCAACATGTAGGCCAGGGAAAATGCGGCTTCCCGGTGTTGCGGAGCAATGCGCAACACTTCGCGAAAATCTTCCTCGGCCTCCCCGAATCGCGCGCTCAGTCGATGCGCATTGCCGCGCAAATAGCGCAACTGGTGCTGGTCGGGAAATCGCCGAATTGCCTCTCCCAACAAGTCGACGGCAACGATTGCGAAGCCCTCCCGGATCAGATCGCTGCCAACATGTTGCCAGCGTGCAGGAGCAGAACTCGCCTCCGCGGCGAGTTTCGTGATGAGCGCGATTTGCGCGGTTTTGCGACCGTCACGCTGCGCAGTCGCGATGAAGTTGTTCACCAGTTCATCCATTGGTTCCACAATCAAAATTTGCCGAATCCGGTTTTCCAAAAAGGTGCCCGGTCAATGAAAAACGCGGGCGCCGAAGCAATTCGCAATTTGAATGCGACAATGGAGTATTGTGCCCGTTTTTCCTGCGGA
>DASSXQ010000157.1:0-3229 GCA_035703725.1 Rudaea sp.
CTGTGCGCTGGCCGCCTTGAGCGCGTTCATTTTCGTATCGACCTGAGCGTGGCTGATGTAGTGCTTTTCCAGCAGCGCGTGGTAGCGGTTGTAGTCGGACTGGGCCAGATCGCGATTGGCATTGGCCGAAGTCAGCGTTGCGCGCGCGCTGGTGACGGCCAGGTCCAGATCCTGCGCGTCGAGCTCTGCCAGCACCTGTCCGGCTTGCACATGTGCGCCCACATCCACGAAGCGTGCCTTGATCTTGCCGGCGACGCGAAAACCCAGCGGGCTGTCGTAGCGCGCACGCACGTCGCCGGAGTAGGTTTCAATGCTGATCGCCGCATCCAGTTGCGGCTGGGTGACGATCGCATTGCGCGGTGGTTGTGGTGTTGCCGCGCGGCTGACGCAGCCGCCCAGGGCGATCGCACTGCCCAATACCAGCATTCCAGCGCATAATTCAACGACAGGACGAGACGTGTGCATAAGCAGTGACCTTGTTATCTGGGTGCTGAGGCTATATATTGAACTGCGTAGTATATTATCAATAGCAAACTGAACTGTCCAGTATTTTTATGAACATTCCCGTTTCTGCCAAAACCTGCGGCCCCGGTCGCCCCAAAGACATGGAAAAGCGCGCCGCGATTCTCGATGCGGCCAAGCAGCTTTTCATCAATCAGGGGTTCGACAACACCAGCATGGATGCGATTGCGAGCGCGGCCGGTGTGTCCAAGCTCACGGTGTATAGCCACTTCAACGACAAGGAAACCTTGTTCACCGAGGCGGTGCGCAGCAAGTGCGAAGAGCAATTGCCGGCGGAAATCTTCATGCCGGACTTGCAGGGGCCGATCCGTAACCAGTTGCTCGCCATCGCACGGGCTTTCTTCAAACTGATCACCAGTGGCGACGCGCTGGCCATGCACCGCACCATCGTCAGCAACGCCCAGCAGTCGCCGAAACTTGCCCAATTGTTTTGGGATGCGGGTCCGGCGCGTGTGCAGGAAACATTCAGTGCATTCCTGCGCGACGAAGTTGCCGCGGGTCAACTGGACTTGCCCGACGTGCATCGTGCCACCACGCAATTCCTCTGCCTGCTCAAGGGCGAATGTCATGCGCGTCTGGAATTCGGCTGCTGCAACGAACTGAGCCAACGCGAAATCGATGAGCACCTCGACGCCACCGTGGACATGTTTTTGCGCGCGTATGCAGTGCGGTGAATCGATTGGAAATGGGGCGGGAGCAGGAAGCAGGTTGGCGGAAATTGTGCAAATGTTTCGTCATTCCAGCGAAAACTGGAATGACGAGATTTGTCTCCCGCCGTCCTCCTCCAGCTTGCCCGCACTTTCGTCCGATACCCCTCTGGCGCGTTTGTGTACCGGTAACCATTGACCGTACTGTTGTCGAATTTGCAGGTACAAAATGTTCGCCAAGAATTGCTCAAGGCGAGGTTGAGCCCGTCGCCGGCACATCAAGTCGATGATGCGCCAGGAGCAGTCACTTCGCGCAAGTAAAAAATCGTTGGTCAAAATTTCGCGTCGTCGCGATACGCGTAGCCATGCAATCGGGATTGCGCTCGCTGCTGCGTTGACTGCGCTGCACTTCACATCCATCGCCAGCGCGGTGACGATCGGCTCCGGCTTCAGCGCGATGTGGTACGACCAGGCACGCAGTGGTGAAGGCCTGCAACTGGAAATCCTCGATGCCAACAATGCGCTGGTTGAGTGGTACACGTACGATGAGCAGGGTGGCCCGCGCTGGCTTCAGGGTGTGGGCCAGATCGTCCACGATCCCGCCGGTGATTCGATCGAATTTTCGCAACGGTACGACACGCACGCAGGTCGCTTGAGGCACAGGATTTCCTCTTGTTCAGCCCCCAGCCCTCGCGCTCTCCCCTGCAACATGTTTCAATGTGCGCATGAAGCGGGGGTGCCTGGCAACGGGCTGAGAATGTCCCTTTGCACCTGATCCGGGTCATGCCGGCGTAGGGAGCTTCACCACGGTGTCCGCCGCTTCGTGTTTTCATGCGAGCCTCTCGCAACGCCACGCACGTGTGTGCGTGCTTCCAACACGAATGGAAAATCATCATGAACGCACTTGCATCAGAACTCATACGCCAAACCAGCGAGCTTTCCGAATCCGTGATCCGACCAATTCCGGGTTCGCGAAAGACCCATGTCGCAGGCAGTCGTGCCGACATGCGTGTGCCGATGCGCGAGATTGTGCTCGAAGATACACCGTCGATGTTCGGTGCGGAAATCAACGCGCCGTTTACGGTTTACGACACTTCCGGTGCCTATACCGATCCGGACTATCGCGTCGATCTGGCCGCGGGTTTGCCGGCCCTGCGTGCCGCGTGGATTGCCGAACGCGGTGACACGCAGCAGCTCAGCGAATTTTCCTCACCGTTCACCCGTCGCCATGCCGGCGCGCGCGAGCTCGATCACGTGCGTTTCCCGAACATCCCGTTGCCGCGTCGCGCAAAAGCCGGTGCCAACGTGACCCAGATGCATTACGCGCGACGCGGCATCATCACGCCGGAAATGGAATACATTGCCATCCGCGAGAACCAGAAGCTCGATGTGTTGCGTGGGTCGAGCCTGCTCAAACAGCATCCCGGTCAGAGTTTTGGGGCGGCGATTCCGGCGGTGATCACACCGGAATTCGTGCGCGACGAAGTCGCACGCGGTCGTGCCATCATTCCAAACAACATCAACCATCCCGAATCCGAGCCGATGATCATCGGACGCAACTTCCTGGTGAAGATCAACGCCAATATCGGCAATTCGGCGCTGAGCAGTTCGATTGCCGAGGAAGTTGAAAAAATGGTCTGGTCGATCCGCTGGGGCGGTGACACGGTGATGGATTTGTCCACCGGCAAACACATTCACGAAACACGCGAATGGATCATCCGCAATTCGCCGGTTCCAATTGGTACCGTGCCGATTTATCAGGCGCTGGAAAAGGTTGGCGGTGCGGCCGAGGAACTCACCTGGGAACTGTTCCGCGATACGTTGATCGAACAGGCGGAGCAGGGCGTGGATTACTTCACCATTCATGCCGGCGTGCGTCTGCCATTCGTGCCGTTGACGGCAAAGCGCGTCACCGGCATCGTCAGCCGTGGTGGTTCGATCATGGCCAAGTGGTGCCTGGCCCATCACAAGGAAAGTTTCCTGTACGAGCGCTTCGAGGAAATCTGCGAAATCATGAAGGCCTATGACGTCAGCTTCTCGCTCGGCGACGGTCTGCGCCC
>DASSXQ010000166.1:0-29208 GCA_035703725.1 Rudaea sp.
ACTCAATGCAGACCATGGCGTGGATTGACTGTCAGTCGTCGGCGGGGAAGGCGTCAGGGCGCAAGACATGACTGGCACAAGCAGCAACAGTGCGCACAGCATCACGATTTTTTGTTTCAGGCTCATGGTTTGCGGTCTACCTTCTTGTGGTCCATCTTGACCTCGGGATGCTCGGCCAGACCCATTGGATCCAGACCGTCGCCTGCATCGGCGTAGTCACCGAGAAAGCCAATCAAGGTCATGGACGGTTTGCTGCGCGCGGCGTGATCGGGTTTGCCATTCGCGGCTGCCGCGTGACCTCCGAAAGCCACTTGTGTCGGCACATTGCGCGACGTGGATGCAGGCACCGGCGACGCGGCAGCCGGGTCTGCACACAAAAGCCAGATCGCAAACAACGCACTCATCCATCACCTTCGCTTTGCTGTGCATCCAGCCACGCATAGAAATCCAGATTCTGATAAAGATCGAGGCTATCCTCGCCGCTGACCATTTGCAGGTCGTCTGGCTGGAAGTTGGCCATTGCATTGCTGCTTGCCGACGATGACGTCGCCGGATGCTCGGGTGCGCGCTTTTGCCAGATGCCGACAGCAAGCAGGAGCATGCAGGCGCTGACCAGACCTGCCGGCAACCACCACCCGGCGCGGCGATGTCGTTGCGCCAACGCCGATTGGCGTGCGCGATTGAGCCTGGAAAGCGTGGCCGCGTCGAGGCTTTGTGCCGATACATCGAGCAATGCCTTGGCGTTGCGGGTCCACTCGGGAAATTCGGACGGATTCATACATGGTCTTCCAGTTCGCGACGCAGCGCGGTCAACGCGCGCGACAGATGAGTTTTTACGCTGCCTTCGCTGCAGCGCATCGTGCGCGCGGTACTGGCCACATCGAAGCCTTCCCACACGCGCAGCAAAAAAGTCTGGCGCTGGCGCATCGGCAGCCGTTGCAGTGCGCGATCCAGCGCCTGCGTCGCACGATCACCGGCAAGGCGACGCAAGGGACCCGGATCATTGGGATCGGGTGCGCGTGCGATCTCGTCGTCCTCGACTTTGCCGTCGCGATGACCGAACACACTGGACAAGCGACTGCGCACCCGAGTGCGTCGATGCCAGTCGTTGAGGCGGTTGTCGAGCACGCGGTAGAACAACGGGGCCCACTCTGCGGCGGGCTTGTGCGCATAGTGACGCACAAATCCGAACATCGCGTCCTGGACCAGATCCAGCGCATCCTCGCGATTGCCGGTGCCGAGTTCGGCCATACGCAATCCGCGGCGCTCGACCTGTTTGAGAAATTCATCGAGCGCTCGCTCGTCGGCTTTGGCCACATCCACGTGCTGGGTCATCCGACGGGTGAGGGGCTTGCAGGTTGAGGCTTCAAGGGCAATTGTATGCGCCATTTCGTTGCTGTCGTATGCTCACGTCCACCTCCTATAACGAATCGGCACGGAGAACGTTGACACGGAAAGCGAGAAATCCAGGCTATTGCGGTTGTGCACAACCGCAACATGGCGGCCTCGGCCTGCCTGCCACCTCCCTGATCCGTTGCAAAATATACAAAGTATCCATTTACAACGCATTGATTTCATATGACTATTCTTGGTTGGTTAAACTTTCACCAAGGCGTAGCGGGTCGCGCTGCCATGCGCCCTGCGCAGGCCTGTCCAACGGCCCATGCACAGGGTTATCCACAGACGTTGTGGATAAGCAAAAAAACCTTTTGATGACAGGCGGATGGAAAACATTCATCAGTATTCACTTACGATTTTTCGCCAACCCGTGATTCCTGCGCAAAGTCGCGTGTTTCGACGCTTGGAAGTCGTTCCATGTCCGGCATAGTGCAAGTTGCCGTTCCGGTGCCGCTGGCGCAGTTGTTTGACTATCTGCCACCCGCCAATGTCCGCGCATGCGAGATCGCGCCGGGAACGCGCATTCTGGTTCCGTTTGGTCGCAGCAAGCGAGTCGGTATTGTCATCGACAACGCTGCCAAGTCGGCGCTGGCAACGGCCCGACTCAAACAAGCCATTGCCGTGCTCGACACCGCGCCCGTGCTCAATGCGGAGTTGCTGCACACCTTGCGCTGGATGTCGCAGTATTACCTGCATCCGCTCGGCGAGGTTCTGGAAACCGCCTTGCCGGCAGGCTTGCGCCGCGAACGAGCACCGCCCCAAATCGGCGAAGCTGCCTTGGTATTGAACGCAGGCGTCGATCGATCTGCGGTTCGCGCCGGCAGCAGCAGCGCCGAATTGGTGGCATTGCTCGCCAAAGGCCCACTTGCGCACAGTGCGCTGGATGCGCAAATGCCCAACTGGCGCGGCGCAGCAACCAATTTGCGCCGTCGCGGACTGGTAACCAGCACACGACTCGCGCCAACTGCAGCACTTGCGCGACTGCGTATCAACCCACCGCCGCCAACCAAAGATCAACAAGCCGCCATTGCAGCGGTTGCTGCAAAGTACGGTGAATTTGCGCCGTTCGTGCTTGACGGCATTACCGGCAGCGGCAAGACCGAAGTGTATCTGGCGCTCGCCGAACAAGCGTTGGCGCGCAACCTCCAGGTTCTGATTCTGGTCCCTGAAATCGGACTCACTCCGCAATTGCTGCGACGATTCCGCGAACGCCTGCCCGGACCGATCCACGTCTTGCACTCGGACCGCGCAGATGGTGAACGCACACGCGCATGGATGGCCGCATCGCGCGGCGAGTCTTGTGTGGTGCTCGGCACACGTTCCGCGGTTTTTGCGCCGCTGCCGCACGCAGGGCTGATTGTGGTGGATGAAGAACACGACGCCTCCTACAAGCAACACGAAGGACTGCGCTACAACGCGCGCGACGTGGCCCTGGTGCGCGCCAAGGTTTTGGCCGTTCCGGTGATCCTCGGCTCGGCGACCCCTTCGCTGGAAACACTTGCCAATCTGGATGCTGGACGCTATGCAGGATTGCAGCTTCACGCGCGTCCTGGCGCGGCACGCATGCCGAAAATCCGCTGCGTGGATTTGCGCGGCAAACCGGTGCACGAAGGTCTGGCTCCGGAAAGCACTCAAGCGTTGGTTGAGTGTTTGGCGCGCGGCGAGCAAGCGCTGGTATTTCGCAACCGTCGCGGTTACGCGCCGGTGCTGATGTGTCATGGATGCGGTTGGCACGCCGCCTGCCTGGGCTGCGACAAACCGCTGACCTGGCATCGCGGTGCGGCACGCATGCGCTGCCATCATTGCGGCGCGGACCAGCGTGTTCCGGCGCAGTGTCCGCACTGCGGCAACGCCGCTCTGGTTGCCCAAGGTTTGGGTACCGAGCGCATGGAGCAAAATCTGGTCACGCTGTTTCCGCAGACGCCGGTCATCCGCATCGATCGCGAAACCACACGGGGACGCGAGGGTGTTGACGATTTGCTTGGACGTCTCGGGCCGGATCAACCCGGCATCTTTGTCGGCACGCAGATGCTGGCCAAGGGACACGATCTGCCGAACCTCACCCTCGTCATCATGATTGGCGTTGACGATGGTTTGTTCAGTGTCGATTTCCGCGCCGGGGAGCGCCTTGCACAACTGATTGTTCAGGTCGCCGGGCGTGCGGGCCGTGCGCGCAAACCCGGCAGCGTGTTGTTGCAAACACACCAGCCGGATCATCCGTTGTTGCGCGACCTGATTCATCACGGTTACGCACGCGTCGCACGCGACTTGCTGGGTGAGCGCCGTCTTGCCGGATTGCCGCCCTATGCGCATCTTGCGTTGCTGCGCGCGCAAGCCGGACTCGAAACGCGCGTGGAGCAATTTCTCGGCGAAGCCGTACGCTTGGCAGGGCAGCCCCAAGCTGTGAATCTGCTCGGCCCGATGCCCGCACCGATGCCGCGTCGCGCCGGTATGCATCGCGGACAATTGTTGTTCAGCGCCGACAAGCGCCGGGACCTGCACGGATTCCTCACGCCCTGGATCGATCAGGTGCGCGCGCTACCGCAAGCACGCGGCGTACGCTGGTCGCTGGATATCGATCCGCTGGATTTGTATTGAAAGCCGGGATTCCGGATTCGCACTAGCGTGATGGGTCGAGACCCGTTCGCGTTTCGCAGGATGCGCAAAGCCTGGACGTTCCCACGCGGATTCCAATCCCCTCGCCACGGTGGGCAGATGACGCTTGCCTGCCCTGCAACGGCTGCCGCACACTCGATGGTGTCATGTCGTGCCGGATCGACAATCCAGCGTACGTCGGCCGGCGATCCCAGCCTGATACACGACATGCGAACGGCCGCACTGGGCGGCCGTTGCGTCATCAATTAGTTCGGGAAAATCCTGCTTTCCAATCTCCATCCCTGCGGTCAAGCCGCAAACAACGTGCGCATTTTCTTCATGGCGTTGACTTCGACCTGACGGATGCGTTCGGCGGATACGCCATACTCATCGGCCAGTTCCTGCAAGGTGGCCTTGTTCTCGTCGCCCAACCAGCGACGCTGGATGATGTCGCGCGAACGCGGATCAAGTTTTGCCAAGCCTTGTTTGAGCGCATCCAGATCGGAATCTTCCTGATTGTCGCTTTCCAGCGATTCGTACGGATCGGCGGCGTGATCGACCAAATACGCAACCGGCGCCGGACGCACATCGTCATCGGTGTCGGCGGGCGCATCAAACGCCGTATCGCGACCGCTCAGACGCGACTCCATTTCGCGCACGTCGGCCGGGCTCACGCCCAGATCTTTGGCAACGACTTGCACTTCCTTGGCGTTCATCCAGCCCAGACGCTTTTTCGACTTGCGCAGATTGAAGAACAACTTGCGCTGCGCCTTGGTTGTGGCGACCTTGACGATGCGCCAGTTGCGCAGGATGAACTCGTGCATTTCCGCGCGAATCCAGTGCACCGCAAACGAAACCAGACGCACGCCGACTTCAGGGTCGAAGCGCTTGACCGCCTTCATCAGACCAATATTGCCTTCCTGAATCAGGTCGGCCAATTGCAGCCCGTAACCGTTGTAACCGCGCGCAACGTGCACGACGAAACGCAGATGCGACATCACCAATTGCTTGGCTGCCTCCAGATCGTCTTCGTTGCGATACCGCTTGGCCAGATCCTGCTCTTGCTCCAATGTAAGTACCGGAATCTGATGCACGGTGGATACATACGCATCCAGGCTGCCCAAGGCACCCAGAACCGGAATATTGTTAGCTACCAACGCCGTTGACATGAATTGAGTCTCCTTGGGTTGATTTTAGCACTCGCATACTTGGAGTGCTAAAGGCGCATTTGGTTCCGCGGCGAAAATGCCGCAGACCAATTTATGTACCGTATGGTACACCAAATTCCAAGGGTTGTCATTTTGGGCTCGGGGCCACGGGCTGAAAAGGCCTTTGTACCGCCAGACTGCGCTGCTTTTCAGCCATCAGCCATCAGCTTTCAGCCCTGAACCTTCGATGTTGAGTTGGCCCGCATCCGGCAATTGCCAGTCGATCGGATCGTGCCCCTTGGCTGCCAGATACCGATTGGTCTGGCCAAAATGACCGCAGCCGATGAAGCCGCGATGCGCCGACAATGGCGACGGGTGTGGTGCCTTGAGCACGTGATGGCGGCGCGAATCGATCAATTTGCCTTTGGCCTGGGCATGGCTGCCCCAGAGCAGGAAAACGAGACCTTCGCGTTGGCGATTGAGTTGATCGATCAGCGCGTCGGTAAATCCCTCCCAGCCCTTGCCTTGATGCGAACCGGCGCGGCCGTGTTCGACGGTGAGCACGGAGTTGAGTAGCAGCACGCCGCGTTGTGCCCACGGCAGCAGGCAGCCGTGGTTGGGTCGCGGGATAGCCAGATCGCGTTCGATCTCGTTGAAGATATTCTGCAGCGAAGGCGGTGTCGGCACGCCGGGTTGCACGGAAAAGCACAAACCATGCGCCTGATTCGGACCGTGGTAGGGGTCTTGGCCGAGGATTACCACTTTGACCTGATCAAACGGCGTGGCATCCAGCGCCGCAAAAATCCGCGTGGGCGGCGGGTAGAGGGTTTTGCCGGCGCGGATCTCGCTACGCAAAAATTCCGACAACTGGCGCATGTCGGGTCGGTCGAAGTAGTCGCCGACCTGTGCTTTCCATGACGGGTGCAGGTTTAACGGGTGTGCGCTCACGCGCTGCCGGCATCGCGCTGGCGCAGGTGTGCGGCCACGCGCATCTGGAACAACAGTTTGGTGATCAGCAGACGTTCCTCAATCGGTTTTTGTACCAGATCGTTGGCGCCTGCACGCAACAGCGCCGCCTGATTTTTCGGATTGTCGTCGCCGGTCATGATCAGTACCGGCAACCGACCTTTGCCGTAACCGAATTCGTTGCGCAAGATGCCGAGCAAATCGCCGCCGGTCAATTCGCCTTTCAGGTTTACATCCGACAACACGATATCGGCGCCGGGAACACGTCCCTGCGCCATCGCGGTTTCGAGCAAGGCCACCGCATCCTCGACACTGGTGACGTGCAACACCGTCAGGCCGTATTTTTCGAGCATGCGTCGGGTAGCCAATGCCACAACGCGACTGTCCTCGACATACAACACTTCACCGCTTGCCTGCGATTGCGGGCAGATGTAGCCGCGGATGAAAGCCGACAACGCGTTGAACCCGAGCGATTTGTCGAAATAATCGGTGACGTGTTCGGAAAATTCGCGATTCGCCAGCCGTTCATTGACGTCGCCGGAAACGATCACGATGGGGATGTAGGCTTGCGGCGCGTGTTCGCGAACCAGCCGCGCCAGTTCCATGCCGTCCATGTCCGACAGACGCAAGGCGGTTGTCACCAGATCGACGACACCCGACTCAAGCTGTTCGCGGGCCTCGGCTCCACTTTCACAGGAAAGCACGGTGACGTTCGGAAGATCGGCCTTGAGCAACTGCTCGATCAGCCGACGTACCACCTTGGACCCATCGACCACCATGACACGTGGCGTTTCGCTGGTGATATGGCGTGTCAGCACATGTTCCATCAACACTCCTGAGTGCGGCCTATTGCGGCTGGCCAAGGGCAATATGACGCGAGGCAGCAACGCCTGCCCCGATCCAGCCAAGCAGGGTACTCGCCGCCACAACTGCTAGCATGCCAGCGAACGACAATCCATGCACGTCAAAGCGATGATCATAGCTTGCGGCCAATTGCGTCAGTGGTGTGGCGATGGCCCATTCGATCAGGACCGTCAGCAGCACGCAAAGCACGCCGGCAAGCAGGCCGTACCACAAACCAGTGTACAGAAACGGACGACGCACGAATCCATCGCTGGCGCCGAGCAGTTGCATCACGGCAATTTCTTCGCGGCGGCCCTGAATGTCCAGACGCACGGTATTGCCCACAACCAGCAGCGCGGCCAAAGCCAGCAGCACGGCCAGCACCGCTGCTCCACGACCGGCCACACCCAGAATTGCGTTGAGCCACTCGCGCCAGCGCGCATCGTATTGCACCAGATCCACCTGTGGATTGGCGCGCAACTCGCCAATGAGTGCAGGCGCTTGCGCCGGGTTGGCTTGCTCATTTTGCATTTTGACAATCAATACACTGGGTAACGGATTGTCGTGCAATACGTCCAGCGCATCGGCAAATCCGGAGCGTTGACGGAACTCTTGGAGGCCTTGCTCGGGCGTCTTGAGTTCAACGGCGGCGACATCGGCGCGCTCGCGCAATTGCGTCGCCATCTGCCGTGCGGCGCCGGCATCGACATCAGCTTTCAAAAACACGCTGATTGCACGCGCCTGATCCACACTGCCGCTCAACGTGCCTGCATTGCTCAGCAGCAACCCGAACAACAAAGGCAGGGTCAGCGCCACGCTCAACACGGCCAACGTGAACGCGGTGGCGATTGGCCGTGCAGTGAGCCGGCCGAAACTCGTTGTCAATCCGTAAACATGCTGCGCGCGCCACGCCCGAATGCCGGGCCGGGCCGCTCGAGTTGTCACCGCACTGCGCACGGGCGCGGTCGGCTTCATCCGATTCTGCGATTTGCGTCGATTCATCGCTCAAGCGTTACCTTGCGGCCGGAAGTCGTCGATCAAGACACCATGATCGAGCACCAACACGCGCTTGTTCATGCGTTTGATCAGTTCCAGATCGTGACTGGCAATCAATACCGTGGTGCCCACCTGCTGGAACTGGGCAAACAACGTCATGATTTCTTCGGACAACCGGGGATCGAGGTTGCCCGTGGGTTCATCGGCAATCAGCAGTGGTGGCTTGACCACGATGGCGCGGGCGATGCCCACGCGCTGCTGCTCGCCGGTCGACAGGGTTTCGGGTAGCGCCTGTTCGCGCGCCAGCAACCCCACCTTGTCCAATGCTGCGCGCACGCGTTTGCCGATTTCGTCACGCGGCGTACCGGCGATGACCAGCGGCAAACTCACATTGTCGAATACGCTGCGATCCATCAGCAAACGATGATTCTGGAACACCATGCCGATGCCGCGACGCACCTGCGCGATGCCGCGCCGACGCACTGCATTGAGATTGCGCTCGTTGACCAGCACCTGTCCGCGCGTTGGCCGCTCAAGCAACGCAATGAGTTTCAACAACGTACTTTTGCCCGCACCGGAATGTCCGGTGACAAACGCCATCTCGCCTGCGCCCAACTCGAAATTCAAATCGCACAACGCATCATGCCCGGCGGGATAGCGCTTGTTGACGTGTTCGAAGCGGATCATTGGAGAGCTGGGATTCGGGATTCGGGATTGGGGATTGGCAAGATCAAGAGCCTGCAATTGGAAAGCCGGGATTCGGGATTGGGGATTGGCAAGATCAAGAGCCCGTCACTCCCGCCAGAGCGCGAATCCAGTTCTTTTTGCTCTCAAGCGGGATTGAATCAAGAGCAAGAACTTGATGACCATCCCTGCGGCCGTTGCAGATCGCTTCCGGGTTCCGCACGACGTGCGGCCCCGGAATGACGAAGTTGTTTCGGCTTTTCGGCATTTCGTCTCGCGTTCTTGCCGTCTCTGCGTCTTGTTGTCTACTTCACCATCTGATTCATATCAAAAATCGGCAGCAGGATTGCCAGCACGATGAACAATACCATCGCGCCGACGGCCAGAATCACCAGCGGGCCCAGAATCGTCGTGAGTGCGGTCATCCAGCGATCCAGTTCACGCTGCTGATGGTTGGCGGCCTCATCAAGCATTTGCTCCAGTTGCCCGGCACGTTCGCCACTGGCAATCAGGCGCAATGCCACTGGCGGGAAATAGCCGCTGTCTGCGAGCGCACGCGAGAAACTGCCGCCTTCACGCACGCGCAACGCCGCACGTTTCACGGCCGCTCGCATGGGCAAATTGGACATCACCTGCGCACCGATATTCAAGGCGTCGAGCAAGGGCACCGCGCTGGCCGTAAGTAAAGCCAATGTGCGCGTGCATTGCGCGGTGTTGGCTGCGCGCGTGAGGTTGCCAACCAACGGCAGGCGCAGCAAAAAGCCATGCCAGGCAAAGCGAACGCGCTCGGTGCGCAATGCCAGTTTGCCGCCAACGGCGGCGAGCACCAGCACCAGCAACAGCAGCCAACCCCAGGCCTTGGCGAAACTGCTCAGCGCCAGCAACGCGCGCGTCGCCCACGGCAGCGTTTGATGCATTTGGGTAAACACGCCAACGATTTGCGGCACCACGTAAACCAGCAAACCGCTGACCACGGCAACCGCAACCAGGGTCAGCAACAATGGATACGCCAACGCCGCCCACACTTTCTGCTTCAGCGCGTCGCGTGCTTCGCTGTAATCGGCCAGGCGCGCGAGCACTTGATCCAGACGTCCGGCCTGCTCGCCGGCGCCAATGGACGCGCGATAGATTTCCGGAAAGCTTTCCGGATGATCGGCCAGACTCGCGGCAAGACTCGATCCTTCCATGACTTTGGAACGCAGCGACACCACCAGGGTGCGCGCACGTTGATCGTCATTTTGTTCGGCCAATGCCGCGAGCGCTTCTTCAACCGGCAAACCTGCGCGCAGCAGGGTCGCGAGTTGGCGCGTCAGCAATGCGAGGTTCGCGCCGCTCAAGCCACGCCGTGTAAAGCCACCGTGCTGCTGTGCATGCGTGACTGGCGTGACTTCCAGCGGATTCAATCCACGTTCGCGCAATACACCGCGCACGGCGCGCGCGGTATCACCCTGCAACACCCCACGCTGGGTCTTGCCGCCGCTATCCAATGCTTGATAGGCAAACGCGGGCATCGCGTAATCAGTCGTTGCCGGCCAACGAACTGTGGCGCAAGCCGTAGGCAAAATAGACAATCAATCCAATCGCCATCCAGATGACGAAGCGCCAGATCGTGATCATCGGCAAACCGCCGAGCAACTGGAATTGACCGTTGGAAAACCACGGCCAGCCGATAATCAGGAACAGCGAAAACGCCATGCCCAGTGGGGCAATCAACCACAACATTGGCGTGCGGAAGCTGCGTTGCAGATTCGGCTTGCGAACGCGCAGGATCAACACCGCCAGACAAATCACGATGAACGCGCTCAAGGTACCGATATTGACCAGCTCGGCCACCTCGCTGATCGGCAGGAAACCGGCAACGATCGCGGTGAACACACCAAGGATGACAGTCGGTCGATACGGGGTACCGTATTTCGGATGCACGCGCGCAAACCAGCGCGGCAACAACCCGTCACGCGACATGGCAAAGCCAATCCGCGCCGCGCCGAGCATGAACGCAAACAGCACGCTGGTGATGCCGGCAATCGCTGCCACGTTGATGATGCCGCGCACCCAGTGCAGATTCAGCGCCTTGAACGCCGCGTCCACCGGCGCATCGCTGGCCAATTGCGAATACGGCACCATGCCGGTCAGCACCATCGACACGAGCAGATACAAAATCATCGATATGGCCAGCGACAGCAACACGGCGCGCGGCAGATCGCGCTGCGGGTGTCTGGATTCTTCTGCGGCCGTGGTCAAGGTGTCGTAACCGAACACCGCAAAAAACACGATACTCGATGCCGCCAGCACACCGCTCCAACCAAAGTGCGAAACGCCATCGGCACCGACAACGGCCGGCGGAATGAACGGATGCCAATTGGCCGGATCCACATAAAACGCACCAACGCCGATCACCAGCGCCACACCAATTACCTTGATCGCAACAATCACCGTATTCGCGCGCGCGCCCCATTCGGTCTTGACCGTCAGCATCAACGCGATCAGCAACGAGATTCCCGCGGCGATTACATTGAACACCTTGCCGCTGTGCGGATGCGCCGGGTCCCACGCGCCCTGCAGCCAGATTGGCAAATGCACACCGAACAATTGTGCAATCAATGCCTGCACGTATCCCGACCAACCAATCGCGACCACCGCGACGATCAACGCATATTCGAGCAGCAAATCCCAACCGATCACCCACGCGAGCAATTCACCGAGCACCGCATAACCGTAGGTGTAAGCGCTTCCGGTCACCGGAATCATGCCGGAGAATTCCGCATACGCCAGCGCCGCACAGGCACTGCCGAAGCCGGCGACGATGAAACTCAGTACCACCGCAGGCCCCGCGTTCGCCGCCGCCTGCTGGCCGGCAAGCACGAAAATGCCGACGCCGATGATTGCGCCGATGCCAATCGCCGTGAGTTGCCAGATGCCCAGCACGCGCCGAAAGTCGCCGCGCGTTCCTGCTTCGGCTTGCAGCGCTTCGACGGATTTGTGGCGCGTGATTTTTGCGATAAAGCTCATGTTGTCTCCCCATGAATTTTGGCGACGATCATACCCGAGTCCGGCCAAACCACTTTCGTTTGCCGCTTCCTACTTCAGCCAGTTCTCCAGACGCAGGCCTTGCACACGCGAAAATTCGCGGGTATTGGCCGATACGAGCACGCCATCCTCACTGAGCACCTGCGCTGCAATCCACAGATCGTTGGTGCCGATTGGCTTGCCGGCGACCTCGAGTTTGGCGCGAATAGTGGCATATGCACTCAGGGCGTCGGCGGTCAATGCTGCAGTTTCAGGAATACGCAGCAGGAACGCTTGCAGACGCTGCTGCGCCGCATCCACAGGCTTGCCGAGAGCGCGCGCCTTTTCGATCCCGAACTCAAGTTCTGCCACGACGACAAACGGAAGCCGCACGCGATTGCCGTGTTGAATCAATCGGGTTGCGACGCGCGCATTCCCCCGCAACGCCGCGATGCAGATATTCGTGTCCAGAAAAATCATCGGCGCGTCTTGCTTGCCTTCTTGCCGGCTGTACCGCGTGCGGGCGCGCGTGGCGCCTTGGTTGAGCGTGCGTGTGACGATTCGCCGGACGATGCGTCGACCCAGCTTGTATCGACTTTCCGTTCACCGCGGTCATCGCGCAATTGCGTTGCCGTGAACGGAAAATCGACGCCCGGCTCGTCAAAAAACGATTCCCAATCACCGCGCGTTTCGGCAATGTACAGGCCACCGGCGCGGCGCTCGATGCGAACCTCACCCTCGGGCAACTCGAACGCTTTCGGAATGCGCACGGCCTGGCTGTTGCCGGCGCGAAACACGCGGGTTGGCAAACTCTTTGGCTTTGCGTGCATCGCCGCCTCCCGGTCAAATGTGATTACACGATGTTATCACATATGGTCGGCCAGGGAACTTTCTGTTGCCGCAAGATCGAGTTTTGCATCGCCACGCCCGAATTGGTACCGTTTCCCCGACGATCACGATGCACACTTGCGCGACGGCGCGCTGACGCAGGACATCATCACCGACAACTCGCAACAAGGCGACGACACATGTGCAGATCGGCAGCGGCTTTTTTTCTGGTGCTCGGATTGTGGATGCTCGGCGTCCATGCCGTACGCGCGGACACACACGTGCAGGTGGCTGAAACCGACCCATCCGGCGATGAAATCACGCTGGATGACAATCAGAATTTCTACCTTCGTTTGCACTACAGCACCGATAGTCCGGTGCAGATTTGGGCCGAGCCGTATTTTGACGGCAAGCCCGCGCACGCAGGCAGCAATCCTTCGCGCACCTACGAAGGCAGCGGTGATGCTCTTGGCTGGTTCTTCCTCATGAATGCCGATGCGCAAGTCGATGAAGTGCGCATCCGTGCCGGTGATGGCTCACCCGACGGCACACGGGAAGTGGCGCGCTACCCGGTGCACGTGAGCGGCGGCGCTGGCAACGCCCACGGTTCCGAAAAGCCGGAATGGGTAACGCGTCTGTCCGCGCTCGATGCCGCCGCGCAGCGCGCCGATTACGAGCGGCGCATGAACGAACCTTTGAATTCCAGCGATATCGCTTTGTACAACGGATTCATGCTGGCGATGCTCGCGCTGTTCCTGTTCGGCGTCGCCGGACCAGCGTGGGGCGTGTGGCGCTGGCGTGGCGGCTGGCGCCTCGCCGCCGCGTTGCCGGCGACGCTGATGGCCTTCGTCGTGCTCCGCATCGTTATCGGCACCACGGCTGATCCAACCTCGCACAACCTGTGGCCATTCGAGATTCTCATCGCCGGCGCAATCAGCACCGGCGCAATGGTGGTTTTGATGATCGGACACCGATTCCTGGGAACCAGCGATCAAGGTTAACCGGACTCAGGCAGCAGGGCTGTCGATACGCAAGCATGAATTCACGCCGTCCAACGCGCGCCGAACAGATCGCTCAGTGCAAGGTGCATCAACAAGTCGCGCAACGGGGCCGGATAGAGCACGCACGCGTCGTACAGCGCGACAAAGCTCGCCATCAGTAGAAACCAAGTTCCTGGGCTTGCTGGGTCAGTTCGGTCAAACGCGCCTTGCTCTCGGCGAGCTGGCCGCTCTTGTAGGCCATCAGATCACGAAAATACACGCGCCGATGCGTGCCCACCTTGTGATGAGGCAGTTGGCCGCGTTCAAGCAACCCGACAACGTGCGGGCGCGACACATTGAGAAAGTTGGCAGTTTGCTGAGTAGTCAGTTCGGCATGGATCGGCACCAAGCTGATCGCGTTGCCGGCGGCCATGTTGTTCAAAATGTCCACCAACATCCGCAGCGCCTGCACTGGCACTTCGATTTCCCCTTCGCTGTCGATGACGCGCAAGCGCGCCGTCTTGCCGCGGCCAATGCACGCCGCAAGAAGCCGGCCACTTTCGCGCGCGAGTTGTGATTCCTCGGGAGTGTTTGGAGGCGTGATGAATTGTTCGTTGGGTAGCGCAGATATGGCGATCTCAGCCTTTCCAAGACTTCTCTTGGGGCGAGCAGTCTAGTCTTTAATCGAAATATACGCAATATACGAAATGAACGAAACGCACAAGGCAGTACTGTGCTAATGCTGTGCCGGAGGTCGGCGTTGTTCTGGATCCGCGTGAATCATGGTGATTGCGCTATAGCCAGCGGTTATATACGCTTGGTAGCAACATGGCCCTTCCTGACTGACTCGCGCAAGCGAAATAGTTGCGGAGGGGTTCTTTGTTTCTGCCCTCACCAAAACTCGTGCCAGTGCTCTGGCGCACCCATGCCGGATAAGTTCAAACCCACATGCCCCAGGTTTGGGAAGTCGAGCAAGTGTTCCTTCACACGCTCGGGTCAAGTGGATCGTGGATTCACTACGCGCAACACATGTCGACGCCGCGGCGTCCGGCTCGGTACCATCGGCGCGCTGATCGCGCCCCTGTGCATCGAGCACGATTTTGCTTTGCTCACAGCGGACAACGACTTCGTGCACGCAGCGCGGTTCGTGCCGTTGCGATTGGCGATTTAGGCAGCGACACGTCGCCTGGATGCAGTGCAGCGAAATCCGGTCTGCGTTATTCGGGGACCTTCGACTTACGGAAGCGGCGCGAGTCCCAATTCGACAAGAAACGCATTGTGGCGCTTCTTCGCCTCTTCGATCTTTGACTCGATCGCTTCCAGCTCGGCATGCACCGACTTCAGGTCGATTTCCTTCTCGGCCTCGGCAGTACTGACATAGCGCGAGATGTTGAGGTTGTAGTCGTTGTCGATGATTTCCTGCATCGGCACGCGGCGTGAATAGCGTTCATGTTCCGTGCGATCACGGTACGTCGAGACAATCCGCTCGATGTCCTTGTCACTCAGCTGGTTCTGCCGCTTGCCCTTGGTGAAGTGCTCGGCCGCGTTGATGAACAACACGTCATCCGGCTTCTTGCACTTCTTCAGCACCAGAATACAGACGGGAATGCCAGTCGAGTAGAACAGGTTCGGCGGCAAGCCGATCACTGTGTCGATGTGCCCGTCGGAGAGCAGCTTGGTGCGGATGGCCGCTTCCTTGCCGCCGCGGAACAGCACGCCGTGCGGCAGGATGATGGCCATCACGCCGTTGTCTTTCAGGTAGTGCAGGCCGTGCAGCAGGAAGGCGAAGTCGGCGGCGCTCTTGGGCGCCACGCCGTGGTTCTTGAAGCGCATGTCCTCGGCCATCGCCTCGCCCGGCTCCCAGCGGTAACTGAAAGGCGGGTTGGCGACCACCGCATCGAACTGCGGCTTCTTCGCCGGGTTGGTCTCGCGCAGGAAGTCCCAGTCGTTGGTCAGGGTATCGCCGTGATGGATCTCGAACTCGGTGTCCTTCACCCCGTGCAGCAGCATGTTCATGCGCGCCAGGTTGTAGGTGGTGATGTTCTTCTCCATGCCATAGATGCGGCCGATGCTGCCGCCCGCCTTCTTCATGCGGTGGCGAACGTTGAGCAACAACGAGCCGGAGCCGCAGGCGAAATCGAACACGCTGTCCAACTTCTTGCGCGGGCCGGATTTCGGCTCCTGGCTGTCGAGCGTGACGATGGCGGAGAGGATGTTGGAGATCTGCTGCGGTGTGTAGAACTCGCCGGCCTTCTTGCCGGAACCTGCGGCGAACTGGCCGATCAGGTACTCGTAGGCATCGCCCAGCACATCGACGTCGGTGGAGAACTCGGCGATGCCCTTGGCGATCTCGGTGATGATCGCGCACAGCTTGGCGTTGCGGTCGGCATACTTGCGCCCCAGCTTGTCCGAGGCGAGATTGATCTCCGAGAACAGGCCCTGAAAGTGGCTCTGGAAGGATTCTTCCTCGATGTACTTGAAGCCCTGCTGCAGGGTGTTCAACAGTTCGTCGTTGTGGGTCTTGGCCAGGTGGACGATGTGGCCCCACAGGTACTGCGGCTTGATGACATAGTGCGCCTTGCGCCGCATCTGCTGCTCGAACGCGGGCACATCGGCGGCATTGTCCGCATACCACACCGACAGCGGCGTCCTGCCGCCGTTGCCGATGGCATTCGGGTCCGGGTAGTCGGCGCCCAGTTCCTTCTTCGCTGCTTCCTCGTAGTTCCATGACAGGTAGCGCAGGAACAGGAACGACAGCATGTAGTCGCGGAAGTCGTCCGCGTTCATCGCGCCGCGCAGCTGGTCGGCGATGGCCCAGAGGGTCTTGCCGAGTTGTTTCTGGTCTTTGTCGTTCATGGAATCAATATCGCCTTGACGTTGGATGGAGTCGAGCTCACGGCGCATCCTGCTTGATGCGCGCATCGAAGTCGGCAAGGCGTCCTTCCACGGCGCGCACGCCATAGTGGAACGCCAAAGCTGCAGCCGGCCATTGGCGAATCTCGGCACCATCGATCGACTGTTGCCGCACGAGGCTGCGGGTGGTCACCCACGCCAGTGGCAAGCTGTTGCCGCGTACGAATTTCATCAGCCCCTTGAGCGCTTCGGGCTTGTCCGCATACTGGTCGCTCCACTTGATTTCCAGTGCAGCCACGGGCTTGAGCGCCTGCGACGACTCCACCAGATCGACCTCGCAATCATCGCTGCCCCAGCGCGCGTAGTTGAGCCGTGCCGCCTCATGGAAGCGTTGCGCAAACAGGGCCGTTTCCACCAAGTGCCCGAATCCGGGTTCGTCCGATGCTTTTGCGCCAAACAGGCCGGTGTACATGGCCGAATTGGTCAGGAACACCTTGAACTGGCGCTCGCGCTGGTAGCGACGGCCGTCCTGGTCCACGCGGAACACGCGCTTGATGAGGAAGGCTGCTTCAAGATATTCGATGTACTTCTGGATGGTCTGCTTGCCCACGCCGCTACGTTGCGAGAGCTGCTCGAACGAGACTTCCTCGGCCGTGTTGAAGGCCAGCAGTGTGAACAGCGAATTGAGTTCCTGGATATCCTTGATGCCGTAGAGCTGTGGCAGATCGCGCAGCAGCACCTTGTCGACGATGTCGGATTTGACGAAACGCTCCGGATTGCCGCGCACTACCGGCGACAGCGCCAGCTCCGGATAGCCGCCGTAATTGACGTACTCCACGAACTGCCCGTTGAGAACGGCGATGTCGTCCAGGGCATACACACCCGGCGTTTCCTCGCGGATGGCCGGCGCTTCCGGGCGCAGGGACAAATACTCGGAGAACGTCAGCGGCGGCAGCAGGAAATCGGTGAAGCGACCGGCGCCGGATTCGGTGCTCTGGCGCTTGAGCGCGGCGGCGGCGGAACCGGAGACGAGGATGCGCAGCTCCGGGCGATGATCCACCAGCGGCTTGAGGTGCTTCTCCCAGTCCTTGTGCGACTGGATTTCGTCGAAGAACAGGTAACGGGTGCCCGTGCCACTCGGCGCAGCCACCTCGACCTGATGGATCAGTGCGTCCAGCGACTGCCCGTGCAGCAGCGGGTGATCCATCTCCACGTAGGCAATACGCGGTGCCGGCACGCCGCGGCCCAACAGCTCGGCGATCAGGTGGCGGATCAGGATGGTCTTGCCGACCCGGCGCGGTCCCAGCAACACCACGGCACGACGCAGGTTCGGCTCCAGCAGCAACTGCCGCACCGGCGCCAGATACGCGCGGGGGCGCAGGGTCGCGATCGTCGCATCCGCGCCGGCACCCTGCCACCACGGATTCAGTCGCTTAAGATGCTCTGCAACTTGCTGTTCCGAAACATCTTTCATGGCGAATTCCAATTAGACACAGCTTCCTGTGCTTAATTTACCATGCGCAGGGAACCGCAGCGCACGCGGTCGCCCTCGGCCAGGATGGCGTCGAGGTTGTAGAGCGTGACCGACCGGCGGACCTCGCGACCGCCCTCCTGTTGAACTACCAAGGAATCCTTGGCAGTTCGTTCAGGCTCCAACTCTTTGTCTGAAAAGATGTTTTTCAGATGCTGGCGGATGTTTTCGGCGGTGACGTCGAACAGTTCCGCCATCTCCGCTTGCGTCAGCCACACGGTCTGGCCGTCGGCGCGCAGCTGGATGCGGCTCTTGCCGTCCTCGCTGGTGTAGAGGATCAAGCCTCTCATGAAGGTAACGCGCTCCTTCTCGGCAGAAAAAAGACCATCTTCCAACCCAACCGATTGAAATTACGGCCTTTCCCTCTGAGTTCTCTCTGCATTTCTCTAATTTCTCTCTGCATCCGGCTGCACCAAACGCCAGCAGGGAGCGGTGTCCGAGCCGGTGTTGACGATGACCCCACGTCGGCGCAGCCGGGTCAGCAGCGTGCTGATCTTGTTGTACTTCTGCCGCTCATCCAGCGCATCGCTCAACTTGTCCATCAGCAGCTTGTTGATCTCCGCTCGATCCGCCTGATGGAACTTGGCTAGGTAGTCGGTCAGCAGCCTGGCGTAGAAGGCATCATCCTGCCCCCGGGTCCGGATGTAGTCGGCCTTGCTTGCGGTTGCCTCGGCCACGGCGGCCGACACATGGAAATGTGGCTTTCGTCCCTCGATCAGCTTGCATCGACGCAGGCGGGCAGCCGCCTCGTCGGGGATGGGCAAGCGTTTCTGGACCCGATCCAGCGCCAGCACATCGGCCAACGGCAAGTCCGTGTTCTGGATCAGCAGGCGGGTATAGGCGGGATCGACCACGCTGCCGTAGATCGTCAGCCTGACGGCGTGGGCTTGGCCCAACTCGTAGTCGGGCAGCGGGAAGTAGCGCCGCGCCTGGCCTGCGTAGATCGAGTGAATCCCGTAGCCCATGGTGTCGATCATGTTCAGTTCCACCATGGCCTGCGCAAGCGCCGGATTGCGGTAGCGGCGGGGCGTCTTGTGGCCCTGGATGTAGTCGTCCGGCTGGCCCTCGAAAAAGTCGCCCTCGTTTTCGAACACCAACCGATCCGGCCGTTCCGTCACCACCACCCGGCTATGGCGGGTGTAATCCTGGTGCGCAATGCAGTTGTGCAGCGCCTCTAGCACTATTTTCTGGTCGTACTTGGAGACCTCGATGGGCAGCAATTCATCCTGCGGCAGCAGGCGCAACTGGATGTTGCGGATGCGCTGGTACACGCGCGTCGTACTCAGCAGGAACGGCGGCCCGAAGTGCTCATAGGCGCGCTCCGGGCCTTCGAGCTTCCACGTCAATTGCGCCGGATGGGGCGACAAGCGATGGGAGGATTCGGCCTTGCCCAACAGCAATAACGCGGCACGGGTGATCCGACCACTCTGGGTGATGCGCGCCCGATCGAGGAAAGCCGAAAGCGACCAACTGTCGACTTCCCCCGGCTGGAAACGGTTGGCGTATTTCTGCCCGAAGGACTCGCGCGCCTTGCGCACGGCAATGTCGTCCAAATCATCGAACGTGGCACCGACAACCTGCTGTGCCGTCCAGTCCTGCGCCTGCATCTGGCCCCGTATTTCGTCCAGCTTGTCCAGCCCGAGCGAAGTCAGGCTTTCGCCGGCACGGGCGTAGTAGTGGCCGTTCCATGCAATCGGGATGCCCCGCGGCGCTGCGGGAATCTCGAACAGCAACACACGACCATTGGCGTCCGCAAGTTCATGGATACTGCGGAAGCTGATGCTTGGCTCCGCTCCATTCCGGATCTGCATCTTCAGGGAGTCAAGGCGTTCAGCATCCTGGCGATAGTCGGTCCCCACCACCTGACGCGTCTTGTCATGCACACCGAACACCAGCCACCCGCACTCGGCACCACGCAGGTTGGCCTCGTTCGCCATCGCCGAGAAGTACTTCCCGATCTTGTCGGTGCTGAAATCGTTGCCGGCCTGCTTGAACTCCACTACCTCGTTCTCCCACGAGGCGATCAGGCCTTCGAACAACGTGCCCAACTCCTGCACCGTCCTGGTGGAGATCGATCTCATACCGCCTCCGGCGCGGGGAACAGTTGCTGCATCAGGCCCTGCTTGTGGGTCTTGAGGGCGGCGAGTTGGTGGGATTCGGCGGCGATTTGCGTGTCGAGGGAGGAGAGGCAGTCGGCGATGCGCTCCTGCTCCGCGAGATGGGGAACCGAAAGCATCGTTTCCGCTACGTCGCTCTGACCGATTGTGGTCATCGTTGCAGTTTTCGACTTCGAGACGAGCAGCGAGCGAACATTGCTGGATTTCAGCGCATAGTGGAGGAACAGCGGCTTCACGATTCTGACATTCGGCCTCAAACGGATGACATGACCATCAAAGGTCGTCTTCTGATCACTCCCGAGATAGATATTCGAATACGCAATTCCTTCTCGAACCAAGGACGATCGCGTAAAAAACACGTCGCCGTAGCAGACAAGCTTCTTCTCGGCTTCGTCTTTAGGCGCTTGCGCAAATGCGAGATCCGTTTCGACCAGCGGATTCGGAAGGTACATTTCGCTCACATTGATCAGTCTGTATGGACCGGCATCCGTTTTCGTATTGTTGAAGATTCCGTTTGTGAGTCCTTGTGCAGCGACGTCTTCAAGACGCTTCTTCTGCCACACAACTTCGTTGCGGAACTCGGGGAAGCGAAGGCGGGGGTAGGTTTCGTCTTCGCGGGGGAAAAGCTGCTGCATCAGGCCGCGCTTGTGCGCCTTCAACGCCTCCACTTTGCGCCCCTGCGCGGCAATCACCTCGTCCAGCGACGTCAGGCAGTCGGCGATTTTTTGTTGTTCAGCAAGTTGCGGATAGGCGACCGGAATCTGTTCAATGGCCGATTTGTTAACTGCCGGAACTACCCCTCCCGCGTAGTCAATTAGAGGGACTTGGCACCACAGGTAGTAAACAAAACGATCCTTAGCAAGACCCGCAATCGCCTTGACGCCAGCTGCATTGTTGTCGACGACACAAGGTCGTGTAGTGATCGCTCGCTTGTTCGATCGAATGGCTTCACCGATCTTTGCGAATACGGTTGCATCAACGGGCATTGGCTTTGCTCGAAGCTCCACCATTGTGTCGCTATCGATGTGATTGTTCGCATCAGTAAGAAAAACGCCTCCGGCATCAACGCAAGCGGAGATGTCGCTCACCTTATAGAACGGAAACTCGCCTTCCTTGTCCCCTTGGAATTTTTCAGGAAAGCCGTAGCCTTGCAGTACATCTACAATGTCGCTCGCCTTGCCAAGCGCCCATTCTGGTGCTCCGCGAAACTCCGGAAACCGCAGCCTCGGCATCACCGCCTTCGAACCCTGCTTCGCCATCACCGCGCGTCCTCCCAAGCTTTCAGCCCGGCAATCTCGCGCCCGCCGGCCCGCTTGCGCAGCAGCGGAATCAGCTCAGCCATCAACGCCTCCTCCTTCTGCGCGCGCGCCTTCCAGCCCAGTTCCAGCGGCGCCAGAAGTTCGGTCAGCGCCTCACCGTCGAAGATGCGTCGGGCCAGCACGGCTTCGACGAAGGCCTGCAGGCGGGCGACCGGCAGGCTGTGCGTGTCTGCCACGGTGGCCAGCGCGCGGGCTGCCTTGTCCTGCTTGAAGGTTTCGTAACCGGCGCGGATCGCGGTCTCGTCCAGGCCAGCGCCGGCCTTGAGGCCGCTCACGTACTCGCTGATGTCTTCGCGCTCGTCGATGAACTTGGCATCGCCGGCAATCAGGCCGACCAGCTGCTCGCGGCTCATGCTGGCCTTGCCGGCCGGCTTCATGGAGATGTCGGCCGCCAGTTTCATAATGTAGTCGTAGTCGATGGTGCTGGACGCGAACAGCACGAACTCGAAGTCGAGCTGGTCGACATCATCGTTCTTCTTCTCGCCCGGCTTGGCCTGCTGCGCGCGCAGGCGCTGCGCGGTTTCGAGGTAGGCGCCGCGGAAGGCGTTGAGCTCGTCGCGCGGCAGCACCTGGTCGATCTGCTGCGCCTGTTCGGGCGTGAGGTCGGTGTACTGGTCCAGCTGCACTTTCAGCTTCTGCACCTGCTTGAAGCGCTCGACGAAGCCGGCGCGGGCAGCATCGCCCTTGAGGTTGGCAATGTCGTCCGGCTTGCCGCTGAGGCCCTGCGAGGCCATGAAGCTGTCGAGCTGGTCGCGGGCTTCCTTGAGCTTCTCGATCACCACCGGCGCGGTGTCCACCAGCCAGATGGTGCGCGCCTGCTCGGCCTTGACGCCGGAGAACAGGGCGATGGCGGCATCCACTTCCTTCTGCTGGCCGCGGAAGTCGAGGATGTTGCCATACGGTTTCGTGTCGTTGAGCACGCGGTTGGTGCGGCTGAACGCCTGGATCAGGCCGTGGTGTTTGAGGTTCTTGTCCACGTACAGGGTGTTGAGGTACTTGCTGTCGAAGCCGGTGAGCAGCATGTCCACCACGATGGTGATGTCGATCTTGTGCTGCGCTGCACTCGGATTCGCCTTGCGCAGATCGGCTTCGGGCCATTGCTGGTCCTTGATGCGCTGCTGGACGTCCTGGTAGTAGCCGTCGAATTCCTCGATGCGGTGGTTGGTGCCGAACGCGGCGTTGTAGTCGGCAATGATGGCCGCCAGCGCCGCCTTCTTTTCTTCGGGATTCTTCCTGTTGTCGGCCTGCTCCTGCGGCAGGTCTTCCTGCAGCTGCTTCACGTCGGCGCTGACGTCGGCGGGCGGGGAGAACACCGCGGCGATGTTGAGCGGCACGTAATCGGAATCGGCCTGCTGCTTTTCGGCCTGCGTGATCTTGAACAGCTCGACGTACTCGATGGCGTCGTTGATCGATGCGGTGGCCAGCAGCGCGTTGAAGCGGCGCCCGCCGGTGGCGGTGTCGTGCCGGGCCAGGATGGCCTCGACCACGGCGCGCTTGGCCAGCGGCTCGCCGGGCTTGACCCCGCTCTTGCCGGCATCGGTCTTGCCGTCGGGCTTGAAGTAGTCCACGTGGAAACGCAGGACGTTCTTGTCCTCGATGGCGTGGGTGATGGTGTATTCGTGCAGGGACTGCTGGAACAGGTCTTGCGTGGTCTTGAGCGTCTGTTCTTCGCCCTCGATGCGCTTGTAGCTGGCGTTCTGCTCGAAGATGGGCGTGCCGGTGAAGCCGAACAGCTGGGCGTTGGGGAAGAACGCCTTGATGGCCTGGTGGTTCTCGCCGAACTGCGAGCGGTGGCATTCGTCGAAGATGAAGACGATGCGCTTGTCGCGCAGGGCTTCCAGCTGCTCGGCATGACTGATGAGGCCGCGCTTCTCGCGGCTCAGGTTGCGCGTGCTGGCGCCGTCCAGCGCCAGGCCCAGCTTCTGGATGGTGCAGACGATGACCTTGTCGGCGGCATCGTCGGACAACATGCGCCGCACCAGCGCGCCGGTGTTGGTGTTCTCCTCGACGCAACCTTCCTGGAAACGGTTGAACTCCTCGCGGGTCTGGCGATCCAGGTCCTTGCGGTCGACCACGAACAGGCACTTCTCGATGGCCGGGTTGGCCTTGAGCAAGGTGGAGGCCTTGAAGCTGGTGAGCGTCTTGCCGCTGCCGGTGGTGTGCCAGACGTAGCCGTTGCCCCGGTTCTCGTAGATGCATTTGACGATATTCTCGACCGCGTAAATCTGGTACGGCCGCATCATCAGCAGCTTCTGCTCGCTGGCCACCAGCACCATGTACCGGCTGATCATCTGACCCAGCGTGCACTTGGCCAGGAACGCCTCGGCGAAGGCGTCCAGCCCCGTGATCTTGCGGTTGTCCGGCGCGGCGTATTCGTACACCGGCAGGTAGCGCTCGTCCGCGTTGAAGGAGAAATGCCGGGCGTTGTTGTTGGCGAAATAGACGGTGTTGTCGCGGTTGCTGACCACGAACAGCTGGATGAAGCACAGCAGCGTGCGGGTGTAGCCGTTGCCGGGATCGTTCTTGTACTCGACGATCTGTTCGAGCGCGCGACGCGGGTTGATGCCCAGCGTCTTCAGCTCGATCTGCACCACCGGCACGCCGTTGATCAGCAGGATCACGTCGTAACGGTGGTGGCTGTAGTCGGTGTTGATGCGCAACTGGCTGGCGACCTCGAAGGTGTTCTTGCACCAGTCGGTGATGTTGACCAGCGTGTAGTTCAGCGGCGTGCCGTCGTCGCGGGTGAAGGCGTTGCGGTGGCGCAGCGTGTGGGCGGCGGCGAAGACGTCGGGCGTGACGATCTCTTCCAGCAGGCGGGCGAATTCGGCGTCGGTGAGCGTGACGCGGTTGAGTGACTGGAAGTGCTGGCGGAAATTGGCCTCCAACGCGGCGCGGTCGCGGATATCCGGGCGCAGGGTGTACTTCAACTCACCGAGCTTGTCGATCAACTCCTGCTCGATGGTGCTTTCCCTGACTTGCATGATGACGTCGTACTCCGGTTACGGTCGGGACAATGGCGCGTTTGGCTGGCAAAGGTTATCAGGTTGACTTCGATGATCGGTATCTCGCGCCGGAAATCGGGAACACGCGACGTGTGGCAGCACAGGATATGGCCTTGCCTCAATGCCGCACTGGAATAAAACATTGTCATTGCAACTTGGTCACTGCAACCATCGCTTTTCAGGCGCGGACCGCATTGCCGCGTCCCGGCAAACCCGCCTGCGCTGGCAAATTTCGCGTTGCCGCGTGTTGTCAGCGGCAATGCCCACGGTGACGGCGACAATTCGGCGCGCCGGCATACATCGGGGCTGCTAAACTTGCCGCGTGATGGAACGCTCTGATCCGCGCCCCCAACCACCCGAAAAACCGTTGCCTTGCGACTGCTGCGAGACGGGTTGCGATCCGTGCGTGTTCGATGCGTACGCCGAGGAATTGGCGGCCTATGACAAGGCTCTGCTTGCATGGATGGCGCGGCATCCGGAGGCGTGAATCCGGCAGCGTGGACGGCGTAACGCCAAGCGGTGATTGCGCTCTCGTTGATCGCGACAGCTCAATTTCGCCATCCAAAGTTTCTGCCACTCACGATCCTGACCTGGCGAAGATCGTTTCAAGTGGCACTACCGTTTTTGCTGCATTTGCAGCTTGATCGGCTACGTGAAACCCCTTGCTCATCATTGTGGAGACGCAGGAATCGGCGGTGTCGAAAACGTTGATGCCGGCATCGAGCGCCGCATGCACCACGTTGCCCGTGGCTGCTTCGTCGATGCGCCAACCGAAATGGTTGCACCCCAGGCCAAGCTCGGAAACCTGCAGGCCGGACGGGTCAGGTGCGCGTGTCTTCATGTCGCTGACCTCCGATGCACGGGATCCAGTGCACAGCGTGCCGCAGCGTACCTGCGCCGAACGATGAATAATCGGTGCGCGTCTCACTCCTCGCGCGTTACCCGCAACACTTCGTCGGCCGAGGTGATGCCGGCGATGCATTTGTCCCAGCCGTCGGCGAGGATGCTGGGGGTGCGCGTGCGGGCATGATGTTCGAGTTCCACTTCGGCGGCGTTGGCGTGGATCAGGCGGCGCATTTCTTCGTCGACGGGGACGAATTCGTAGATGCCGCTGCGGCCGCGATAGCCAGCGTGGCGGGCTGCGGTTTGCGCGCCGGGACGATACAGATTTGCGCGCGTATCGGCGGGTTTGCCGAACGCGGCCAGTTCGCGCGGTGTGGCGCTGTACATTTCGCGCGCGGCCGGATCGAGCACGCGCACCAGGCGTTGGGCGAGCAGGCCGATCAGGCTCGACGACAACAGGAACGGCTCCACTCCCATGTCGCGCAGGCGTGCAATCGCGCCGACGGCAGAATTCGTGTGCAGCGTGGACAATACGAGGTGTCCGGTGAGCGAGGCCTGCACGGCAATCTGCGCGGTTTCCAGATCGCGGATTTCGCCGATCATGACCACGTCCGGATCCTGGCGCAGGATGGCGCGCAGTCCGCGCGCGAAAGTCATCTCGACTTTGGTGTTGACCTGGGTCTGACCCACACCGTCGATGTAATACTCGATTGGATCTTCCACCGTCATGATGTTGCGGCTTGAATCGTTCAGGCGCAGCAGCGAGGCGTACAGCGTGGTGGTCTTGCCCGAGCCGGTCGGGCCGGTGACGAGAAAGATGCCGTGCGGACGCTCAATGGTTTCGGCCAGCGTCGCCAGCGTCGCCGGCGCCATGCCCAGTTGGGCCAGATCGAGCTTGCCCGCCTGCTTGTCGAGCAGGCGCAACACCACGCGTTCGCCGTGACCGGCAGGAATGGTGGACACACGCACATCGACCGGACGCCCGGCAATGCGCAGGCTGATGCGTCCATCCTGCGGCAGTCGCTTTTCGGCGATATCGAGTTTCGCCATCACCTTGATGCGCGACACCACGGCATTGGCGATGGCCTTTTGCGGACTGAGCACTTCGCGCAGCACGCCGTCGATGCGGAATCGCACGAGCAGGCGGTTTTCGAATGGTTCGATGTGAATGTCCGATGCGCCTTCCTTGACGGCTTCGGTCAGCAGCGCGTTGATCAGACGGATGATTGGCGCGTCGTCTTCGGATTCGAGCAAGTCTTCGGGTTCGGGCAATTCGTCGGCGAGGGTTTTCAGGTCCATGTCGTCGTCGAAATCCGCAACCATGGCGCGCGCGTCGTCACCTTGCTCGTAAAGCGTACGCAGCAGGCGTTCGTAACCGGTCGCATCAAAACGCGTGAGCTTCAACGGCGCGCCGAGGTAACGTCGAAGCTCGGCAAGAACCTCGGGCCTGACGCCTTCACGCCATGCAACTTCGGCCGCATCGTCGCGCCAGCCGGTGAGCGTGGCGCCGTTACGCCGGGCGAATCCGAAACTCGGCCGCGGCGGCCGCACCGATGATTTGGATGGCGCTGTCGTCATTGCGCGATTCAATGCTTGTTGCCGCCACGAACATCCTTGGGCGAGACGTCGAGCGCGGGGCTGGCGAGAAAGTCGTGCACTTCGGGCAACATCGGCTGCTGCCCGCGCGGGGTGATGGTCTCGCGGTTCTCGCGCATCTGCAATTGCTCGGTGCGCAGGAAATTGTATTTTTCCTGCGACACTGATGCCTCGGTGGCCGCATCGCGCAAAATTTTCGGATGCAGGAACACCATCAGGTTCTGTTTCAGATGGTCGTTGCTGCGATAGCGAAACAGGTTGCCGATCAGTGGAATATCGCCCAGCGCCGGCACTTTCTGCACGCTGTCCTTGGCGTTGTCGGAAATCAGCCCTCCGAGTACCAGCAGCGAATCGTCCTTGACCATCACCGTGGTTTTCAGTTCGCGCTTGTTGGTGACCAGATCCACCGCGCCTTGCACCGGCGGCAGCAGGTTGGAGACTTCCTGATGAATCTCCAGACGCACCGCATCGCCGGAATTGACGTGCGGAGTAACCGTCAAGGTCAGGCCCACGTCCTTGCGTTGAATGGTCTGGAACGGATTGCCGATGCCGCTGGTGCTGCCTTGTGTCGAGCCGGTGTTGGTGGTGTACGAGCCGGTAACGAACGGTACTTCCTGCGCGACCTTGATCATGGCTTCCTGATTGTCCAGCGTCATGATCGATGGCGTGGACAGCACATTGTTTTTGCCGTCGCTACGCAATGCGGACACCAGCGCACCAAGACTGAACAGCTTGGTACCGTTGATTGAAATCGTATCGAGATAACCCAGGTTGAAACCATTGCCGAGCGTGCTGATTGGCCCGTCCGCATTATTCAAACCAGCCGCCACAGTGAAAATATTGTTGCCTGCCGATGGGCCGGTGAAGTTGGTTCCGCCAATCACGTGATTGCTGTCGCCAAACGGCAATTGCCATTGCACACCCAATTCGTTGGCCGTTTCGTTTGACACTTCGGCGATAACGGCTTCGATCAATACTTGTGCGCGGCGAATGTCGAGTTGACGCACCACCGAAGCGAGCGAACGAAATACCGCGGGTGGCGCGCTGATGACCAAGGCGTTGTCGCCTTCGTGCGCCTGGATCGTGGCAGTCGATGCCCCGCCGCCGGCAGCGGCTGCCGCACCCGCCACGCCCTTGCCCGGCGGTACATCCCCCGTCAACGTAGCGGCCACCCCTTGCAGGATCGGCACCAGATCTTTTGCGCTGGCGTAGTTGAGGTAAATAACCTGGGTATCGCCTCCGTTGCCAACCGGTGTATCCAGATGCGCAATCAAGGCACGCATGCGCAAGCGCCCACTCTTGCCGCCGGACAACAAAATCGAGTTGGTTCGTTCGTCGGCAAACACACGTGGTTGATCCGCAGCATCAGCCCCTTTTGTGTCGGCCAGTTGGGTCAGCGTGCGTGCCAGTTCGGCAGCACTGGCGTGCTGCAACGGGATCATCTCCACCCCGGCATCCGACACAGTATCAATGCGATGGATGATGCTGACCATGCGCTCGACATTGCCGGCGCGGTCGGAAATCACCAGCGAGTTCGATGCCGGATGCGCGATCAACTGCGCGCCTTGCGGCATCAGCGGGCGCAAGATCGGCACCAGTTGCGTGGCCGACACGTGCTGTACCGGAATGATCTGGGTAACCAATTGGTCCGGCTCGTGCGCATGCTTGCCGTTCAAGCCACCGGACCCGTCCTGCTGGGCCATCGCTTCGGGCACGATCTTGACCATGCTGCCCGAGTTGATCGCCGCATAACCATGCACGCGCAATACCGACAAAAACACATCGTAGATTTCATCGGGTCTCATCGGCTTGGCCGAAATGACCGTGACTTTGCCTTGCACGTTGGGGCCGATGATGAAGTTCTTGCCGGTGATTTCCGAAACCGTGGCAATCAGCGTCTGGATATCGGCGTCTTTCAAATTCAGCGTATGCAGGCCGGAATTGTCGACGGTGTGCGTGGCGGGCGCGGGATGCGGCTGCGCAAAAACCGGCAACGCAAGACAGGCAAGAGCAACGGCAAGGCAAAAACGAATCATTGTATAGTTCTCTACAAATGCAATGTGCGGTTAGTGCAGATTCAAGCTCAACGTTGCCGGCTTGCCGTCGCGCATCACGGTTACCTGCAAACTGGACGCGTCCTTGAGATTGTCCATCAATTCCTGCGGATTCGACAGGCTCGACAACGAGGTTCCATTGACGGCCGTAATCAGGTCAGTCGGTTTCAATCCGGCCTGCTGCATGAGCTCGGCAACCCGGCCGCCACCGGACAGGCGCGCGCCGGCAATCTTGCCATTCTCGAATACGGGCGCGATATGTACCTGCCTGGCAAGTTGCGCCGGATCAATCTGCAACTGCTGTTGCGCGCGGCTCCAGTCGATCGCGCCGTGCGCCATGCTCGGCGGAACGTACGTGGGTGGAATGCTGCTGGCGCGATCACCTTTGGCATTGGACAGATTGCGTTGATTGGCCAGCGGCAACGGTGGTGCGTGCGCTGCCGGCATCG
>DASSXQ010000198.1:0-13628 GCA_035703725.1 Rudaea sp.
GCGCAGCGCGATTGTCTTCCCTTCCTCCGAGCAGCACGACTATCTTCCCTTCCTCCGCGCAGCGGGGGAAGGTGCCGAAGGCGGAAGGGGGCGCTCTTGATCTTGATCTTGATCTTGCCCTTGCCACCGACATTATGGGCAGACGCGGAACCGGAATCGTCGCTCCGGCGTGTGCTGCGATACTCTAGTCACTTCGCGGGGACGCAACGTTGTTGATGTCGTCGGGTTCAAGCCTTGATTGCTGCAACAAGAGGAAGTCGGGATGGTGTTTTCACGCATGGCATCTAGTGCGCTGATTTTCGCAAGCGCCATTGCGCTGACGGCGAGCTGTACCGGGGTTGGCGCGGAATCGGTACCCCAAGCACGTGTTGCCGTGGCAGCCAATTTCACGCGGGTAGCGCAACGGTTGGCAACCCAATACACGCAGCGAAGCGGCAACCGCATCGACATCAGTGCGGCCTCAACGGGCAAGCTGTACGCACAGATTCGCAACGGCGCGCCCTTCGACATTTTGCTGGCCGCCGACAACACGACGCCGCAGCGCCTGGTCGCAGAAAACCTGGCAGTACAAATTTCGTTGTTCAATTACGCCACCGGCAAACTGGTGTTGTGGAGCCGCGATGCGACCCTGGCCACGCAAGGCGAGAACACGCTGCTTCATCATGATTTCCACAAGTTTGCCATTGCCAATCCCGAGTTGGCACCTTATGGCGCCGCGGCGCGCGAAGCCTTGCAGCATATCGGTCGCTGGGACGCACTCAAGCCAAATCTGGTTTACGGCGAAAATGTCGGCCAGGCCACGCAGTTCGTGATGAGTGGCAATGCCGAAGCCGGGTTGCTGCCGCTTTCATTGGTGATGGAATCCAATCGTCAGGTGGGCGGTGGATACTGGCTGATTCCCGCCGATTGGTACGCGCCAATCGTGCAGACGGCTGTGCTGCTCAAGCGGGGCAGCGACAACGTGGCTGCCATCGGATTCCTGAAATATCTGCACAGTCAGCCGGCGCGACGCATCATCATTGCGCATGGCTATCGTTGATTGCGTATTGCAGCGACTGGCATGAATCCCGTCTTCGCCGCCATTGTGGTTACCCTCGAGCTTGCCGGGCTTACCACCGTGATCTTGTTGCTGCTGGGCATGCCGCTGGCGTGGTGGTTGGCGCGCACCCGTTCGCGCTGGCGCATTCCCGTCGGAGCCATCGTCGGATTGCCGATGGTATTGCCGCCCACGGTGCTGGGTTTTTACCTGCTGTTCGGCATGGGCCCGCACGGACCGCTTGGCCAATTCACCACGGCACTTGGATTGGGCACGCTGGCATTCACGTTTCCCGGATTGGTTGTCGCGTCGGTGTTGTATTCGATGCCGTTCGTGGTGCATCCGTTGCAATCCGGATTTGCCGCGATCGATCGCGGCGTGCTGGAAGCTGCGGCCACCTTGCGCGCGACACCGCTGGATCGGTTTTTCAGCGTGGTATTGCCGCTGTCGCGGCCGGCGCTGGTGACGGCAACACTGTTCGGCTTCGCGCATACGGTCGGAGAGTTTGGCGTGGTGCTCATGGTCGGTGGCAATATAGACGGCCAAACGCGTGTTCTGTCGGTATTGCTTTACGACCAGGTCGAAGCCATGGCCTACGGCGATGCGCATCGCCTGGCCGCCGGATTGTTGATATTTTCGTTCGGCATGCTGTTGATCATGCAGTGGTTGGGTCGGCGCACGGTCATTGCGCATGACTGACGCCAACGACAACATCGGGCTGCGTGTGCAACTGCAACGCGCGCAATTCGCGTTGGACGTGGCGCTGACCCTGCCCGCGCGCGGCATGAGCGTTGTATTCGGTCCGTCCGGCAGCGGCAAGAGCACCTTGCTGCGCGCCATTGCGGGGCTCGAGCCCGCGGCGCACGGATGCGTGCGCATCGGCGATACCATCTGGCAGGATGCACACATGCGGTTGCCGCCACATCGGCGGGACGTTGGCGTCGTCTTTCAACACGCGGCGTTGTTGCCGCATTTGTCCGTGCGCGACAATCTGCGTTTTGGCTGGCGCCGTTCAGGTGCCACGACTGATGTCTTGGGCGGCTGGATCGAAAAGCTCGCGCTGGCTCCACTGCTGGCGCGATCACCGCTGACCTTGTCTGGCGGCGAACGCCAACGCGTCGCGCTGGGCCGCGCGCTGGTGTGTCGTCCGCGTTGGCTGTTGATGGACGAGCCGCTGAGCGCACTCGATGCGCAGCGGCGCGCCGAGATACTTCCATGTCTGGAGACAATTCGACGTGAAGCCAATATCCCGGTGTTGTATGTGACCCACTCGGTAGACGAAGCCGCGCGCCTGGCCGATCATCTGGTATTGCTCGATGCGGGCAAGGTGCGCATTGACGGGCCGGCGCTGGAGGTGCTCAATCGTGCGGATCTTCCGTTGGCATTGCGTGACGACGCCGCGGCGGTGATTGAGGCCAGCGTTGTCGCTTCCGACGATCACGGTTTGCTGACGTTGCAGTCACCTGCCGGCATCCTTTACGCACACGGTCGCGCGCCGCCACCCGGCACTCGGGTGCGTTTGCGCGTGCAGGCGCGCGATGTCAGCGTGGCCTTGAGCAAACATGCCGATACAAGCGTATTGAATATCGTGGCGACGACGGTCAAATCGATCATGCCGCTGTCCAGCGGGCAATTGCAATTGCAACTGCACGCCGGCAATGCGCAAATGTTGGCGCGTGTATCGCAGCAATCGGCGCTGCGTCTGCAACTGCGTGAAGGCCTGGCGGTATGGGCGCAAATCAAGGCGGTGGCGTTGCTGATCTGAATTTCGAGCTTTCCGATTTGCCGACTGCGTTACACCGCTACCCACGCATTGGCATCATCATGCCGACTGCGCCAGCAGACTGTCGAGCACCAGCGCCGTCATTCGCGACAGTCCCTGTTCGCGCTGGACTGCCGGCATGTGTGTATCGTGTTGCAGATGATCGCTGACCGTGAGTACTGAAAGCGCCAGGAAGCCCTCGCGCGCGGCCACGCCGTAAAGCCCCGCCGATTCCATCTCGACACCCTGGATTCGATGCAGCAGCAGTCGCGCGTTCAACTCTGGATCGGGGTTGTGGAAGCAGTCGGTGCTGAACACGCTGCCGATGCGCAACGCGATGTGTTGTGCGGCTGCTTGATCGATGACATGGCGCATCAGCTCGAAGCTGGCACAGGCAGCAAAATCATTTCCGCCAAAATGCAGACGATTGAAATTGGAATCGGTGGACGCCGCCTGTGCCAGCAGCAAGTCGCCCAGTTCGATGTCGCCGACACCGCCACAGGTTCCAACGCGCACGATGCGGCGCACGCCAAACACCCGGGCCAATTCGGTGGCGTAGATTGCGCACGATGGAATCCCCATGCCGCTGCCCATGACCGACACGCGAAGTCCGCGATAATGGCCGGTGTAACCGAGCATGTTGCGCCGTGAATTTACTTCACGTGCATCGGCGAGAAATTCGCCGGCGATATGTCGCGCGCGCAGGGGGTCGCCGGGAAACAACACCGTGTCGGCGATCATGTCCGGTTTGGCTTCGAGATGCGGTGTCGTCATGTCTTTGTCCTTGCGCTCAGCATGGCTTCGCCGGACAGCGCGCCGGTGCGGCGGAATTTCGATCAATCCACGCGGCAGGTTGCGTGGCGATCATCCGATTCGTGCGTCCGGTCCTGGCGCTGTGCTCGGCACGATGCCAGGCAACGATCGCAGATGTCGGGCCAGAAACCCGAAATAGCGATCGATGTAGTTGATGCCGCTTTCGTGGTCAATCACGTAAGGGTTCATCAGTGTGTGGCGCAGCACCAGCAAATTGTCGCTGTCTTCGCCCTCACCGATGCTGGCCGGATCCAGGCCCAGCGCATCGAAAATGCGCCGGGTTTCGGCTTGCCCCAGCATCCGCGGTTGCAGGCTGGTCATCGAGCCGAAGAATTCCTTGTTCTGCAATGGATGCGCCGGATCGATGCGCAACACGTCGTGCAAGGCGCGCACGTAGGCGTTGGCCGCCGCCACGTTGACGTTGCCGCACGGGTTCAGTGCGACGCCGACAAGATTGGTATCGACGGCGAAAGGCAAAAACACATGCACGCGGTCGGCCATGGTCAGCGCGAATTGGCGCGCCGCGGCGACAAATAATTCCGCCGATCGCACGGTTTGTCTCAAAACCCGACCGAAATGGCGATGATCAAGCGGCAATACCTTGTGCGTCACATATGCTGCGGCGGCAGCGGCACCGGATTTGGAACCCTCCACGATAAACTGGCCGAGACTGCGGTAGCGGGCCATGTAATTTGCCGGTGTTGCCGCATGGAAAACGTAATCGGCGCGCTCGGCCAACAACGCCATGGCGCGATGATCGCGGCATACGAAGGCTCCCGCGCCAAACGGCAAGTAGCCCATTTTGTGCGGATCGATGGTGATTGAATCCGTCTGCGCGACAGCGGCAAACGCGGCGTGTACTGCTGCACCGGGAAAGTTCCGATATTCGTCGAGCATGGCTTCGCGCGAACGCAAGGTTCCATCTTCGTTGCGAAACAACGTCGCCAGATAGCCGCCCCAGGCCGCATCCACGTGCACGGAAAAATCCAATCCTTGCGTGCGCGCGATGGTTCGCGCATCCAACACCGCATCGACTGGATCGACCGTGCCATATTCCGTGCTGCCCAATACCGCCACGCACATCAATATTGGTTGGCGTTCGCGGATGCATTGGCCAATGGTTTCATCCAGCGTGTGCGGGTCAAGGCGCATGCTCCGGGTTGGCAACAGGCGCAATTGGTCGCGGCCCAGGCCGAGCAATTTGACGCCTTTGCTCCACGAGTAATGGGCCGTGGTTGGCGCCAGCACCAGCGGTACTTTCAAGGTCGCGTGCAGGGCGAAAAATTGCGCGAGACCGCGATGCTCGATGCACTCGTCAAGTACCCGTTTGCGCCATTGCCTGCGCAGGTTCGCGGGCTGCGCATCCAGCCAAAGCTGCCATTGCTGCAACAATCCGATGACATCCGCACTGGCCATGTTGAAGGCAGTCCAGTCGTCCTCGGGCGGTTTCAAGTCCGGCACGTTTGCGGCGCGCAAGGCAACGGGAAAGCTTTTCAGCGCCAAGGCCAACCGCAGCGCCTGATAGTTGGCCACCGATCCACCCGATGTCAGATGACCAAAGGCGCAGGCCGGCTGGGCCGGATCGCCGGGATAGCCAACCATGCGCGCCAATTGCAGGCCGACGTTGACTTCCATGTCCACGGTAACCGGCGCAGCGTCTTCGCTGACGTTGTTCGGGTTGTAAGGCAGAGTCAGGATTTGTGCGGCCAGTCCCGGCAGCAACAAATCCGAGACCATGTGCCCCATGTAACGCGGGCTATGGAACGGCACCGACTTCTTCAGTGCCGCCGACAACCGATGCAGCTCGCCGCGCATGCGCGATTCAAGTTCCAGATAATCCGGATGGCGTGCCGCCGCCGTCGTGATGGCGGGCGGATCTTCCGGATGGAAATTGCGCCGCCAATAGACATGATCGCGCAGAAACTCCACCAGCAGCTTTTCCAGCAAGCTGTCGTTTTCGCCATACGGTCCGAGAAAGCACGCGTCAAGCGCGTGATCGCGGTGTTCGATGGTTGAGGCCGGCACAGGGTTCATGGCAGCAATGGGTGAAGCCGCGTGAAGCAGATCGGGAATGGGTGCGATTGCGATGGTGGAAATTCGATGTCGAAAGCAGGTCGGGACCGTTCAAGAATAGGCGGGTTGCGCGGGCAACCACTTGATGTGGATCAATCGGCAACCATCGACGACACGGGGGCGTCCGGGTCGCGTTTTCCCGCAAGGGGCGTGCGATTGCCCGCGGTGTCGCACAGGTTCGATATACTGGGCAAAATTTCCATTTACGTCGCCTCCGAACATGCTGATGGCGGCCTTACCCGATTGAATCATCATGTTTCAGCATCCACGACGGCCTGGCCCGTTAATTTTGATTGCACTCATGCTTTTGGCCTCGGTCGATGTCTGGGCTTGTTCCGGCCGCTTGCATATCGAGGTGAAGAATTCCGGCGTCTACGCGCTGGATTTTGCCGCGATCATCGCCGCGCAACCGCAACTGAAAGACTGCCGCAGCGCCGATCTGGTCTTGAGCAACCGCGACACAGAAGTTCCGATCCGCGTGATTGGCGACAACAACGGGGTGTTTGGCGCGGGCGCGCGCATTGAATGGGTTGGGCAGGCGTTGCATGGGCCGTCAAGCTGGTACGACCCGTATTCGACGGTCAACGTGTATCTGCTTGGCGCGACGCCCGGCACCCATGCGCGCATGACCCAACGCGCTGCCACGCCAGGTGCAAGACCAGCCGAATTGCGTCGCAATGTGCATCTGGAGCAGGAAAACCTGATGCTGCGATTGAGCAGCAACGAGATGAAACCCGGCGATGAGCCCGATGTGTGGCAATGGGCCAAGATGACGCCCATTGACGCCAAGCCGTTCGCTACCTCGTTCGATGCCGCCGATGTCGTGGCGCGTTCAAACAATGCCGAGGCAACGTTGACCTTGAATCTGCGCGGTGTTTCCAATGTCCTTGCAGCAAAGGGAAAATCCAAGCCGCCCGATCATCAGGTTGTCGTCGATCTGAATGGAACGCGACTGCAGGCGCTGAAGTGGGATGGGCGCGCCGAGTTCAAAAAGGTTCTGATGATTCCGCGCGGATTGCTCAAGCCAAAAAGCAACCGGCTTGAGCTGAGCGTGCCGCGACGCAACGCGCCGGACGACAAAACCGGATTTATCGTCGACGTGGTAATGGTCAACTGGCTGCGTGTGAGCTACGCCATTCAGGGCAATCTGGATGCCGATGCGGCGCCATTTTCGGCCGCTTCGGATGCGCCGATCCAGCTCGATTACCACGGCCCGGGGACGCCGGAACTGTATGCCACCGACGGCGTTTATCGTCCATTGACGTTGCTGCGCGATGGACGTTATCGCGCGGCCGGCGCGCAACGCGATGTGCAGTTGTATCCGTTTGTTGACGGACACGTCGCGTCGCCAACGCTGGTGCGCGCCGTGACCGCCAGCGACCTGCGCAATCCCGGCGAAGGTTTCGATTATCTGATCGTTGCCCATCCAAGCCTGCTCGATGCGGTGAAACCGTTGGCGCAATACCATCGTGCGCATGGGCTGCGCGTGGAGACGCTCGATGTTGACGACGTGTACGACCAGTTCAACGGCGGCATCGCCCACCCCCGCGCGATACGCGATCTGGTCGCATGGGGCACCGCGCACTGGAGGGTCAAACCGCGCTATCTGCTGCTCGTTGGCGATGCCAGCACGGAAATTCATCACGACGATCGCAATGGTCGCTTGAGTGGCGCTTCGTATTTGATGACACCCGACCCGCCAACCGCGCAAATTCTGCATGGCGACGGGTTTGGCGGGATGGATAGTTTCGCCTATGCACCGTCCGACAACACCGTGCCGACGCGCAACTTGATTCCAACCTGGCAATACCCGACCGCCGAAGGTCAGGCGGCAAGCGACAACGGTTTCGTTGATCTCAAGCCCGGCGACTTCCATCCGACCTTGGCGGTCGGTCGATTCCCGGTGGTTACGCCGGCGCAGGTCAGCGCGATCGTCGACAAGACGCTTGCCTACATGACCAATCCCGCGCCAGGACCGTGGCGGCGCGATGTCACCTTCATCAGTACCAGCGAAGTCGCTTCATTCAAAGGCGCGTCGGACAATTTGGCGCAGAGTCTGGATCGCGAAGGCTTCGCCACCACCAGTCTGTATACCAACTTCAACGACCGCAGCAAGGAGCATTATGAGCAGGCGCGCACTGCCTTGCGCAATGATCTGGACGCCGGCAACCTGTTGGTGCACTTTCTCGGACATGGTGGCTCGTACATCTGGCGGGTCGGCCCGATGGGCGATTTGTTTTCGCTGGCTGACGTCGGCAAACTGACCAACGCCGGACGCTATCCCATGGTGCTGGCCATGACTTGCTTTTCGGCACCCTTCGACAACCCCACCGACGACTCCATTGGCGAAAAATTCCTGCGTGAGGCAGACAAGGGCGCGGTGGCGGTGTTTGCGGCATCCTGGAAGAACTCGCCGAACCCGACGTATTCGAAGCACCTGATTGACCAGTTGTTGACTCCCGGGCGAACCATTGGCGACGCCATTGTCGCCACCAAGGCAACCATCGCCGATCATGATTTTGTGGAAATGTATAATTTGCTTGGCGATCCGGCGCTGATTCTGGCGCGCCCAAAAGACAAACTGCAGCTCATGCTGGAGGACAATCGTTGGGACAGCAAAGTGCTGGTGCGTGTTCCTGCCCATGATTTTGGCGGCGACGTGTACGTCGACTGGATTGGCGCCGACGGCAAGGCGCTGCAATCGCGCCATTATCAGGCGCGCAACGCCGTGTTTGCCTTGAAGCCGATGGCAAAAGCCACCGCTGTCAGCATCTACGCCGTCGATTCGCGCAACGGGTTGGCCGCAGTCGGTGGGTTGAGTTTGCTGCCACCGCAGAAACCGAAAGTGGTTGAGGCCAAACCCAAGCCAGTGGCGCACACACCTGCCAACATCACGCCTGGGCGCACCAATGTGCAGCGTTCGCAGCCACGCGACGCGCTTGATCGTATTGCCTTGATGGATTTCGACAGCGCGCCGGCCGAAAAACCCGCAAATGCAGGCAAGCAAGGCAGCGCACCAGCAACGCAAAAGACGCCTTAATCCGCCAGTCCGCATGCGCACGCCCAACCGATTCCAACGCGTATTCATCATTGGTGCTTATCTGCCCAACGGCGGCACCTTGATGGCATATCACGTTGGCCGGATTCTGCAGCGCGACTTCGGCATTCGTGCCATTGCGGTGAGCGTCGCTGACGAGCATGCCGACCACGGCATTCATGCGTATGACACGCGCATGCCGCAGATCAGCCAGCAGCAGATGGAACACGACATCCGCGACGACGATATCCTGATTGTCAATCCGAGCTTTTCCAATCAGTGCTTTGGCTGGCGTCTGCCCGGCTTCAAGCTGTGTTACGTGCAAGGCTTCAACACCTACCCATTGCTGGACAGGCGTCTGGACGCCTACGTGGCAGTCAGTGATTTCGTTGCCGATTACCTGCGCGCGGTGTACGCACTCGATGTGCCCGTGATTGCACCATTCATCGATCTGGACAAGCTTCCCCTCGCGCCGGAATGGGAACAAAGGCCCGCGCATCTGGTACTGCCGTATCGCAAGGGCATTGCCGAAGCATGGGAGCATTCCTGGCAACGCTTGCGCGACATCGTTTCACGGCATTCCGCGCACATCACCTTTGCCGAGCCGTTGACTGGTGGCGCAATCCCCCAAACCGAGCTGTTGGCGCGCATCGGTGCCGTGCGCTACTTCCTGACCCTGTCCGCAGCCGAAGGCTTTGGCCTGGTACCGCTGGAAGCCATGGCCATGGGCGCCACCGTGATTGGTTACGACGGATACGGCGGCCGCCACTACATGCGTCCCGATGAAAATTGTCGCGTCGTGCCCTACGCGCAAATTGAACGCGTCGCCGATATGCTGATCGATGCCGTGCACAATCCGGCGAGTAGCGTGCGTCTGGCCGCGCAGGGGCGCGCCACGGCAGCAGGTTACGACTATGCGACATTTCGCGACGCATGGATTGCCTATTTCAGCAATGCATTGGGAATCAATCCATCGCGCCATTGAAGCGGTCTTTGGTGGATTTACTTCATCCGGCAGTAAAATGGCTGCTGGTTGAATTGCATGCGGATCAACGATGGGATTTGAACGCCATGCACAAATCCGCTTGCAAGTACGTGGAAGGCTGATCGTCTATTGGTTTTTCGGTGCTGCCCACAGCGATGGGTACTCGCCGCGGTGTTCCAGGACCATCCGAACCGCACGCTCGCGAACTTCGGGAGAAAACCCCTTCGTATTGTTCATGGCTCCATTCTCTCAAGAATTGGAGCCTCCACGATTTCCGGTGCGGTTCAATCAGGTCTACATGCCGCAGGTCGATCCGAAATGGATACAGCGATGATCGTTTCGATGTGGGAAGAAATTCATGGGTTTGAATCGCCTGGTGAGTACGTGCGATTCGTTGCTTACATCGAGCAACAAGTTGCGCAAGGTCATGCGCTGGAAGAAGCTGTCGATCCAGACTATGGTTCCGGCAAGATATTTGGTGGTCGTTGGTTCCGAGATGTTGAATCCGGGGAAATTTGGCGACTTGTGCAGCCTGACCTGCCATTCAGAGGTTGCTGGGTGCCCGTAGAGAAGCAGCAGAGAGGATCGAGAAGGTCGGATTAGCTGCAAAGTAAAATCAATGGGGTCAAATCAATGGGGTCAGAGTCATTGATTTTGGGGTGAGGCAGGGACGCCGCCCGCGGTTGCGCATGCTCCCAATAGTGCCGTCACGAGAATCAGAATTGCAGACCGTGTGTGAACGCGCATCGACTTCTCCAATTGGCGCGCAGGATAGTGACCTGCTGGGCGCAACCCATCATTTCGATCCTGGCGCGCAGGATGGGAAAAGCGAAGCGCGCCCCGCCTTCTTGGTCACACGCAGCAACTATGCCGGCTTGAACAATTCAGTGCGCACATGCTCCCAGGGAATGCCGCTTGCAGGGTCGGCGCGATGCGTCGCCAGACGGCGCTGCAATTCGGCCAGCTCATCCGCGGACAGTGCCAAGGCGGGAGTCTCTTCGGCAATGCTGTCCCAGATGTCCTCGACCAGCTCGATGCGCTCGGAGACCGGCAGCGCCTTGTAGTTCAGGTTCGATTGGCTCATGGGCCCAGCATGCTCCAGCCTGCAAACACCCGCCCCATCCTCACCTCACGCAAACGCATCCGCACTGATCCCGAACCGCTCCTTCAATTTCCTCACCTGCCGCAGGTTGATCTCGCGCTTGCCGTTGATGATCTCCGACACCACGCCCTGCGTGCCGATCTCCGGCAAGTCGCCCTGTTTCAGGCCGTGCTGCTGCATCAGGAACTTGAGCATGTCCGTGCCGGAAACATCGGGCAGCGGATAGTGCGCATCGTCGTAATCGCCGATCAGCTCGCCCAGCGTCGCGGCCAGGTTGGCGAGCGGATGGCGCTCGCTCGCTGCGCCGGCGTCGAGCAGCCGATTCAGCGCCGCAACCGCGGCGTCGTACTCGGTCTCGGTACGGATCGGATGCAGCGGCACCTCGCGTTCGATCGCGGCGAAATGCATGGCGAGTTTCTTGAGTTGGGCGTTCATTGCCTTGCGCTCCATTGATCGTATTCGGCGTGCGTGAACACGTGCCGGACGAACAGCATTTGCCGGTTGAAGTGAATCGCGGCTATCACGCGAAACTTGTTGCCGCCGATGTCGAAAACGTGGAAATCGCCGACCCGGTCGGTGGCGTTCATGATCGCCTTGAGTTGCGCGAAGTTCGCAAACTCGCTGGATTCGACGATCTTGCGCCACGCCTGCAGCGGCCGACCCGCTGCGCGATGTATCCGAGCGAATTCCACGAGCGTCTTGTTCGATATCACTCTCAACGGATCATCTCAATACGAGATTCAGGAGACAGAATATCTCATTCCGAGATATTTGCAAGTCAGCCGAAGCAACAATCAATGGGGTCAAATCAATGCGGTCAGGGTCATTGATTTTGGGGTGAGGCAGGGACAAGAGGTCGGCTCCGTTTCGAGAACCGCGCAATCAACAAAGCTGGGGGGGTAGGTTTATAGTCGTAGCCATGGTATGAGCTTGCGGGACCGGTTGCGCCGAACCAAAGCCCGCGACCGGCAAATTGTCTCAATCGCAGTCTTCGCAAGGAACTCCAATTTCGCGCGCTATCCACAACTATCGCAATCTTCCGTCACGCCACGCTGCGCCCCATCGTGGCGCACGGCGTTTGCGTTCGCACGCACGTGCCCGCGCGACGACCGCACAATACAATGCGCTGGGCCAGCGCACCCGGAGCAAGGATCCGGATCAAGGCACCTCGCAGTTCGGTTATGACGCGTTTGGCGAATTGCGCAGCCAAACCGATGCGCGCGGTGTCGTCACCACGGTAACGCAACGTGACGCCCTCGGCCGCCCGATGCAACAACAGCAAGTGCCACCATCACCGGTACCGGCGGGTTTCTACGCCAACGAAATCCTGCAGGACAACTGGAGCTACGACCCGGCCAACGGCATTGGCGAAGTGTCGGTCACATCCCGCGGCTATTGCTGCAGCCTACCTTGCAGGTGGCCATACCATGAAGGCAATCGGCGCGCACTTCGGCAGGCACTACCCTATGATGAGCCGCATCGCGCGATCGGCGAGGAATGAACAGTGCAAGACCTGAACCGTACCAAGGCGTGAGCATGCGCAATTTGTTCGTGACCGGTATTCCTCGTTCCGGGACCACGCTTGTAGCGGCGCTGATCGACAGTCTCGATGATGCCGTTTGCCTGAGCGAGCCGGAATGGCAGGATGCGTGGCCGCGTGAAATGACCGATCCGGCTGCCTACGCGCAGCGTCTGTGCGCGGATTTTGATCGTGTACGCAACGTCCTGCGCAGTGGCGCGTCGGTGACTGATCGGCGTAAGCCCGATGGCGCGGCAATCAGCGACTACTTTCCGCGCGAAGCCGGTAATCGTACGCAGGTTTCCAAACCGGTTGTGTTTCGTCGTGATAGCTTGAGTGCCGAATTTTTGCTTGGCATGAAGCAGAATGCACACTTCACGTGCATTCTGGATCGACTCGTCGAGCGCGACGATTTCGCCGTTCTGGCAATTGTTCGCAACCCCGTGGCGACATTGTCGTCATGGCGATCGCTCGATCTTCCCATCAGTCAAGGGCGCCTGCCCGCCGCCGAACGCTTCTGGCCGCAGGTCGCCGATGTCGCCAGAACCGTGGACGATATCCTGCTGCGTCAGGTCTTGATCTACGGGCTATTTTGCGCGCGCTATCACGCATTGCGTGAAAAATTGACGATCTTGCGCCACGAGGACATCGTGGCAAACCCGACGTTGATCTGCGACTTCAGCGGACGCACTTTTGTGCGCGAAGTGGCATTGCAGCCGGGCAAGGCAGCTCGCTCATCCGATGCGGCGCTGCACCAACGAATTTGTGAATGCATTCGCGTGCATTGCCCCGTGGTGTTTGAGTTCTACCCGGAATTGATCGAGGCGGGCGCAAAGATCTGATTCTTGCCGGCGCCTGCCGAATACGCTGCGTGGTACGGGACGGCTGCGGGATTACTGCGGTGAATCGATTATTTCATCACCCCTGGCAGCAACGATTGCCAGCGGACGCTGGTCGGATTTTTGGGCGGATTGGCAACTGCCGGCGGCACCGTCGGCTCTGTAACGGCGGCGTGATGCGCCGGGCTTGCGTGTACGCGGTGAGCCAAGGCGTTATCTGTCCCGGTGTGATTTGATGTCGGCATATCCGCGCCATCATTGTCGCCGGAAATGATGCTCGCGCGGGCTGCGCCGACATCGTTGTCGTCGTCGTGCGCCGTGATCGAGGCGGAATCCATGTCGTTGACCGGCGCATTGCTGGCGACCGGATAACCATTGCCGGGCATGGCCATCATTTCATCGGCATGCGCGGTCGTCCAGCAAACCGAACCAGCAGCCAGCGTTAGCGCCGCAGCGAAATAC
>DASSXQ010000218.1:0-8095 GCA_035703725.1 Rudaea sp.
TACGCCCCAAACGAGAGCCGCCAAGGCAATCAACCAATCGTTTGCGCCCAGACAATAGCCGACGAAGGCGGACACACCCGCAGCGCTTGCCGCATACAGCATGCGCCGCAGTCGCAGGCGGTATGGCCCGGGCTGGTCCGAAAACATGGTGTTGAGTGCGCCTGCGGACACGCCCAGGCCAATGGCCAGATGGCCGCTGGCAATGCCTGCCGCGAGCGGCAGTGAAACGGCGGCCGCGCCGCGCAACGCCACCACGAAAGGAACATCGCGTGGCTTGAGTTTGAGCAGGTTGCGCAGCATGCCCGGATGATAGCGAATTGCTGCCCGCTACCGCGCTGTCGCAATCGAGAATTCGCTGCGGTCAGTCAGGCTGTATTGTATTTGTCGGGCGCCGGATTCACGTGCCCGCAACGGTTGCACGTGCGTGCGTCGATCGATCGATAGTAGCGCGCGAAAACGGCCGGAAAATCCGCCTCGATATCCTGCAGCATGAAGAATTCTTCATAGAGTTTGTGGTTGCAGCGCTCGCAGAACCATAGCAAGCCGTCTTTCTCGTGGCTCAGGCGCTTGCGTTCAATCACCAATCCGATCGAATCCGGCAGGCGTTGCGGCGAATGCGGCACACGCGGCGGCAGGTAGAAGATTTCGCCGGCACGGATGGGAATGTCGCGTGCGTGGCCATCATCCTGGATTTTCAACACCATCTCGCCTTCGATCTGGTAGAAGAATTCAGGGCCTTCGTCCCAGTGATAATCGCTGCGCGAATTCGGCCCGCCGACAATCATGATGATGAAGTCGCCATCGACAATGCATTTGTTGCCGACGGGCGGCTTGAGCAAATGTCGATGCTCATTTATCCACTTGTGGAAATTGATCGGTGGCGCGAGCATGTCAGGAATCTTGCGCCACGGCAGCTACGCACTTGAGCTCGATGGCAATTTGGGTTGGCAATGCGCTGACACCCACTGTGGTGCGACAAGGCTTTACCGCGCCGAAGTATTCGGCGTAGACGCGATTATAGGTGTCGAAATCGCGTTGCATGTCGGTGAGAAACACGGTTACATCGATCAGGTCTTCCCAGCGCGCACCACTGGCATCGAGTATTGCGCGCACGTTGGCGAAGACGCAGCGGCACTGCGCCTCGATATCGTAGCCGAGCAAATTTCCGTCGCTGTCGTAAACGTTGCCCGGAATTTCGTTCGTCACCGCGTCGCGCGATCCGACCCCCGAAAGGAACAACAGATTGCCGACGCGGCGCGCGTGCGGGTAAGCCCCTACGGGCTTTGGTGCCGCATTGGTGTGGAAGATTGCATTCATGTTCTGGCCCTGTTTATTTTCCATCGACGGATGATTTGGTGCTTTTGGCGGAAGACACGGTGATTTTGCGTGAGAACAATCGATGGTCATTGCGATCTGTCGCAGTGATACGGTACTCGCCTGGACGCAGGAACAACTGGCTTCTCGAGTTGCCATGGTCTGGAAGGATACGTTGTGCGATTGACGCCTTTGGGTCCACGACATTGATCAAGGCGCGATCTGCAGCGACGGAATTTTCCGTCTCGTCCGCATAAAAAGCCTGAATCAGGCAGGGAAATTTCTTGTTGCACAAATCGCTGGTAATCGGATATGCCACGCGCAGGCCGCCAAGCGTCAGCCAATCCGGGCGGCCGTTATTGTCCGACGATGCCGGAAAAATGACGCTCATGTCGTATTTCTTCGGTTTGAGAGTCCATGTCTTGTCGCCTGCCGCAACGTACACAATGGGAACTTTCGGATTTGCGGCCTGTATCGCCGCCAGATAGTAGGGATGATCCTGGTCGGCACGGGCATGCTGGATCATCATGGTCTGTTCGATACACAGCGGATCAATATGCGAGATTTCGTGGAAGAATTCCGCCATGCTGCGGCCACGCAGATATGCACCACTCTTCTGGATATGCGCAAATCCGGCATCGACGACAAGCCGCGCATCGGGATCATGTTTGAAGATCGCGGCCAGATTCCTTGCACCTGCGCGTTCGCGCGGATTGCCAACTCCTGCATTTTCGACATCGTACGGGATGACCTTGAAACCCAACTTGAGCGCGGTACGAATCATCTCCCCATAAATGGGTTCGTTGATGTAAAAGCCGCTTTCCGGAATCGGATATCCACGCTTCTGCAATCCCGAGTCCGCGGCGTACAAGGTCTCGGCTGCAAAATAATTGAATCCTTCCGCACGCAGTCCCGACAGCAATTGAACTGTCAAGGAACGCGTAATCGGCGCACTGTGTGCCTCGTTGAAGAAGACGGCCTTGCGGCCCTTGGCCTGCCGGAGAATGACGTCAGCGGCCGGTTCGGGATGGTATCCGCCCGCTAGTGGCGAATGGCCGTCGTCAGGTTGTGGCGGTTGGGCGATGGAAAAACTGGCTGCCGCGCCGGGATAGTCGCCAATGAAAGTTTGGTACCACGACAGGTATTGGCCAAAAATGATCTGAAATGCGCGCTCGTGATTGGCGTCGTAAGCGAGTTGCATGAACGCGTATTGGGCAAGCAGGCCAGGCAGCTTGCGAGCGTCACGCATGATGACATCTGACTTGTCCGCCGCAACCAATTGTTGCGCGTTCCATTCTGCCTGAGTGACATCCGCACTACTTGGAGTACGATTGACCATACTCTTTGCATCTGCGGAAAGCGGCAAAAACGCAGCCGCCAACGTGAAAATCAGCGCGACAAGAAAGTTGGCAATTTGTCGGTCCATGTTGCATTTCCCCGCGGAAGTTCGGAACAAGTCATCAGTGAAAGCGTGTATTGGCGCCCGAGTAAAAAGTCATTCAGCGTGCGCCAGGCCCTCCAGCGCGCTGCGATAGCCCGCAACAAGCTTGTTCTGGGATCCGACATCGAAACCCAGATCGCGTACCCGCCCGTCGTGCAGCCCGTAGACCCAAGCGTGAACCGCCAGTTTCTGATTGCGATCCCATGCGTCCCGAACGACTGTTGTGTGGCATACATTGAGTGCCTGTTCTATCGCATTCAACTCGCACAGGCGCTCGATGCGCAAGGCTTCGGATTCGACAGCGTCGAGCATGCCCTCGAATTTTTCGGCGATATCGGCAACATGCCGCAGCCAATTGTCCGCCAGGCCCACACGGGTGCCGTTGATGGCCGCTGTCACCCCGCCGCAGCCATAGTGGCCAACGACCATGATGTGCTCGACTTTGAGAACATCGACCGCAAACTGGATCACCGACAGGCAATTCAAGTCGCCATGCACGACAACATTGGCGACATTGCGATGCACGAATACTTCACCCGGCGCCATATCGACAATCTGGTTGGCCGGCACGCGCGAATCCGAACAGCCAATCCACAGGTATTTCGGCGCCTGTTGTTGCGAAAGACGTTCAAAAAAATGCGGATCCTGCGCGCACAGACGATCCGCCCAGGCGTGGTTGCGTTGCAGCAGGTCTTGCACTGTGGTCATGGTTTCAATCCAGTTGTATGCAAATGTTTTTCGGTTCGGTAAAGAATCGCATGGCTTCGTTGCCGCCTTCGCGGCCGAGGCCGGAATGCTTGACCCCGCCAAATGGCGTACGCAGGTCGCGCCGCATCCAGCAGTTGATCCACACGATTCCCGCTTGCAGGCGCGCACCCACGCGATGTGCGCGCGCAAGGTTTGTTGTCCACACCGACGCGGCCAGGCCATATTGCGTCGCATTGGCTTGCGCGATGGCGTCGTCATCATTGTCGAACGGAATCAACGCAACGACCGGACCGAATATTTCTTCCTGATTGGTGCGGCACTGCGCATCCAGCCCTTCGATTACCGTGGGCTCGATGAACCAGCCGTTGGCGCAGCGTCCCGGCAGGTGCACGGCCTGGCCACCGCACAGAATTTTTCCGCCTTCGGCGCGCGCAATGGCAATGTGCCCCATGATTTTGTCGAAATGCGCCTGCGAGACCACGGCACCCAGATCGCTGGCCGGATCATCGGGATCGCCAACGCGCAGCGCACGGACTTTTTCGACAAATGTGCGCTTGAATGTGGCGTAGATTTCGCGCTCGACCAGAATGCGCGAACCGCACAGGCAGATCTGGCCTTGATTGGAGAATGCCGATCGCACCAACGTGCTCCAGTTGGCCTCGCTGGCTTCCCAGTCGGCAAAGACCACGGTGGCATTCTTGCCGCCCATTTCCAGCGAGACCTTCTTGAATTTCGTTGCCACCGCGCTGGCAATCGCCGCGCCGGTTCGTGTCGAGCCGGTAAATGAAATCGCCTTGATGGCATCGTGATCGATCAGCGGTTGCCCCGCTTGCGCGCCGCTGCCGTGGACGATATTCAACACGCCGGCCGGCAGACCTGCGTCGATGCACGCCTGAGCGAACAACCACGCGGTAAACGGTGTCACCTCGGATGGCTTTGCGACCACGGTATTGCCCGACGCCAATGCCGGTGCAATTTTCCAGGTGAACAGATACAGCGGAAGATTCCACGGCGAAATGCAGGCGACGACACCAAGCGGCTGGCGCAGTGTGTAGTTGATTGCCGAATCACCCATCGCATGCGCTTCGCTGGAAAACTGGGTGGCGGCAGCGGCAAAGAAACGCAGATTCGATGCGGCGCGCGGAATATCCACGCTGCGCGCCAGACGCACCGGCTTGCCGTTGTCGCGCGACTCGGCTGCGGCGATTTCTTCCATGTGCGCTTCAATGCGGTCGGCGATTCGATCAAGAATCCGCGCGCGCTCTGGCGCCGGCATCGTCGACCATGCGGGCGCCGCGCGTTGAGCCGCGCCAATGGCAAGATCGACGTCGCCCGAGTCCGAATCCGGACAATGCGCGAAGACCTTTCCGGTGGCCGGTTCGAATACGTCGAGAAAACGCCCGCCGAGTGGCGGTTCGAGACGGCCGTCGATGTAATTTGCCAGCACGATTGGTGCGTCGTTCATGCGCGCAAGCTTAGCAGGACTCGACGAGATCAGGCTCCGAAATGACGGGTGCGCGACGCGTCACAAGCCGGAATTGCCTGTCGCTTCAACATGCAGTGTACGCAGGAAACGGGGGCGATCGGTTGCGGTCAGGACGTCGACTCGATAGGTGCCAAGTCGCAGAAACAGCACTGGCCTAGTGGTTCGGTCGGTAATCAGTTCGCGGTCGGCCGGCACGGCGTCCGGACTCTCGCCGTCATGGCGGGCCTGAATGACGTACGGCAACGGCCATGGGCTTGGTCCCGGATCGACGGCGACCGGGACGCGGACTCCGCCGAGCCGCAGCCAGCCGGGTCTGCCGTGTATCAGGTGCGTCGGCGGCAAAAGAACGCTGACGTCGTAAATCATCGGCTCCAGACTCCACGGATGGTCGCTGCCGTGCAGCATCAGCACGCTGGGAACCTGTGGTGCGAATCGCTGCAACAAGGTCCGATAGCCGGGATATTCAAGTTCTGGTGCCATTTCACGCAGAATGGTCTGGTCCACGCTGAGCGGGTTGAGTCCGGTGTCGCGGGCCAGGCGCATCGCCATTGTGGCGGTATAAAAATAATCGGCGCGTTCGTCGACGTGCGCATATCCGGCATGCACGAACAGGCGTGCATCCGGGTCCTTGTCGAATACCCGCTTGCGCAAATGATCGGCCTGATCCTGCTCGCGTTGCGCGGGCGTGGCGTTGACGCGCGTCGTGTCGTAAGCAACCACGTGGTAGCCGAGTTGGATCGCCGTGCGGATGATCTCGCCGTAGACCGGTTCGCGCACATAGCTGCCGCTGCCGGTGATCGGGTACCCGCGTGCGTTGAGCTGGCGATCTTTTTCGTTGAGCGCTTCGGCGGCAAAGTAGGCAAAGCCGAGCTTGCGCAATCGCGGCAGCAATTCGAGCGTCAGCAGGCGCGTTTGCGCATCGTGATGCACCTCATTGACCATGACGATGCGTCGCGTCCGCGCCAGTGCGGCAATGGCGTCGGCTGCGTTCACCGCGCGAGCATCCTCGTTCGTCGGTAGCGGGGCAGGCGTCCGGGTCCGTTGCGGCAGGCCTTGCGGATAGTCCATGACCGCTCGTCGATAAGCACCCAATTCGCTTTCCGTCGCCGCGATCACCTGACCGATGAGACCGCGCAGCGGTTGGCCGCTTTGCCTGTAATTTTCCAGATACAAAAGGTAGGCAGCGACAGGATTGTGCAATGCGTGTGCGCGCTGCCCCAGTCGATTGAGCTGACGCATGATGGCGTCAGGGTCGGCGGGCTTGGCGTTGCTGGAGTCGGGAGACGTTTGCGCGCTATTGGTCGCACAGGCGGCAAGGGCCAGCGCCGCAAACCCTGCCAGCCACGCCGCGTGCAGCAAGCGGCGCCAACGGTCGATCACGACGCCATGGCGTATTGCGCAGCGCATGGCGCATGCTCACAAGCTGCGCGTTCGCCCGCCATCCACCGGAATATTGATGCCGGTGATGTAACTGGCGGCAGGCGAGGCAAGAAAGGCCACGGCGGCGGCAACCTCGGCGGGTTCAGCAAAGCGGCGCATGGGAATCGTCGCAGTCATGTCCGCGCGCACTTGATCAAGTTCGCGCCCTGTTTTTTCCATATTGGCGCGAATGATCTGCTCGATGCGCGGCGTATTGGTCGAACCCGGCAATACGTTGTTCACGGTGATGCCGTCGGCCGCCAGTTCGCCAGCCAGGGTCTTGGCCCAACTGGCGACCGCACCGCGCATGGTGTTGGAAACGCCGATGCCGGGAATCGGTTCTTTCACGGACGTGGAAATGATATTGACGATGCGCCCGTAGCCGGCCTTGCGCATGCCGGGAACGACAATGCTCGCCAACGTTTGATTGGCGAACAAGTGAGCGCGCAGCGCCGCGAGAAATGCGTCTTCGCCGGCACCGAATACCGGTCCGGGCGGCGGTCCGCCGGAATTGTTGACCAGAATATGAACCGGTGCGCGCGCCACCAGCGTACGCGCGGCGGCGTCGAGCGCCGCAGTATCGCTGCCGTCGACGGCAATGAAATCGTGCGTTGCTTTGTTGGTCGCAGCAGGCGTCAGTTCGTCAACCAGTTCACGCAAATTTTGTTCACGCCTTGCCAGTGCCGTGACCGATGCGCCCATCGAGGCCAACATCAACGCAACTGCGCGCCCGATTCCCTGCGAAGCGCCGCACACCAGCGCATGCTTGCCGCTCAAATCGATATTCATCGTGGCCGGTCCGCACTCAATTTTTCGGTCATCAGCGGCAGCAGTTCCTTGTCCTTGTCGGCTTGTGGCGGCGCGACGTCTTCGAGATCGAACCCGAGCATCGCGGCATCGTCTTCATCAAGGCCGTCCCATGCGCGAAATTCGGCATCGAGCAAGGTCATGCGCGCCACATCCTCGTCGTCGTAACGCAGCGTTTCCCCGGTCGCGCCGAATACTTCGGCAATGCCGGAATCAAGCACGCGCAGGCGCGCCCACATCAACGTGTCGCCGAGTGCGGCCAGCCACCATTGCTCGGAAACAAAATTTTTCGGTGCTTTCATGGCGTTTCGCTATTTTCTATGCGCAGGTTGCGACAAGTCTGGGGATGCACGCCAACATTGGCAAGCGCTACCGAGTCAGTGAGGTTTGCGCAGCAGCTTCGCTACGCTCGGCCACACGTTGTCCAGGACTTTCGGTTCGCCAGCGGCGAGTGGATGCAGGCCATCGTCCTGCATGAGGTTGGGGTCCGAGGCCACGCCGGCGAGCAGAAACGGTACCAGCGGCACATTGAATTCGGTGGCCAAGTCCCGATACATGACCCGCAAGGCATCGCGATAGTGCGGGCCGTAGTTGATCGGCAACTCGATGCCGAGCAGGATGACTTTCGCATCGGCATCACGGCAGGCTTTTACAATGTGGCGCAGGTTGGCGCGGATTTCGGCGATCGGCAATCCGCGCAGGCCATCGTTGGCGCCGAGTTCGATCAGTACCACTGCCGGTTTGTTGGTGGACAACAATGGCGGCAGGCGAGCCAGTCCGCCGGCGGTGGTTTCGCCGCTGATGCTGGCATTGACGATGGGTCGCTGCAGCAAGGCCGGTTGTTTTTCAAGCCGGCGTTGCATCAGCGCGACCCAGCCCGATTCGATGGGAATATTGTGTGCCGCAGATAGAGAATCGCC
>DASSXQ010000030.1:0-2648 GCA_035703725.1 Rudaea sp.
AAACTGGCCACCGCCGGCGTGCGCGACGTGGTAATCAACACATCGCATCTGGCCGGGCAGTTTCCCGCGACGCTTGGCGATGGCTCACGCTGGGGCTTGCATATCGACTACAGCTGCGAAGGCCCGCAACCGCTGGAAACCGGCGGCGGCATGGTCAACGCCTTGCCATTGCTCGGTGATGCACCCTTCATCGCGGTAAATGGCGACATCCGCACGGATTTCGATTTTTCCACGTTGCCGGAAACGCCGCAGGGGCTTGCGCATCTGGTGATGATCGACAATCCCGCGCATCACCCCGATGGCGACTTCGTGCTGCGCGATGGCTGGTTGCGCGATGAACCCTCGCCGCGTCTCACCTTCGCCGGCATCGGCGTTTATCGACCCACGCTGCTGGCCGACGCAAAACCGGGCATCTTCAGCATCGTGCCCTTGCTGCGTGCCGCGATGCGCGAAACGAAGATCAGCGGCGAACATTTTCAAGGTTCCTGGACCGACGTCGGTACGCCACAGCGACTTGCGGCGTTGAACGCGGAAGAACGATAGAACCCGAGGCATCAATTCAAAGGATCGTGATGCTCGGACGATTGGCAGTCATTCAATGCTCGTCATCCCGGCTTGACCAGACCCATGGCTGTTGAGAGCCGCTGGCATGACGCGCTTTTCCCGATTCCCGAACCCCGATTTCCGAATCACCTCTCGTCCTTCATCAACGCACGCAAAAACGGCACCGTGATTCGCCGCTTGGCCGCCAACGATTCGCGATCCATGCGTTCGATCAACGCGGTGAGCGCACCCAGATCACGTGGCGCGTGCGCGAACAACCAGTCCAGAACCGGATCATCCAGCTCGAGTCCGCGCGCGCGTGCACGTTGGCGCACGGCTTGGCGGCGGCTGTTTTCATCCAGCGGTTTGAGTACGATCTGGGTGCAACTGGAAAGGCGCGAGACCAAATCCGGCAGGCTTGAGTCCCATGGCGTGGGTGTAGCGTTGGCCGCAAACAACAATGTGGATTTTTCAGCCTTGGCGCGATTGTACAAATCAAACAACGCGTGTTGTGCAGCAGTGTCGGGGATGATCGCATCCACATCATCGATGGCCAGCAAATCGCTTCCGCTGGCGTCGCGAATCGCCGCATCACGTCGTTCACCGAGTCGGGCCAGCGGCAAGTATTGAGCCGTGCGCCCATGCGCAACGGCATCGGCGCAGGCACTGAGCAACAAATGGGTTTTGCCACAGCCCGGCGCACCGACAACGAATATCCACGGCATGCCGGTTGTCTGCGCTGCTTGACGCAGGACTGCCAATGCCTGGGAATTCTCACCTGCAACAAAACTCTCGAAGCGCTGCTGCACCGGCCAGCGCAAAGCCAGCGGCAATTGTGAGCTCATGATTCGTCAAGCAGCGAGATTTCCGGCATCTCGGGGCCAGGGTCCGGCGACGACTGCGGCACCACAATCAACGTATCGTGGTCACGTCCGTACAATTCGCTGTTGCGATAGCGTTCGTGCGCGTAGCGCAGCAATACCATCGCCACCGATGCAACCGGCAAGGCCAGCAACACGCCCAGGAATCCGAACAACTCACCCCCGGCCAGAACCGCGAAGATCACCGCCAATGGGTGCAATCCGATTTTCTCGCCAACCAGGCGCGGCACCAGCACATATCCTTCCAGCAGATGCCCGACGGCAAATACCACCAATACCAGAATCACATGCAGCCAGTCGTGATGCTGTACCGCGGTGGCTATGACACCCATCAACACGCCGATAATCCCACCCAGATACGGCACGAAGCTGATCAGGCCGGCGATCATGCCAATCAACGGGCCAATATCCAGGCCAACGGCATACAGCGCGACGGCATAGATGACGCCAAGGACAAGCATCACCGCCAACTGGCCGCGCACAAAACCGCTCAATGTTGCGTCGGCTTCGCGCGCCAGCCTTTTCACGGTAGGTTCGACCGAGCGCGGCAACAACTCGCCGATGCGCTCGATCATCACGTGCCAGTCGCGCAGCAAATAGAAAAACGCGACCGGCACGATGACCAGATGAATGGTCCACGAGGCCAGCGCGAAACCCGACTTGGAGATGCCGGCAAGAATGGTTGCAGCCAATCCGCCAGCTTCTTTCCAATGCTTCTGCAATACCCCGGTCAATTGCTGAAAATCGGGAATGTCCAGACTCAAATCAAACTTTGCATTGAGCCACGGCACCGCATCGGTCTGCACCCAGGCAATCCAGTCCGGCAAATGCCGGATCAGTGTGGATATCTGACGCTGCAGATACGGAATCAGCAACACCAGCACAAGAGTCAGCAGCAATGTCAAACAAATGAAAACAATCGTGACTGCAACGGAGCGGCTCAGGCGCAAGCGTTGCAATCGATCCGCGAGTGGATCGAACAGATAGGCGAACATGGCCGCAACGACAAACGGCGTAAGCACGGGGGCCAACAGATAAAGCACGACGCCGACGACAAACGTCAACGCAAGCAACTGCCAACGCAACGGAATCTGGGAGCTCATGGATCAACCTCCGGATGGCGCATGCGCCATGCCTTGCCGGACCAGACTACAACGTATTGGATACCGCTCACCAAGGTGCACGCCGCCGTCAGCCAGATCATCGCGCCGAGCAGCCAATCAG
>DASSXQ010000077.1:0-22013 GCA_035703725.1 Rudaea sp.
GAAATCCGTCGAGCGCATCGGTCAAACCGGCAATCGCGGCAATCATCAGTGCCGCATCGTAGCGAGCAGCCTGAATCAACCATGCCAAAGGCACCACCAGCAGCATGCGCAACCCGGTCAATGCATTCGGCAAATGACGCCATGGTGAGGGAGTTGGTGGCTGGTTGGTCACCGGATTACGCAACATGGACCGTCGGCATCGTCACTGCTGAAGTCCAAGCAATGCATCCACACCTTCCAATGGCGGATTGGCATTGAGGACACGCAACCCGGTACCGGGCAACGAATCGAGCAAGCGTTGCAACGGCCCGGTAATCTCGATCTGCAATTCGACACCATCGCCGCGCGCACGCTCGGCCATCACGCTGCGCACCAGGTTGTTGCGCGAAAGCCCGCCGACCGCATTGGCGTAATCGATTGCCGAGTTCACTCCGCTGATCCAGACCCGGTAAACCTGTGGCTTGACGTCGACCGCTGCTTGCGCGGTTTGCGTCTGTGCGCCGGCGCCGTGCGCGAGCCCGAGATCGGCCAACAATTTGTCGACTGCATTGCGATCGAACTGCGCGATGAGGGTCAGGCGCACCTGCGGCTGGCCAGCATCGGTGACAACCTCGCGGTTGTATTGATATTGCTGCACATACTTCACCGCATCGCCAAGCGCCTTGGCAACCTCGGGCCGGGCGAGTACCGCATTGTCACCACCGGTCAAGCCGACGACGACTTGAGACAGCGCGGATTTGAGCGCACCGGCACGATCCACATCGGATTGCGACGTGACCGGCACCTGAGCACTGTACAAATCCGCCGCATGGACGGTGAGCGGCAGCGCAAGCACGCCGAGAACTACAGCTAGACAATGCAAAACAATACGAGAAGGCACGAGGACTATCCGGTTGGCTACTGGACCAGAAGCGTGCAGTCTGCCCAATCGCGGCGCAAACGTCTATCATGCACGGTCCGGATTTGCCAAAGTCGTGTCATGTCTGCCGACAAAAAACCCCTTACCTACCGTGCTGCCGGCGTGGACATCGATGCCGGCGAGCAGGTCGTCGAACGCATCAAACCACTGGTCTCGCGTACATCGCGGCGCGAAGTGATGTCCGGACTTGGCGGGTTTGGCGCGTTGTTCGAGCTTGCAGGCCGTTACCGGGACCCTGTTCTCGTATCCGGCACCGATGGGGTCGGTACCAAGCTCAAACTTGCGCAATGGCTGGGCAAACACGACAGCATTGGCATCGACCTGGTTGGCATGTGCGTCAACGATGTGCTTGTTCAAGGCGCCGAACCGCTGTTCTTTCTGGACTATTTTGCTACCGGCAAGCTGGACGTGGACACCACCGTGCAAGTCATCAGCGGGATTGCCCGCGGATGCGAACAGGCAGGTTGCGCGCTGATTGGTGGTGAAACTGCGGAAATGCCGGACATGTATCCACCCGGCGAATACGACCTGGCCGGATTTTGCGTCGGCGCGGTGGAAAAATCCGCGCTGATCGACGGAACGCGGATTCAACCGGGTGATGCCATCGTCGGCATCGCATCCAGCGGTCCACACTCCAACGGCTACTCATTGGTGCGCAAGATTCTCCATCGCGCCGGAATCAGCGTCGAAAACGGCGGCCTGGATCTGGATCTGGGCGGCGTCACACTCGGCAACGCGTTGCTCGCGCCGACCACGATCTACGTCAAGCCGATCCTCGAGTTGCTCAACCCTGAGCCATCAGCTCTCGGCACCCGGCACTCAATAAACGGCATGGCCCACATCACCGGTGGCGGCCTGACCGAAAACATCATCCGCGTGGTGCCCGATGCCTTGGGCATCACGCTGGATTCATCGACGTGGAAGCTTCCCGCCGTCTTCGACTGGCTACAACGCGAAGGCAATGTCGCCGCAGAGGAAATGTGGAGAACATTCAACTGCGGAATAGGCTACACGCTGATCGTGGCGCGCGATGACGCGAACGCAATGATTGCCGCGCTGGCCGCGTTGGGGTTGGACGCCTGGCTGATTGGAGAAGTGGTCCAGACAGGCAGCGATGCACGGGTGAGGATTGATTGAGGGCTGAGGGCTAAAAAGCTCCGCCTGTCATTCCTGCGAAGGTCGGACTGTGGGAGCGCGATGACACAAACGTTCACCTGGCCAAGGGCCCGCAGGGCATCCCCAGGCGCGGCGTGAAATCCAGCGCTTGGTTTTTACAGCGGCACAGAAAAGTGAAAAAAGGAACTGGATTCCCGCCGTCGCTGGAATGACGCGGACAAAATGCGGTGCAGCGGGCGACCTTGCGTCTCCCCACTCGCGACACTCCAACTCCCTACGCCTCCATTCACAACGTCGATGCAGCCCTCAGCCCTCAGCCCTCAGTCGCCGCCCTTGTCCACTGTCGTCTTTGCCTCCGGCCGCGGCAGTAATCTGGCGGCACTTCTGCGCGCGCAACACCAAGGCACGCTGCCGATTCGAATTCGGGCTGTACTGTCGGACAAACCCACGGCCGGCGCACTGGAAATCGCACGCGAAGCCGGCATCGCCGCCATTGCGTTGGCGCCGCGCGACTTTGCGGATCGTGCCGCGTTTGATCGCGCACTGTTCGACCGGGCCACGGAATTTGCACCCGAGTTGATCATATTGGCCGGATACATGCGCATCATCAGTGCAGGGGCTGTTGCGTCGTGGCAAGGACGGATGATCAATATTCATCCGTCACTTTTGCCAAAATATCCGGGATTGCATACGCATCAACGCGCCATCGAATCCGCTGATGACCTGCACGGTGCCAGTGTGCATTTCGTCACTGCGCAGCTGGACGGTGGTCCGGTCATTGCCCAAGCCGAGTTGCCGGTGCTTGGCGACGATTCGCCCGACTCACTGGCCGCGCGGTTGCTGCCGCTTGAACACCGTTTGTTGATCGCCAGCGTTGGCTTGATCGCGCGCGGACGCATCGTACTTGGCGATTGCGGCGTTCTCATGGATGGCCTGCCGTTGTCGAGGCCGTTACGCCTGCGCGAAAACACAACATTGGCGTGAGTTCACGGCACACGTTGCATTCAGCTTGATCGTGGCAGGCTTCGCTCTCACTTCGGAGTAACCCATGTTCATTCGACGGTCGGTTGCGGCGCTGTTGAGTCTTTTTTGTGCATTTGGCGCATTTGCCAAGCCCGGCGCGCCCGTGGCGCCATTTCATGCAAACTATCAGGTGTTGCGCAATGGCGAGGTGATAGGTGAAGCCACGTTGAGCCTGCGCGCCAGCAGCGATGGAATCTGGGAATTCGACAGCCGCACGCGCGGCACATCCGGCATGGCCCGCCTGCTCGGTTTGGACGTGGCAGAAACATCCACGTTCGACTGGCACGCGGGACATCCACGGGGCCTGCGCTATCGCTACGTGCAAAGTGCGGCGATCCATTCACGCACGCGCGACATTGATTTCGACTGGAAAGACGCGACTGCCCGGGTCCAGGACGACAACAAGCAACATCGAGTGTCGCTGCAACCCAATGCCATTGATCGCAGTTTGGTCACGGTCGCGCTGATGGCCGATCTGCAAGCGCACACGCCGACGCTTGCTTACCTGGTCGTGCACAAGGACAAGGTTTCACAGCAGCACTATGTGCAAAGCGGCCGCGATACCCTCGACCTGCCGGCTGGACGAATCGATGCCGTGCGCGTCGATCGCGAGGGCGGCAGCAGCAAGCGCCACACAACCAGTTGGTTTGCGCCAAGCCACGACTGGTTGCCGGTGAAAATCGAACAAGTTGGAAAACACGGCGAAACCATCACGTTGCAATTGACGGCGACAGCAAAATGAATTGGTCGCGGCGCGCGCTCAGCCTTTTCGACGCAAACCGCGGCAATGCCTGATTGGACTCAACCAGGCAGCCGGCGAATTTTTGCGCCGAGACCACCGAGTTTCTCCTCGATGTTTTCGTAGCCGCGATCGATATGGTAAATGCGGTCCACGATGGTATCGCCCGAGGCAACGAGACCTGCCAGCACCAGACACGCTGACGCGCGAAGGTCTGTTGCCATCAGCGGCGCACCGGACATCTCGGCCACACCCCGAATGACCGCAGTGTTGCCTTCCAATTGGATGTCTGCGCCCAGCCGCTCAAGTTCGTGTACGTGCATGAAGCGGTTCTCGAACACGTTTTCGGTGATTGTGCCGACGCCTTCCGCAACCGCATTGAGCGCCGTGAATTGCGCCTGCATGTCCGTCGGAAAAGCAGGATACGGGGCAGTGGTAATGTCGACTGCACGCGGGCGGCGGCCGCGCATGTCCACTTCAATCCAGTCCTCACCCGTATTCAGATGTGCGCCGGCCTCTTCGAGTTTGTGCAATACGGAGTCAAGCGTACGCGGTCGCGCATGCTTGGCCATGACGCGTCCCCCGGTGATTGCGCCGGCCACCAGAAACGTCCCCGTTTCAATGCGGTCCGGCAGCACGTTGTAATGGGTTCCATGCAAGCGTTCCACGCCGTCGATGACGATAGTGCTGGTGCCGGCACCACCAATCTTCGCGCCCATCGCATTGAGGCAATTGGCCAGATCCACCACCTCGGGTTCCTGCGCGGCGTTTTCAATCACGCTGGTGCCATGCGCCAACGCTGCGGCCATCATGATGTTTTCGGTACCGGTGACGGTGACCATGTCCATGATGATTCGAGCACCCTTCAATCGCTTGGCACGCGCCTTGATATAGCCGCTTTCAACGCTGACTTCCGCACCCAGCGCCTGCAACCCCTTGATGTGCAAATTGACCGGACGCGATCCGATCGCGCAACCGCCGGGCAACGAAACCACGGCCTCGCCAAAGCGTGCGACCAGCGGTCCAAGCACGAGAATGGACGCGCGCATGGTCTTGACCAGATCGTACGGCGCAAAATATCGGCTGGCCGGCCGTGGATCAACATGGATATGCATGCGTTCATCAATGGTCAACTGCACACCCATCTGTCCAAGCAGTTCCATCGTGGTGGTGACGTCGTGCAGATGCGGCACGTTGCCGATCGTCATTGGCTCGTCGGCAAGCAGAGTCGCCGCAAGAATCGGCAACACGGCATTTTTCGCGCCGGATATCCACACGTCGCCATTCAAGGGGGCTCCGCCGCTGATTACGATTTTTGCCATGAGTTGGGGCCTGGGGCTGAGGGGTGAGGGCTGTGAGACCGAAATTCGTTGCTCGTCATGCCGGCGCGAGCCGGCAACCAGTTCGTTCTTGTTTGTCGGGATTCCAGGTCCGGGGACTTCGCGCCAAACTCCTTGTTCGTCGCGTGCAATCGGAAATCACGCGCTCTCGATCATGCGATTCCCGTTTCCGAAACTCCATTCCCGGCAATTCAGTCTGCTTCTTCGGGCGTGAGCGTCTTGAGCGAAAGTGCATGGATTTCACCGCCCATCGCTTCGCCCAGGGTCGCGTATACCAGACGATGTCGAGCCAGCGGCAGCTTCCCGGCAAATTCTGCGGCAATCACGACTGCGTCAAAGTGCACGTTGTCGTCACTGTTCACCTGCACGCGCGCGCCCGACAAGCCTTGTTCGATGAGAGTCTGGATTGTCCGAGTGTCCATGTCGTGGCCGGAATGAGGCGATAGTGGGGCAAAGCGGCGACAAAAACCGACAGCGACGTCTGCGGCCAGCGCAACGTCTTACTTCGGCATTCACCGACAAGCTACAATAAGGACGCGCATGGTACTCAAAATCCTTGGCCGCAGATACCCGGAGCGGGACGAACCCGCGATTTCAGCCCTGAATTCAACGCCCATGAACGCACACCTGAAGGCCGTCTCGCTGCCGCTGGAAAACCCGATGCTCGACGCCGACACGCTCAAACGCAGCGCCATCACCGTTATCGACGTCGAAGCTTGTGCGATTGCCACGTTGAAAGAACATGTCAACGACGCGTTCCTGCAGGCCTGTCAGCTCATGTTCGAGTGTCCGGGACGTGTGGTGGTATCCGGAATGGGAAAGTCTGGCCATATTGCGCGCAAGATCGCGGCAACCCTGGCGTCGACCGGTACGCCGGCGTTCTTCGTGCATCCGGGCGAAGCCAGCCACGGCGATTTGGGCATGATTACGCGCAAGGACGTTGTCCTGGCACTATCCAATTCCGGCGAGACCGACGAACTGCTGACCATTTTGCCGACGATCAAGCGACAAGGCATACCGTTGATCGTGATGACCGGCAACGCGCATTCTTCGCTGGCCGAAATGAGCGACGTTTATCTGGATGTCAGCGTGCCTGCCGAAGCCTGCCCGCTCGGTTTGGCACCAACGGCCAGTACGACCGCCGCGCTGGTCATGGGCGATGCGTTGGCCATCGCGCTGCTCCAAGCCCGCGGATTCACCGACGAAGATTTTGCCCGCTCGCATCCGGCCGGCAGCCTGGGGCGACGCCTGCTGCTGCACATTTCGGACATCATGCACGCAGGCGACAAGATTCCGGTGGTCAATGCCGACGCGGACATGTCATTGGCGTTGATGGAAATGACACGCAAGGGACTGGGCATGACCGCAATCGTCGATGCGGATCAGCGCCTGCTCGGCGTGTTCACTGATGGTGACTTGCGCCGCGCCGTGGACAACAAGGCGATCGACCTGCGTACCACGCCGGTGACCGCATTGATGACGGCGTCACCCAAGACGATCATGGGCGACAAACTGGCTATTGAAGCCGCGCGGCTGATGGAGGCTCATAAAATTCATGCGCTGTTGGTCGTGGATGGCGAAAATCGCGTCGTCGGGGCGCTGAATATTCATGATTTGTTGCGCGCGAGAGTGGTTTGAGGACCGGGATTCGGGATTCGTAAAATCAAACGCTCGTCAGGCCAACGCAAAATGGGAAGTTTGGGCTGAGGGCTGAGGGCCGGACAGCTCTCAAATTACAGCGCGCGTCGACAACCGGCGTTTTGCGTTTCCCCACGGTCAAGGTGAAAATGTCCAAACAGGTTTTGCGTTACCGGTCGCGATCTCAGTCCTCAGCTCTCAGCCCTGCTCTCATGCCCTACTCCCGCTTCAACGATGTGCCTGTCGATATCCGTGATCGGGCGGCGAAGGTGCGTTTGGCGATTTTTGATGTTGATGGCGTGTTGACCGACGGCAGGCTGACGTTCAGCGACGATGGGCGTGAACTGAAATCGTTCCACGTGCACGATGGTCTGGGCCTCAAGCGCCTGATGGCCAACGCCATCGAGGTTGCGATCATCACTGCGCGAATGAGTCACGTTGTGGCGCAACGCACCGCGCAGTTGGGCATCGCCCACGTCTATCAAGGCCAGGAAGACAAGCTTGGTTGCTTTGAGCATCTCATTCATGCGCTCAAGCTCGAACCGGACCAATGCAGCTATTGCGGCGATGATTTGCCCGACCTTGCCGTGATGAAACGCGTCGGACTATCGATTGCAGTGGCCAATGCGCATCCGTGGATTCACGAACACGCGCACTGGCGAACCCGCCAAGTCGGCGGTGACGGCGCGGTGCGCGAGGTGAGCGATTTGCTGTTGCTGGCGCAAGGTAAAGGTCAAAGCGAACTCGACAGGTTCGGCTGATGGAACGCCAGTTGATTCTGACCCTGCTTGGGCTTGCCATTCTGGCGATAGTTACGCAAATTCTCGTCTGGATTCTGGTTCCCCGCGAGCAGCCACCCATGTTTTCCGGACCGCCACGTTCGGACTACACCCTGACTGATTTCAGCTTGAACGCATTGGATTCGCAGGGTAAAAAATCGTTTGCCGTCGTGGCCCCGCATCTGGCACGAAAAGCCGAAAACGGATCGATCTACGTTGATGTTCCGCACTACGAGATGTTCGATAAAAGCAGCAACGTGTGGAAAGGTACATCCGATTCCGCCTGGGTCAATCGCGACGGCACCGTGATGAAGCTCGAGGGCAAGGTGTACATGCACCGCATACCCGGCGAAAAAGTCACTCCGGTAACACTGGAGACCACGGACCTGACCATCACCACATTGGCGCAAGAAAAATCGGCAGCAAAATCGTCACCTGCAGAAAAAATGATGCAAACTGACGCACTGGCGACCATCAGCGTACCCGGAACAGTCGCCCACGGCATCGGCATGAAAGCCGACATGCAGCTCAAGACCCTGGATTTTCTTTCCGATTTCCATTCGATCACGCAGGCATCGAAACTACGATGAAAACCGACTCTCGAACCATCCTCCGGAATCTGGTCGCAACTTTGGTCGTCGCCACATCGTTTGCCGTGCAACCTGCCCTGGCATTGAAAAGCGATAAAAATCAGGCGATGAAGGTCGAAGCCAACACGTCGCATTCGATCGGCAGCAAAACCGGCGCTGCCGATGATCCAGCCATCACCCATCTGGATGGCGCCGTGCACATTACTCGCGGTTCCATCGACATGCGTGCCGCGCACGCGACGATTTACCAGATTCCACCCGGCGCCAACAGCCCCAATGCCGGCAAGTACTCGCACATCGTGCTGACCGGTACGCCGGCCCACATGCAACAGGTACACGACGATGATTGCAGTCTGATGACTGCCGATGCCAACACCATCGATTACAAGCCCTTGACCCACATGGTCGAGTTGACAGGTGATGTGCGGGTCGTCCAGGCGGGCCGTGGCGACTCGCACAGCCAGCACATGCTCTACAACACGGACACGGGCGAAATGCAGGCCGGTGATGCGTCCGCTTCAAGTCGTGTGAGCATGACGATGGAACCGAAAAGCGCGACTCCGGCAAGACAGAAAACCCCGAACTGCGGCTTTCCCGGCGCGGCTGCGGAAAAACCCGCCAAGTCCAGGCAAGCTGAAGACAAGCACTGATGCTCAGCGCCCGAGGTTTGCGCAAAAGCTACCGCGGACGCAACGTCGTTCGCGATTTTGATTTCAGTCTTGAGCAAGGCGAGGTCGTCGGCTTGCTCGGTCCGAACGGCGCGGGCAAGACCACCACTTTTTACATGGTCGTGGGTCTGATTGGCGTGGACGGCGGCAGCATCTTCATCGACCAGAAAAACATCACGCAGATGCCGATGCACGCACGCGCGCATCTGGGTCTGGGCTATCTGCCCCAGGAAGCATCGATCTTTCGGCGCCTGAGCGTGGCTGAAAACGTGTTGGCAATACTCGAACTGCGCCGCGATCTGGACGCCGCGGGTCGGCGCGCAGAGCTCGAGAGCCTGCTGGACGAATTGCAGATTGCGCATATTGCCGACAGCAAAGGTGTCAGTCTTTCCGGTGGCGAGCGTCGGCGCGTGGAGATTACCCGGGCACTCGCGGCGAAACCACGCTTCATGTTGCTCGATGAGCCGTTTGCCGGCATCGATCCGATTTCCGTGGTGGAGATCCAACGCATCGTGCGCCAGCTCAAGGCGCGCGGGATCGGCATCTTGATCACCGACCACAATGTCCGTGAAACGCTGGGCATATGCGATCGCGCGTACATCATGAGTGACGGCACGGTTCTGGCGCAGGGCGCTCCGGCGGACGTGCTCGCCAACGAACAGGTTCGTGAGGTCTATCTGGGACGCGAATTTCGCATGTAGCTTCGCCTGCCTTGCCGCCGATCCTCAAGCTCAACGTTTCTTCCGCCGCACTGCGACGTTATTTTGCGTCTTGGTTGATTGCGTTCCCACGTGTTCAAGGCGTGCATCAATCGCGGCACCCAACGCAGCCACATTCGTGTCGCAGGCCCGGCACCAATCGTAAATCCGAAGTATGTCGAGGCGACCGATTCCGCGCTCCACCGAGAGTCTGTAATCTGAACTGTGTACCTGCTCTTTGAGTATTCTTGAAGGCGCCAAGCGCCAGGAGCAGAGCGATGAAGTTGGACACATGGATGGCTTGGTAGCCGAATGCAAGACGGCGGCGGACGTGGAAGCGCTGTACACGCGGATGTTGCAGCGGGTGATCAACCGCAGCCTTGCTGTGGAGATGGACGTGCATCTGGCTTGCGCGCCGCATGCGAAGGGCGACGGCGTGAGCGTGGCAACACGCGCAACGGCACAACGACGAAGTCGGTAAAGTGCACGTTCGACGCGCTGTCGATCGACACGCCGCGGGATCGGGCGGTGACGTTCGCGCCGCAGTTGGTGAAGAAGCGGCAAACGCGACTGGGCGATTTCGAGGACAAGATTCTGGTTGAGCGACGGGTCGCCATGCGCTGGCTTGTCGATCTTCGTGACCGACAGTCTCGATCCGGTTTCTGTTCAGTCGGCATTGACGTACACCATGATCATAACGAACGGCTCACCCGTGCCCGGTGCAGCCGGCACGGCACCGGACAATACGCAGGTAGCCATCATCTTGCCAGCGGGGTTGTCCCATGCCGTTGCCATTCCCGATCAAGGCACGTGCGGCACGTCCAGCGGCAATAGCCTGACCTGCATGCTGGCACGCTCGCTTATGGAGTATCGAGTGGCATCGTTCTGACCGCCACTGCGCAAACACCCGGAATCATCATTCTCGATGCCACGGACGATGGCGACATCGGCGGCCCGAATCCCGCGCAGCCCCCGGCATCGGCAGACACGACCGTCTGCGTGCCCGATCAGGTGTTTGCAAGCGGATTCGAGAACGCCGCACAGATCGTGATATGTCAGCAAGCGGGCGGGCCAACGTCCTGTAACCATCGACCAAACGGCAACTTGCAGACTGGCGACCAACTCCGGGCAACCACGTCAGTATAGCGCTTTGTCCCCAATTGACTCAGCGTCCCGACAACGCGCTATCCTGCACTCTCCGGGGAGTACATCCGGCCCCGATTGAGAGCCGCAGTGAAGCCAGCCTTAAATCTTCGAATCAGTCAGCAACTGGCATTGACGCCGCAGTTGCAACAAGCCATCCGCTTGCTGCAATTGTCGAGTATCGAGCTGGAGACCGAACTGCGCGAGGCGCTTGAGTCAAACCCGCTGCTTGAACTGCCCACGCCTGCTGATCCGCCCGCGGAAACGGCGAATGGCAGCAGCAACGATAGCGTCCGTGATCACGACGGCAGCGATTCCTCGTTGAACGGTAACAACGACCAGAATCACGAGCACGAACATGAAGAATTCAACTATTCCGAGCCAATGGATTTTGCCGGCGAGCGTTACAACTACGGCACATCGTCCGGTGACGAATTCGACGGCATGGAATCCCAGGATCAGGAATCCGAAGACCTGCGCGATCATTTGTTGTGGCAATTGAACCTTACCCATCTTTCTGATCGCGATCGCAGCATAGGCGCCGCATTGATCGAATCGATCGACGACGACGGTTATCTGCACGAAAGCGCGGAAAACCTGCAGGCTTGTCTGAGCGATCTGGAAAATCTCGGCCTCGACGAAATCGAAGCGATGCGCCATCGCATCCAGAACTTTGACCCGATCGGTGTGGCCAGCCGCAATCTGGCCGAATGCCTGCGCGTGCAATTGGCAACTTTCGATCCCGCGGTTCCCGGATATGCCAGCGCCTGCATTCTGGTCGAACAGCATTTGGAGATTCTGGCGCGCAATGATCGCGCAAAATTGTGTCGGCTATTGCGCACCGACATGGAAGATCTCGATGCGGCAATCGCACTGATTCGATCACTTGATCCAAAACCCGGCGCGCAAATTGATCCGGGAAAAACCGAATTTGCGGCGCCGGATGCCTATGCCTACAAACACGGCGGTCGATGGCAAGTCAGCTTGAGTCCGAACTGCCAGCCGAAACTGTCCATCAACCAGCATTACGCCGGCTTGATTGCCAAGGCGCGACGCGACGATGCGAACTACTTGCGCGGTCAACTGCAAGAAGCGCGCTGGCTGATCAAGAGTCTGCAGGCGCGTGCCGATACCCTGCTCAAGGTCGCCAGCGCCATCGTTCACGCCCAGCACGGTTTCCTCGAATTCGGGCCGGAAGCCATGCGGCCGTTGGTGTTGCGCGACATCGCCGAGGAAATCGGCATGCACGAGTCCACGGTCTCGCGCGTGACCACCCGCAAATACCTGCACACTCCGCGCGGTACGTTTGAATTCAAATACTTCTTCTCGTCGGGCGTATCCACCGTCGATGGCGGCGCGGCATCGGCTACCGCCATCCAGGCCATGATTCGCAAGCTCATCGACGAAGAAAAACCGGCCAAGCCGCTTTCCGATCAAGCCTTGGCGGCAGAACTGAACCAGCGCGGCATCGAAGTTGCACGGCGTACAGTTGCCAAATATCGGGAGGCACTGCACATTCCTTCATCCAACGAACGCAGCCGGCTTGGCTGAGGAGGCAATCGGGGAACAACGCGAACATTGCCATGTCTGAACAGCACGACTTCCGCAATTGTCGGCGGAGGCCATTTTGCAAAGCCCGTATCAGGAGAATGTCATGCAGATTACTGTCAGCGGTCACCAAGTTGTCGTCACCCCCGCCCTGCGCGACTACGCTGTCGCCAAGATCGAGCGCGTCGCGCGTCACTTCGACCACTTGCACGACGTCAGTGTCACCCTGAGCGTGGAAAAACTCGAACACAAGGCCGAAGCGACACTGCACTGCGCCGCAAACAAGACGATTCACGGTAATGCCAAGGCGGGCGACATGTATGCATCGATCGATGCTTTGACCGACATCCTTGATCGTCAAGCGAAAAAACACAAGGAAAAGCTGACCAACCACCATCGGGTTGACGCACGTCAGGCACGTTTTGGATGAACGGCCGGGAATCGGGACTGGCGATCAGGCATTCGCCAATTCAAAAGCCGTCATTCCGGTCGGCGCGCCGCACCGATCCGGACTTTTGAGGCAGAGTCTGTTCCGGACTTGATTCGGAAATGCCGGAACGAAGATTGGCGAATGACCCGCAGTGCAGGCCGCGGGAATCGGCACAACGTCGCGTACATTTTTCTGTTTTCGCTTTCCGCGCAAAACCAGAAACTGGATGATCAGCCGGTCGGCTGTTGTGAAGCGCTTGCGGATCGCCGCTACGTTGTCCAGCAGGCCACGGCTTGATTTTGCGATTCCCGATTCCCGATTCCCGTCCTACGTTTTCACCCGATAGCACGGCACATACGTTTTTCCGGGCAACTTCATGCGCTGCTGGGCAACAAAACTGGCCAGCAACTTGTCGAGCGCGCGCATGATGTCCGGATCACCGTCGATCTCGAATGGTCCGTGCGCTGCAATGGCACGCAGACCTTCTTCCTTGACGTTGCCGGCAACAATGCCGGAAAACGCGCGACGCAAATCGGCAGCAAGCAGATGCCGTGGTTGATTCCTTTGCAGATTCAAAGCCGCCATGTTTTCGTGAGTTGGCCGGAACGGCTGTTGGAACGGTGCCTCGATATGCAGTGCCCAGTTGAAGAAGAAGGCATCCTTGGTATCAATTCGGTAAATGCGTACTCGATCCACCCCGGTCGCCATTGTGCGCGCGGCCTCAACCGGGTCGCCGACGATGATCCGGTAATACTGCGCAACATCGTCGCCAAGGGCGAGTTTGAGGAACGCATCGATCTGCTCGAAGTAGGCGGCTGACTGTTTGGGCCCGGAAAAAATCAGCGGGAACGGGATGCCGGCATTGTCCGGATGCAGCAGTATTCCGAGCAGATACAGGATTTCTTCCGCCGTACCAACCCCGCCAGGAAACACCAGAATGCCGTGACCCACACGTACGAACGCTTCCAGGCGCTTTTCAATATCCGGCATGATTACCAGATTGTTGACAATCGGATTTGGCGATTCGGCCGCGATGATGCCGGGTTCGGTGATGCCGATATATCGATTCTTGCGCCGACGCTGTTTGGAATGAGCGATCGTGGCACCCTTCATCGGCCCCTTCATCGCACCCGGGCCGCAACCTGTGCAAATATCGAAACCGCGCAAACCCAATTCGTATCCCACCGATTTGGTGTAGTCGTATTCCAGCCGCGATATCGAATGCCCACCCCAGCATACGGCCAGATTCGGTTCGACATTGGGTTTCAATACCTGCGCGTTGCGCAGAATATCGAATACCGCGTGGGTAATGCCATGTGAGTCGGTAAGATCAAAGCGCCCGGCTTCAATCTGCGTGGCGACATAGGCAATATCGCGCACTACCGCAAACAGCAATTCGTTGATGCCGCGAATGATGTGGCCATCGACAAAAGCACGCGCGGGTGCATTCTTGAGTTCCAGCTTGATGCCGCGATCCTGCTGAACCAGATGAATGTCGAAATCCGGGTAGCGGTCGAAGATGGCCATGGCATCGTCGTTCTCGCTACCGGAAGTCAGCACCGCCAGTGCGCAGCAGCGCAGCAAGCCGTGCAAGCCACCCTGACTTGCATCACGCAGTCGCGTGACTTCATTGCGCGAGAGTACGTCCATTCCGGCAACGGGAGTGATGCGGGCACTGACGGTAGCGGTGCCAGCGACAGAAGCAGATGTTGATTCCATATCCATTGTTGTAAAAGTCTGGCGGAAAAAAGAACGGCGCCCTTGCGAGCGCCGGTTCGGGGGAAGCCGATGAAGGCGGCTCAGAACGTGTATTTCAACGTCAGCAAAAGCTGCCAGCGCGAAACTACACGATTTGGATTGCGGTAGCTGTCGTACAGGGTGTAGCCCTCCGGCGGCTTGCTCAGGTTGTAGACGTACTGGCCATTGGCAACGGATGCAGAGGAAACCAGATAGCGAGTGCCGAAGAAACCGGCGTCGTTGACGTCACCCCATTTGTTGTTGAGCAGGTTGAGGAAGTTGAAGATATCCATGCGGATCAAGAACTTGTCCTTGCCGAAGAAGCCCGGCAATTCCTGCTGCAAACCCAGATCGAGTTGGTTTACCCATGGCGAATTCACGGGATTGCGCGAGGCAATCTGGCCGCGATGCGATTTCAAGTACGAGTTGTTGTCGATGAACTTGTTGAATGCATCGATCTGTGCCTGAGTGGCATTACCGTAGTTCACGATGGGATCGTTTACCAGCGGGATGTAAGCCAGATCATCGCCATTGATGCTGTCGCCATTCACGTCATTGCCAAATACCCAACTGTAAGGCAGGCCGCTATGTCCGTTATAGAACACCGACACCGTCGACTTGTTGTCGCCGAAGAAAGCATGGTCCCACGTCAAGGCAGCCTTGACCGAAAGCGGGATATTGAACCGCGAATTCGCGGCAGAAATATCGTTCGGGTTGACGCGCGCGTTGTAGTTGAAGTTCGACCATGCCTGCGAACTGGTGCCCGGATTGACGTCGGTGGCGTGGGTAAAGGTTGTGCTGAAGGTACCGCTCAAGCCGTTGTCCCATGGCTTGGTCAACGCCAACGTCAGCGAACTGCTCATGCCTTGGCTGGTATTGGTCAGCTCGGTGGAACGATAGTAAATCTCGGGATATGAGCCATTGTTGTTGCGCCCGGCGCTGCTCTTGTAGTTATCGCGACCATCCGGCAGCGTGCCATTCGGAACGCCAATGTTTGGTGCAATGTAGGCAATGGCATCATGCGCCTGAATGAACATGTATTCGGCTGAACCTACCAGACCCCACCACGGCAATTCGGAATCGTAGGCCAGATTGAATTTCACCGCCGTCGGCAACTTGAAGTCCGGATCAAGCGTATCGATCTGGCAGTTGGCCGAGGAGGTGCAAATGCCGGACAGGACAGATCCTGGACCAGACTGGTTGTACGGATCAGGACTGAAGGGATTGGCAGATGGGTCAGTGCTGCGGAATTGCTTCGATCCGACCACGCCATTGTTGATGTACGGATTGGACAGCCACACCGTTGGCGGCACGCTCTGGAAGAGGCCAATGCCACCACGCAATTGCATGCGCAATTCGGTGTCGAAGGTATAGTTGAAGGCGACTCGCGGCTCGATCACCGAGTTTTTCCCACCCAGCGATGTGTTGGGCGCATAGCCGAAACGCTGCTCCCAGTAGCTTTGGCCAGTTGCCGGGTCGATCGCCACCGGTGGTGCACGGTCGGATTTTGGCATGTCAACGCGCAAGCCGTAGACGAGCGACAATCGATCGGTGGCTTGCCACGTATCCTGCAGGAACGGGCTGAACTGGGTATATTTCCAGGTACCGGCACTGTCGGCCAGCGTGACGCCGTCCGGCAGGATATTCACGACGTACGATCCATAATCTCCGGCCGCGATTTCGTCTGCCGGGGTGCCATTGCCGTTCTTGTCATAAAAACCGTATGAGCCATGCAGCAACTGACCGAAAATATCCGCGGTCTTGTTGCTCATGTAGTCCAGGCCACCCTTGATGACGTGGTCGCCCAAATGCCAGACGCCCGCAAGTGTGCCATTGAGGCGTTTGCTGGCAATCGAGTTTTCATGGCGGTAACGGTCTTCACCGGCGATGACCCAATCGACGCTGCTGGGAATCGAGCCGGCGTAGTTCGGACATTCGGACGCTGAGTCGGTAAAGCAGGCAAACACCTCCGGTTGGTCCTTGGCGGCACCATTGGAGTTGTCGTATTTTTGGTAACCGAGCTTCAACTCGGTGCTGAAGGTATCCGTCCAATCGCTGAACAACTGGAAAGAATAATTGTTGGTCTTGTTGGCAGACGTATAGTAATTGCTGGACAAAATGACGCTGTTTGGCCGCACGTATGAAGAATATGGAGTTGGCTTGCTCTCTTCGGTGCGCTGGTAGGTGAAGCTGGCGCGCTGGCTGTCGCTGATGTTCCAATCCACCTTGGCCAACGTGCGCTTGTCTTCCAGGGTCAGGCCACTGCCACCGCCACCGTTGGTACCGGGATCAATGCCAATGGACTGGAACGCCTGAGCAACCTCATCGACTTGACCCTGACTGAGTCCACCGTTGCTGACGGCATCGGTGCCAACGCCGGCAATCCCGTCGATTTTCTGCTTTTCGTAGCCGAGGAAGAAAAACAATTTGTCCTTGATGATCGGACCACCCAGGGTCGCACCCCAGGTCTGGTTTTTGTCAAAACCATCGTAGTCTTCGCCACCGCGGTCGCCAACCATGCTGCTGGCTTTGGTAAAGGCGTCGTACACCGAACCATGGAACTCATTGGTACCCGACTTGGTGACGGCATTGATGTTGGCGCCGACGGAGTCGAACGCAGTATCGTAATCGGTCGCCTTGATTTCGTAGGCAGCGATGGTATCCGGTGAAATTGGTGAGCCGGTAAAGCCCAGACCGTTGGAATTCAGGCCGAAGGGATCGGTCACGGACAGACCATCAACACTGATATTGTTGTAGCGGTTGTTCTGGCCGGCGAGCGAGATCGAGCCATCGTTCGAATCGGTGACGGTGATGCGCGGATCCAGACGCGCGATGTCGTCCAGCGAACGGTTGCCGCTGACTGCGGTGTCCAGTGCCCGACCGCTGATACTGGTACCCAAACCCTTGTTGTCCGAACTGAACGTCGCGTCCAGCGCATTGGCGGTGACGGTCACGTTTTCGAGTCGCGTCGCCGCGGTGGCGGCAGCAGCAGCGGCCAGATTGACCGTGCCCACCTGACCCAGTTCGAGGAACACGTTGTCGACGGCAAGATCCTTGATGCCATTGCCCTGCGCTTCAACGTGGTACGGTCCACCGACGCGCAGGCCACGTGTGGTATAGCGACCATTTGCATCGGTGGTTGTCACCGAGGCGGTTCCCGACGGCACGTGCACGATGCGCACTGTCACACCGGCGACCGGATTTCCGGACGTATCAGTGACGCGCCCGCTCATTGCGGCCGACGTGGTTTGCGCAAACGCACTCGACATCGCCAGCAGCGACACGAGCAGACAAAGCAGTAAATGGGTTCCCAATCGTTTGTTCATTGTTCTATGCCTATTCTTGCTAAAACAAAACCCGCCATGTGCGCGATCGCATTCATAGCCGCCGATGTAACAGGTACACGTGGCGTTGTACTGATTGCTCGACACCCCTTGCGAAGCAGCCAACGCTTAACTCGAGTTTAACAGGAAATTGCGCCATTTTTTAGTCCCCGCGTCTGCGCTCTCCGGAGTGGGCATTTTGCCCACTGTTTGACGAGTCCCGGGCAGCCCCAATGCGCGAACCTGCGCCGACGGATTTGATCAGGACATCGGGCCCGAATGCAGGTATGCCACGATCCCGTCAAGGAACATTTGCACCGATAGCGCAACCAGCAACATGCCCATCAGGCGCTCGAGCGCCGTCAGCACGCGTTCACCCAACCAGCGAAAAAGGTAGGTGGACGAAAGCAGAATGACGGCCGTGACCAGCCAGGCTCCGAATAGCGCCATACTCCAGTCGGCCGTGCGGCCGGGATGCGAATTGGTCAACAACATCAGCGCCGCCATTGCCGATGGCCCGGCAACACCGGGAATTGCAAGCGGAACGATGAATGGCTCGCCGTCGCCGCTGTCGCCGAATATGCCACCTTCGCGAGGTGGAAAAATCATTTTCAGGCCGATCAGGAACAAGATGATGCCGCCGGCGATACTGATCGATTCGGTGCGCAATTGCAGCGACTTGAGCACGACACTGCCGCCAAACAGGAATGCAAACAAGACGACCAGCGCAATGAGCAGTTCCCGAATCATCACCAACCGGCGACGTTCGGGAGCAACCTGTTTGAGCAAACTCAGAAAGAACGGAATATTGCCGAGCGGATCGAGGATCAGAAACAGCAAGATGCCCGCCGACAATGTGGTAATCGAGTTTTCCATCAAGCCACCGGTTCAGCCATGCTCGATGGGGCCACGCGCAAATCCAGAATGCGCCCCCGCAACGGCATCGCTCCAGGGCCAAGCAAATGGACCACGGCCTCGGCGCTAGCATCAGGCAATGGCAATTGCATCGTGTTCTCGCCGTAATAGGCGCTACGCCGCAGCGCGGTGCGCATCGGTGGCGGTACCACCGCATGCACGCGAACCGTCGTGTTTTCCCATTCCTCATGCAAAATTGAAACGAGCCCGGCCAGCGCGTGCTTGGCCACGCCATAGCCCCCCCAGTACGCCTTGCCCATTCGCTGTGGATCATCCAGAACAAACACGACGCTGGCGTCGGTTGCCTTGCGCATCAATGCCACACAAGCTTGAGTCAACAGGTATGGCGCCGTGACATTCACTTGCAGGCAACGCAGCCATTTTTCCGGTTCGATATCCACAGCCGGTTGCAGCTCGTCGAAATGTGCGGCGGCATGGACCAGGCCATCGAGCCGACCACACTGCTGCTCGATGCGCTCGGCCAACTCCGCATAATCTGCAGGCGTGGCACCGGATAGATCCAGCGGATACATTGCCGGCTCCGCGGCACCGTCGATTGCGCTGATTTCGTCGTAGACTTTTTCCAGCGCGCGTACTTTGCGTCCGAGCAAAACAACACTGGCGCCAGCACCGGCTGCTGCCAAAGCGGTAGCGCGACCCAGTCCGCCGCTCGCCCCGGTTATCAGAACGACACGACCGCCGAGTCGATCAGTCGCAGCAATCCAGCCCGCCGGCAAAGCGGCAAATTTTCCGGCAATGGCCATCACGACGCGCGCGCTTCGGCAACCATGCGTTGCAATTCACCGCTTTCAAACAGTTCCACGACAATATCGCAGCCACCGATCAATTCGCCATTGATGAACAATTGCGGAAACGTTGGCCAATTGGAATAGCGCGGCAGATTGGCCCGCACTTCCGGATCATCCAGCACATTGACGCTGGTGAAATCGGCTGAAACGCCCTTCAACGCCTGCACCGTGCGACTGGAAAATCCGCACATGGGAAATTGTGGCGTGCCTTTCATGAACAGTACGACAGGATGGGATGTGACGGTGTCTCTGATGCGCTCGAGAATATCCATAAATTGCCCGCAAAAAAGTGTGCGCAATGACTGCGAAAAGTAAACGATATTGTATCAGTCGTCCTGCCATTGGCGCTGAACCGGTTTATACTGATCGTTCCCTGCCACTGAAAAGGAGAAGATGATGGCAATCGAACTTCCGGCTTTGCCATGGGCGCGTGACGCACTTGCGCCGCATATTTCGGCCGAAACCATCGACTATCACTACGGCAAGCATCATCAAGCCTACGTAACCAATTTGAACAACCAGATCAAAGGCACCGAGTTCGAGAGTCTTGATCTCGTCAGCATCATCAAGAAGGCCCAGGGCGGCATGTTCAACAATGCCGCGCAAGTCTGGAATCACACGTTTTACTGGAATTGTCTGAGCCCCAAAGGCGGCGGCGAGCCCGGCGGTAAACTTGCCGACGCAATCAACAAGGCGTTTGGCAGCTTTGCCCAGTTCAAGGAAGAGTTCAGCAAGACCGCTGCCACCACGTTTGGCTCCGGCTGGGCATGGTTGGTACAGCGCGCGGATGGCAGCCTGGCCTTGGTCAGCACAGCCAATGCCGGCACTCCGGTAACCGGCAGCGACAAGGCCCTGCTTACCTGCGACGTGTGGGAACACGCGTACTACATCGACTACCGCAATGCGCGGCCGAAATACGTCGAGGCCTTCTGGAATCTGGTCAATTGGGAGTTTGCCGCCAGCCAGATGGGGTGAGATGGCTTGGAATGGGAAGACGGGAAAATCATCGGCCCGTCATTCCAGCGCAGGCTGAAATCCAGTTCTTTGTTTTCGTGCGTCGTGGAATCAAGAACTGGATTCCGGGCTCCGCTTCGCGGCCCCGGAATGACGAGCATTTTTCCCGATTCCCGAGTCGCGGGCCCTGATCACCGCGCTCTCACTCCAACGCCGCCAACACCGGGGCGATTTGTCCTTCGCGTCCAATGGCTTTCGCCACGCGCACGAGCCGCTCGCGCAGTTGCTCTGGCGTGTCGGCGCAAATCGTCGCATGACCAACCTTGCGTCCGGCGCGCGGAGTCTTTCCGTAGTCGTGCCAGTGCGCGTGGGCTTGAGCAAGCACGCCGCTGGCTTCCGGCAATTCACCGATCCAGTTCATCATGACGCTTGTTCCTCGCGCCGACGTGTCGCCCAGAGGCAAGCCGAGTACCGCACGCACGTGATTTTCAAACTGGCTGCACACGGCGCCTTCGATGGTCCAATGCCCGGAATTGTGTACACGTGGCGCCATCTCGTTGCCGAGCAGTCGCCCTTCGCGAACAAACAACTCCAACGCGAACACGCCAATGTAATCCAGATGCTCGGCAATCGCGCGCGCGTGCTTTTCAGCTTCACGGGCCAATTCGGTCGAATCCGGAGCCGGGGCGAGGCTGGTCGACAGAATGCCGTGCGCATGCCAGTTCTGGATGATCGGATAAGCGGCAAACGCGCCATCGCGGCCACGCGCAGCGACAATTGACACTTCACGATCGAAAGATACCCAAGCCTCGAGAATTGACGGTGCCCCTCCAAGAGCGCCCCATGCTGCATCAATATCCTGCTCGCTGCCCAAGCGGTACTGTCCTTTGCCGTCGTAACCGAGTCGACGTGTCTTGAGCACACAGGGGTAGCCGATTTGCTGCGCTGCCTGGCGCAAATCGGATTGGCTGTCGACCGTGGCAAACGCTGGTGTTTCCAAACCGAGTTGGCGAAACATGGTCTTTTCGGCAAGTCGATCCTGGGCCAGCGCAAGTGCCTGCGGATTCGGTGAAACACGTGTGTGTTCGCTCAACCATCGGGCCGTTTCGGCGGGCACATTCTCGAAATCGAACGTCGCCACGTCGATGGCTGCGGCAAATTTTTCCAACGCGGCAAAGTCGCGCCAATCTGCAGCCAGCAGTGGTGCCACCTGGCTGGCACACGCATCGGCGGCATTGTCCACGACCAGAAAGCGCACGCCCAGCGATGCGCCGGCCAGCGCCAGCATGCGTGCAAGCTGGCCACCACCCAGAATGCCGACGGTGGATATGGACGTGCCTGTTCGCTCCACATTGCCGGGATCAAGCGTCATGATGGGCGCGGATCCGGTTGCGCCAACACTTGCGCAGTCTGTTCCGCGCGCCACGCGTCAAGTTTGGCGGCGGTTTCGATGTCATGCTCGGCCAACATTGCTGCAGCAAACAACGCCGCATTGATTGCACCCGCTTGGCCAATGGCGAATGTCGCAACCGGCACGCCGGCGGGCATTTGCACAATCGACAACAACGAATCCATGCCACTGAGTGCTTGCGAGCGTACCGGTACTCCGAGAATCGGCACGCGCGTCTTCGCGGCCAGCATTCC
>DASSXQ010000158.1:0-15980 GCA_035703725.1 Rudaea sp.
AGTCCGAAGAGGGTTATCACATCATCGAATTGCGTGACGTGCGCCCGGAAAAAGTGCGCAGTTTTGAAGAGGTCAAGGGTGATCTGGCGAAGAAGTACCTCGACGAAGCGCGTGACCGCGAGTACAGCGAAGTCTCCGGCAAGTTGACCGATGCGATTTACCAGGATCCGACATCACTCGCTCCCGCAGCGAAAGCGCTGGGCCTGACGGTGAACAAGACGGGGCTGTTTTCACGCGACGGCGGACAAGGTATTGCCGCCAATCCCGAAGTGGTGAAGACGGCATTTTCCAACGCCGTTTTGGTCGAGGGGAATACGTCGGATCCAATCACGATTGGGCCGAACCATATCGCCGTGATTCGCGTGGACCAACACGAGCGGTCCGTACCGGAACCACTGGAAAAGGTTAGTGCGGAAATCCGCAAGATTCTGGTCGGGCAACAAGTCGCCAAACAGGCGCATGAGCGTGCCGACGCCTTGTTCGCACGTTTGAACAAAGGCGAATCGCTCGACACGATCGCCGGCGAGCTCGGACTTGAAAGCAAACAAGAAGCCGGCATTGGTCGCAAAGCCGCCAATATCGATCAGCGGATTGTCGAAGCCGTCTTCAAGTTGAATCGTCCGCAAGATGCCAAGCCGGTGTCGGGTGAAGTCGCTCTGGCCAACGATGCCTACGCATTGATTCAACTGAATTCCGTCAAGGACGCCGATCCGACCAAGCTGGATTCGAAATCCATTGAAGCTGCGCGTAACGAATTGCGCCAGGGCTACGGTCAGGAAGCCGTGCGTGAATTCATCGACAGCCTGCGCAAATCCGCCAAGATCGAGATTGCCGAAGACCGAATGTAGGCGCGAGCCGAACGCGAAAATGATTGCATTCGCGCGGCGGATGCGATCAGTCTGCGGGAGTCGAATCGGCAGCCGATGTTGACGAATCGACAACGTCGGGTTCGAGGCGCAGTTGTCTGCCTGGCCGCAAAACATCATGCCGATTGATGTCATTCCAATGGCACAGATCGCTAATGCTTACGTGCGCATTCAGGGCAATTGACGACAGGGTGTCGCCCATGCGTACGACGTGATGGGCTGCGCTGACTGATGTCGATCCCGCACTTCTTGAAGGCCTCCGCTGTCGTGTTTTTCCCACGCCCGGAAGCAGCACACGTGTACCGACTGCAAGTTGCGAATCCTCGGAGATCAGATTTGCGGCTGCCAAAACCTGCGGTTGCACGGCGTGCGCGGTTGCCAGTACGGCGAGCGGTTCGGGGTGTTGCAAAATCATGGCATGCCATTCGCGCCACAGGATCTGCGGCAGTTTTCCAAGGTTTGCAACAAACGCATCACGCTTGACTGCCGGAACGACCAGTTGGAACAGACTTTGATCCGACATGCGTGCGTCCAGGTAGCCGGGGTTCAACTGGCGCAACTGATCTGTATCGATGCCAGACAACAATGCGGCAAGCTGCAGGTCAACCGGTGCAGGAAGTTTAACGACGGCAACTGCGTCGCCCGGTTCGGGTTCAGGCAGTTTGACATTGAAACGTTGCGGCTCGTTGATGATGCATGCAAGCGCCATCAATCGACCCAGGTGAGCGTGCGTTTCCGGGTTCAGATCCAGTTTCCGCAATTGGGCGGAAGTGTGCTTTTTCGACTGGTTGCTAATCAACTTCCTGACGCGATATTCGCCGGCATTGAAGGCCATGTCCGCCAGACGCCAGTCCTTGAATTTTTCGTGGTAGTGCTGCAAAAGATCCAACGCTACTGCTGTGGATGCCGGAACATCCAGGCGCCCGTCGAAATCCGTACTCACGCGCAGTCCGTTTTCCCGGGCAGTGGCCGGCATCAGTTGCCAGATTCCAGCTGCGCGTCCGCCGCTGGCAGTCGCAAGATAGTTGCTTTCGACATAGGGTAACAAAGCGAATTCGCCGGGCATGTCGCGCTGCTCGATTTGGTCGATGACCAGGAGTAGGAAAGGCATGGCGCGACGCAATGAGGAGGTCAACGCGGCCGCGTTGCTTGAATAGCGCCGCGCCCAGATTTCCACGCGTGGACCATAATCGCAATCGGCCATGACAAAACGCTGGCGCAGACGCTGCCAGGGCGAAGGCGTGGCGGGTGTGGGTATGGCAACGCTGGGTGCGAGGGGTGCCGGTGTCGTGGTTGGCGTAGCGGCCAGTGGACGTTGAATGGTGGCGGGTTCAGGCTTTGCGGGCACGGTTCCGCACGCAGCGAGCAACAGACAAACCACGCCCAGAATGGTGCAGCCGGTGCCGATCAGTACCAATAGCCGGTTTTCACTACGCACGACCGCCCGGCTGGATGACTCCGGACTCACGTCGCGATTGATTTTTTGGGAGTCCGTTGAGTGCATGGGTAGGCAAGCGGCGACGCCGTTTGATGGCTGGGACAACGTTCTACGCCGACTATAGCAGGCACGCGCGCGGCAGAAAATTCACGGCCGGCGCCATCGTGCTTATGCATTCACTTGCTTCACATCGGGTTGGAGGGTTACGTTGCGCCGCAGTTTCACGCACAATCAGCGATATCCATCCGTGAGCAGAATCTCCCTGGCATGTCCGCACAATATGAAGCTTTTCATGCGAGTGCGCCGATGCGTGCATTGTTTGCACGGGAATTGCGGGCGTTGGGTCCAATTCTCGAGCGTACCTTCGGCAACTTCGGGTTGCTGTTGAGCCCGTGCGTCGATGCGCGCGAAATTTTGCCTGGACACAAGTTGGGAACACTGGTGCAGGTGCGGCCGATTCGCACAGGTATCCTCGAGGGCGACGCGCGCTGCATGGACACCGAATTGCCGTTTGCCAGCGACAGCATCAACGCCGTAATTGCCCAGCATGCATTCGAACACAATGTGGCCGTGGAGGAAAATGTGGCCGAGCTTGCGCGCATTTTGGCGCCGGAAGGCTTGGCGATGATATTCGGGTTCAACCCATTGAGTACGTGGCGACCGTGGCTGGAATTGCATCGACGTCGCTCCGATGTGCCTTTGCGCCTGCGTTCGGCGCACGCATGGCGAAAATTGCTGTTGCGCGAATACATCGATACCGTGCAAGTAAGTTTTCCGGGTGTTTTGTTGCCGCGTGCGCAATTGCCCGACTCTTGTCGCGACGACGCATCGCCACGCGGGGCGCAATTGGGTAGCAGTTGGTTGTTGCTCGCGCGCAAGCGGCGAAGTGCGCTGACCCCGTTGCGTCAGCCTGCTCGAACCAGGGATGTGGCTCTGCGTCCGCGCCTGGTACCCGGCACCCAACGAGATTGCGCATGACCTCCACCAAGACGACCGATGTTGAGGTTTTCACGGATGGGGCTTGCCTGGGCAATCCGGGGCCCGGTGGCTGGGCTGCGCTGCTGCGCTATAAAACCCGGGAAAAAACCATTTCCGGTGGCGAGCCGGATACGACGAATAATCGAATGGAACTGATGGCCGCGATCAGCGCGCTGGAGGCATTGCGACGACCTGCGCGCGTGACGTTGACCACGGATTCTCAATATGTGAAACAAGGCATCGAGCTGTGGGTGCCGCGTTGGCGGTCCAATGGATGGCGTACGTCGGATCGCAAACCGGTCAAGAATCAGGATTTGTGGCAGCGCCTGGCTGCGGCGTCGGCAGCGCATGATGTGCGCTGGCGCTGGACCCGAGGCCACAGCGGGCACGCCGAAAACGAAAGAGTCGACCAGTTGGCGCGCGATGCGGCAATCGCGATTGGGGAGAAATGATGCGGCAAGTCGTGCTGGATACCGAAACCACCGGGCTGGAGGTTGCCAAAGGCCACCGAATCATCGAGATCGGATGCGTCGAATTGAGCGAACGGCGACCGACCCGACGCACATTTCATTGCTATCTGAACCCACAGCGGGCGATCGACGAAGGCGCGCTTGCGGTGCACGGAATCAGCAATGAATTTTTATCCGACAAACCATGCTTTTCCGACATCGCCACGGAGTTTCTCGCGTTCATCGAAGGCGCCGAGCTGATCATCCATAACGCGTCGTTCGATGTTGCGTTCCTGGATGCCGAGTTGGCGCTGGCGGATGTCAGGCTTGGAACCATTGCTGCACACGCGCAAATTCTCGATACGTTGGTGCTGGCTCGTCAGAAATATCCCGGTCAGAAAAACAACCTGGATGCGTTGTGCCGTCGTTTGAATGTTGACAACCGGCATCGGGAGTTGCACGGCGCTTTGCTCGACGCGCATCTGCTGCTGGAAGTTTACCTGGCCATGACGGGCGGGCAGGGAGATCTCGGCCTGACAGGTGCCGTTGAACCGGAACGCACTGTCGCCTGTGGGCCCCGCGCGCAGCGCCAGCGACCGCTTTTGCGGGTACTTCGCGCCAATTGCGAGGAACTTGCCTGTCATGCGGAGCGTCTGCAGCATGTTGAAAAAGCCAGTAAAGATCGCTGCATATGGTTGCGCGACGATCAAAACAACCATTCCCGCGCGACTGCGGTATGATTCGACCGGGCTGACACGCTGGATTGGGGAGGATGGCGATGAAATGTTTGATTGCGCTAATGATCTTGTTTGCGTCGAGCGCGCATGCGACGACTGCGGTCGAGGCGATCTCGGCACACAAACACATGGGAGTAGCCAGTTGCAGCAATAGTGTTTGTCACGGCGCATCGCAGCCATTCCGCGATTCTGATGTGATGCAAAACGAATTTTCAATCTGGCAGCAATTCGATCCGCATGCGAAGGCGTATCAGGTGCTGCAGCAGCCCAAGTCGCAATCAATTGCGCGCAAACTCGGTATTGGCGACCCGACCAAGGCCAAGGTTTGCCTGGACTGCCATGCGGATAACGTTGCTGAAGCTGATCGTGGCGAACGCTTCCAGATTTCCGACGGGGTTGGTTGCGAGGCCTGCCATGGTGGCTCGGAGCTATGGCTCAATTCGCATGCGGATCGCAAGGTCAGCCATGCCGACAATCTGGAAAAGGGCATGTATCCCACGGCCGACCCGGTCAAGCGCGCGCGTTTGTGCTTGTCGTGTCACATGGGCGAAAAGGAACGCATGATCACCCACCGAATCATGGGTGCCGGCCATCCACGTCTCTCATTCGAACTGGATACCTTCACCTGGTTGAACCCGCATTACAAAATCGATGCGGACTGGATCAAGCGCAAGGGTGAGTGGAATGGTGTGCGCGACTGGGCGGTTGGACAGGGCGTTGCCGCAGAAAATCTGCTTGGACTGCTGATTGATCCGAAAACCGGCTGGCGCGGAATCTTTCCCGAGCTGGTTCTATTCAATTGCCAGGCTTGTCACAAGCTGATGAAGGATAACAACTGGGGGCCGCGTCAGGGTACCGGATTGGGTCCCGGAGTCGTTCGCTTGAACGACGCGAATCTGCTCGTGTTCCGTTACGCCTTGGCACCAGTCGACAAGGCTGGCGCGCATCAGGTTTTCGAGCAGACCCGCGAGTTGCATCGGGCAACCACGGTCAGCCGTGAAGCAACCTTCGCCGCCGCACGCAAATTGCGCGACACCCTGGAGTCATTGCTGCCGAAAGTGGCCGCATACCATTACGACGCCTCCAGTCTGAATCCGATTCTCAGCAGCATGGTTGCCGATGGCGAGCATGGCGAGTTCCGTGATTACGCTGTGGCCGAACAGGTTTCAATGGCATCTGAATCGGTCGTGACGGCATTTGAAAACGACGGCAAGCTCGACAAGTCCAAAACGGCTGCCTTGCGCGCGAAGCTCAATACCTTGTTCGATGCCGTCAAGAATGAAGACAATTATTCGATGGCGCGTTTTGTTGCGGCTCTCAAGAGCTTGCGCGCGACCGCACCCTGACTTGTTCGCCACGCAATCCTTTCCCGGATGCGTGGCGAACTCCCCATTTTTCAGCCCCGAATGTGGCTCATTCGGTAAATCTTGTAGTGACTGATTGGCATGACTGATAACGTTCAGGTTCCAGGTTACAAATTGATTCGACAGATTGGCGAGGGTGGCATGGCGACGGTTTATCTCGCCATGCAGGAGTCGCTTGATCGTGAAGTCGCCTTGAAGGTCATGTCGCCGATTCTGGCTGCCAACGAGACATTCTGCGAACAATTCATGAAAGAAGGCCGGATCGCCGCCCGCCTTACCCACCCGCATTTGATGACGGTGCACGATATCGGCACCGAGAACGGCGTTTATTATCTGGCCAGCGAATACTTGCCGGCAGGAACCTTGCGCGAGCGCATGGATGGATTGAGTACTGCCGAAATACTTGAAATCGCGCGTGATATTGCCTCGGGCCTTGCCTATGCCCATGAAAAGGGTTTCGTTCACCGCGATGTGAAACCTGGAAACATCATGTTTCGCTCCAACGGGACGGCGGTGCTCGCCGATTTCGGTATCGCCAAGGCGATGAAAAGTGTCAGCGCAGCGACCATGGCGGGTAACGCGATCGGAACGCCCGACTACATGAGTCCCGAGCAGGCTCAGGCGACGCCGGTGGATGGGCGTTCGGACCTGTACAGTCTGGGTGCAGTGGTTTTTGAGTGCCTTGCCGGGCATAAGCCTTATCAGGCCAACGATGCCTATGCGGTTGCCTTGATGCATGTAACCGAGCCGGTACCACGCTTGCCGGAAAAGCATGCGTGGTTGCAGCCGTTGATCGACGGCCTGATGGCAAAGAAGGCCGACCAGCGCTTTGCCACGGGCGAGGCGTTCATTGCCGAATGCGATCGCCTGTTGTCGGCAAATCCGCAAACCGCGGCAGCCGTGCGTGAGCAACGCAGCGGGCGCCGACGTGCGGTGCGCGCTTCAAAAGCCAATGCGCAATCGTCTTCGTCAACGTCGACATCGCAGCCGGTGCGCAAAGTTGGTGGCATACCTGCCAAGCGGATTGCAATGATTGGCGGCGCGATGGCGCTGGTTGTCGTCATTTTGGCGGCTGGATGGATTTTTACCCATCGGCAAGCAGCGCCAAAAACGTTGACCCCACCAGTTCAAATGGAAACACCACCGCCACCGCCGCAAAACAATGCAGCTCTTGCGGCGTTGGCCAAACTCGATGTTCCCACGCTGCTTTCTCGCGGAGATGTCTACCTGGCCCACGGGCTGCAGAATTACGGCGAAAAGCTTGATTTCCCGCCCGGAGACAACGCCATCGACATGTTTCAGGAGGTCAATCGGCGCGATCCGGGCAATGCAAAAGCAATCCAGGGTCTGACCCAGATTGCCACTTACTACTTGCATGCTGCGGACAGCGCACATCAACGCGGTTTGAACACCGCCACTGATGACTTCGTTGACAAGGGGCTGCGCGCTGACCCGAATAATGCGCAGCTACTCAAGCTCAAGGAGCAATTGGCAAAAGACGAGCAAAATTGAGGTCGTCGGAATTCAGGCGCCTGGACGTGAATCAGCGGTCGCGGATCAGAATTACGGTGATATTGTCCGAACCGCCGCCATCGAGTGCCGCAAGAATCAGGTGATCGACACATTCCTGCGCGGACAAATCCTCGCGTGAAAGGATTGCGGCAATGTCCGCATCGTCGACCTCTTCAGTCAATCCGTCCGAGCACAACAGAATCTGCATGCCGGGTTGCAGCGTGCCGCGAATCGTATCCACGCGCAGACTTTGCGGATCGGTGACACCCAAAGCCTGCGTTACGACATTGCGATGCGGGTGAGTGCGCGCTTGCTCGTGGGTGATGGCGCCTTGTGCGATCAACTCCTGAACGTAGGAATGATCTTGTGACAATTGCTTGAGTTCGCCATTCCACATGTAAATTCGGCTGTCGCCAACCCAACAGATTTCGTAATCGTTTGCGTTCAGGCGGATTGCGGCGATGGTTGTACCCATCGGCAGGGCTTCGGCTTTCTTGCTGGAATGCTTGATGATTTCCTCGTCGGCAAGTTGCACCGCCTGCGCCAGGGTCGAGCCTGAACCCACTTCACGCATGACTGTGTCGCGTGCCAGCGCACTGGCGACCTCGCCATGTTCGTGGCCGCCCATGCCGTCGGCCACGAGCCACAGACCAAGCTCTGCGTCGGCATAGTAGGTGTCTTCATTGTGCTCGCGACGCAAGCCAACGTGAGTGCTGTGTCCGAATTCAATCATGCGCCGACCGCTTGGCTGCGGAACCACCGTACGCTAGTTGCATTTGCTTGCTCCCAGATCCCTGGCCACGCGACGGCAATTGCATGCCGCACGCGTGGCGAACGAAACAAGCGGCATTGCCGCATGTGCGACATGCCGCGGCATGCCTAAAACTCGATCCGGATTCCGAGCGAGTAACGATTTTCATGCACACCGGAGAATCCAACCAGATGCTCCCAGGTGATGAAGCCCGAACGTCCCTGCGGGAACACCGCATTGAGCCCAAGCCCGACATTGAAATAGCTCTGATCCGGCGCTTGGTCGGTGATGATGATCGGCGTTTGCGTCGGATCGGCAATAAAGCGCGTCACGATGGTTTGCGGATCATTGCGGAATTCGTGATTCCACTCCAGCGTCGCATTGGGAATCAGCACGCCCCAATCGTAGCTTGTGGTGTAACTTGCGCGTGCGCCGAGTACGCCCAGCACCGAAGTCAGCGACCGCGATTCGACCGACGTCACCAGTCCCGCACCCGGCGCATTGGCATCGCTGGCTTTTTCCCTGAAGGAACTCAGGTTCAAATGCGAATAGACACCACGCAAATACGGGCTGACCGCCCAAGCGCCGTGATTGAAGTCCTTGCCCAGAGACATCGCCACGGATGACTGATGACCATCCGGAGAAGCACTGGCGGTCTGATTGATCGACGTGGTTCCACCACCTGACAGATCGGCGATCTGGTAAGCGATGTTGCGCTTGAGGTCGTAACTCAGCCAATCCAGAACCGCAGAGCCCTCGATATAGAAGCTATCCCCGTGATACCAGGTGAAGTAGCCATTGAGGCTGGTGCCGTCAACATCGAGCTTGCCCAAATCCTGATCGAGACTGGATTGGTTCTTGTTGATACCCAACGCGACGCCGGCGACAAACGTGTCGCTGAAACGGTAGTCCACGCCGGCCGTGAGTGAGGCATTGTGAAAATCAAAACCCGGACGCGTGATGTTGGCGTCGAACCCACCGCGCACAACCATGCCGGTGGCAAAGAAGCCCCAGCGGTCAAAGTCCTTGCCCACTTCGTCGCTTTGCTTCGGGTCCTTGCGGAACACGTCACCGAGCATGGCCAGCGGCAGACTCTGGCCATCATTGACGAAGGTCAGGCCCCGAATGCTGACGCCCTGTACCCCCTGGCGCAATTCCGCCAGGCGCGTATTCAGATTGCCAAACTGGCTGGTTTGCACACCCTGCGCCATGCTGCGCTGCGGAAGGACCTTGTTGTTGGTGATCTGGTTCAGCGCATTGGGCACGTCCTGCGGGTCGGATCCCGAGCCGACGACAATTTCCGAGCAGCGCAGCAACAAATCCTTTTGCGCCGGCGACAATTGATCACTTGGGATTCCTGCCAGCGCCGGACACGCCTTGTCGACCGCATTGGCGACACCCAACTGGGTTGGCGAAAGATTCGGCATGTTCGCCACGCCGTTGCTGAAGGAAAATGTCAGTGCAGGCACATCCGGAGAAGCCGACAGTTTTGCCGTAACCGAGTAATCGCCCGGCAATATGACGGTGAGCGCATTGTGCGACTGGCCGTCGGCGCCGGTCAGGGTATCCGTACTGGTCAGCGAACCGGATGATCCCGATACGCTCCATTGCACCGCGGCATCAGCAATTGGTTGACCTTGACCATCGACCAGTTTGACCACGAGCGGCTGTGAAGGCGTGTTCGGGGTCAATGTCTGATTATTGCCGGAGACGATCGTGAACTGGCTGCCGCTGCCGGCCGTAGCGCTGGCGACGGCGGTGAAGGTTACGCTGCCGACACCCGGAATCATGGCCTGGACGGTATTGATTCCGGCGTTCGGACCCAGTGTCAGCGTATTGCTGGTCTTGCCGGAAGAATCCGTCACGGTCGAAGTCGCAGCAAGGGTGCCTCCTCCCTGCGTGACCATCCACTCGACGCTCACTCCCGGGGCGCCCTGAACATCGACGACAAATGGTTGCAAGCTCGATCCCGGTCCGGCAATTTGATTGTCGCCACCGGCTTTGCCAATCGTCACGCTACCTGCCGCCACGGCAGTGGCGCTGAAATCCACCACAACATTGCCTGGCAGCGTAGCGGTAACGGTATTTGCGCCAACGGTTGTGCCCAGGGTCAGTGTATTGCTGGATCGACCATTTGCATCGGTAACCGTTGTCATGGAAGTCAGCGTTCCACCGCCTGACACCACAGACCACGTCACCGGAATTTGACTCAAGCCTTTGGCAGGTGATGCAGCGACTTGCACGACAAATGGCTGCAATTTGGTGCCGACAATGCCGACTTGATTATCGCCACTGCCCGCCAAAGCAGCCGCCGCAAGAGCGGTTGCGTTGAAATCGACTTTGCTGGTGGCGACGCTCGCTTCAATGACCACCGGCCCGGCAGTGCTGCCATAAGTGAAAGAAATCGACGCCTGACCATTCGCATCCGTTATCGAGCTTGCGGCCGATAGCGTCGCCTGGCCGCTGATCAGGGTCCATTGGATGGTTTGCCCCGGCGTGTTGCCCGCCTGAACCATCAGCGGTGCGTCTGCGGCAGACCCTACAACACCCGTCTGGTTGTCGCCGGAGATTTTGACCAAACTTGCTTCGCCGTTTGCGGTAATGGTCTCGATGAATCCCTTTGTTCCACCAGCATCGCAATAGCTGCAATCTACACGCACAGCAACGTTTCCCGGGGTCGCGCCGAGATCAAGGTTTACCTGAGCGTTGGCAACGGCCTGAGCCAGCGCCGTGGCGGACAGGAGGTGACGACCCCTCGCTTGGCCTGGCTTTTTTGTCGTGTAGTCCGGGCCGCCTGTGCAGCCGGGGATGTCGACGTTCTGACGGAAGTTGCGCGTGCCACTTTCAGCGAATGTCGCGGTACCGCTCTGCACGGACCACTCCAGCGGCACTGTGCACGGACCTTCGTAGTAACTGCTGGTATCCGGTATGAGTCGCACAACAAGCGGCTGCGCCAGTCTGGAGTTTGGAGAACCGCTTTGACCACTGCCGCTGACGTATTGCATTTGCAACTGCGGCGGTGGCCGGGTCGCGGTTTCGGTGAACGTCACGGTTTGTTGGGTATCACAACCGAAGGTACACGTAACCCTAACCTTGACGGGGCCAGCCGTTCCGGTAAAGGAAAGATTGATGCTCGAAGACGACGTAACAAAAGAATCCGAATAGCTCGATCCGTAGTTGTTGTACTGGCTATCGTAGATATCTGCGGACCCGCTGACGACCGTCCAGTCCAGCGACGCATACGATGACCCGGAATACGTCACCGTAAGCGGGGAAGGCAGGAAAGAGTAGTAGGAAGCGCTTTGATTGTTTCCGCCGGTAATGGCGATCGATCCCAGTGATTGTTGTGCCTGGACGACATGGATCGGGGCACACACCGCCAACGCCATCAACGCAAGTTTGACGGCTATAGAGCCAATTCGATTCAGATATCGTGCGATTCCCATTTCATCACCCCATTTTCAAGTCAGCAGCCTATAATGAAGTATAACGGTAAATTAAACCGAGTCATCCACTATCGAATCCCGAGGGGGTTGCCATGTCAAACTCGAAATCGAACCGGGTCGCCCGTTTGAGTCCCTGGCCACTATTTGCGGCAATGTGCGTGATTGCCATCGGTGGCATTTCCACGCCCACGCTGCAAGCTTCGGCAAGTGTGCAGACGCGTAACGCCGAGGATTTTCTCATTGTTGACTGCCTGTTGCCCGGACAAGTGCGCCGGCTCGGGCGTTCGTCGAATTTCATGAGTGCACGCCGTCCGGTGCGAACCACCCAGGCCGATTGCGAAATTCGCGGCGGCGAGTACGTTTCCTATGATCGCGCCAACTACCAGACGGCACTCAAGGTGTGGATGGGGCAGGCCGAACTGGGCAATGCGGATGCGCAGAACTACGTCGGCGAGATTTACCTCAAGGGTTTGGGTACGGATCCGGATTACGTAAAAGCACGCGAATGGTTCGAAAAGGCAGCCGAGCAAGGCTCCAAGCGTGCGCGCATCAATCTGGGATACCTGTATGAACAGGGTTTGGGTGTGCCGAAAGACATGGGCCAGGCGCTCAATCTGTATCGTGAAGCATCCGGAATCACCAACGACAAGCTGGTGTTCGCCTCGACGGTTACTGCCGAGGTCAATGAAGCCAAGGCTGAAAGCGCAACTTTGCGCGGGCAACTGGCAAGCGAGCAGGAAAAATCTGCCGCATTGAGCAAACAAGTCAGCAAATTGCGCTCGGAATTGCAGACCCGGCAGAAGAATTATCAACAATCGCAAAGCGAATTGAATCAGGTTCGAAAAAAGCTCGATGCCGAACAAGCCCGGGTTGGGACAAACAACGACCCCCGCTATGCGAAGCTCAAGACCGACACGCAAACCCGCGAAGCGGAGCTTTCAAGCCAACAGCAGAAGCTCAAGGCAGAACAACAAGCCAACGCCAAACAACTGGCCGATGCGGAAGCGCAGATTGCCAAGCTGAAATCGCGTGAGCAGGAATTGCTGTCGCGCAAGTCCTCTCCGGCAAACGATCAGGATCTGGCAGCGCTGCGCATGTCCGCAGCGCAAATGGATACGGCGTTGCGCGACGGTCGCGCTCGTACCAGTCAGTTGCAGCAGCAATTGGCGGCAAACGAACAGGGCCTGCAGGACGTGCAGGCAAAGTTTGACGAAGCGCGTGCCCAATTGGCGGCAGAACACGCCAAGAACGAGGATTCCAAACGGTTGCTCAAACTGATGGAGGCCCAGCTTTCCGAAAAGCGCCAGCAGTTGGCAAGCCAACGCACGCAAATGGCCAGTTTGCAGGCGCAAATCACCAGCGACAAGGCATCCGAGTTGCCGCCGGGCTATACAACCGCGAGCCTAAACGGCAACCTGAAACTCGAAATTCTGCAACCTTCGCTGGCAATGACGCGTGGCCTTACCAAACCTGCCGCATCGGTACCGCCGGCGAAAAAGGGCATCGATATTATCGGCCGCGTGCAGGCACCGGCAGGCTTGACCTCCGTCAGTCTGAACGGGCAAACCGTAAGTGTCGATGCGGGTGGATTGTTCAAGACTCACGTGCTGCTGTCAGGCAACGACACCGATGTGCACGTCACTGCCGAAGACAAGGCGGGTGGACAGGCGCTGCTTGATTTCGTTCTGGTACCCGGGCCAGGCGGCAGTGCTTCAGGACATTCCAACGCCAGCGCGCCATCCATTGACACGTTGCCTCGCGGGGTACGTTTGGGCCACTACTATGCTTTGGTCATTGGCAACGACGATTATGCCGCGTTTCCCGCGCTCAAGAGTGCGACGAGCGACGCGAAAGCCATCGCCGGCGTGTTGCAGTCGCGCTATGGTTACAAGGTGACGATGGTGGCAAACGCCAATCGATTCGAAATTCTTTCCGCGCTCAACGATATGCGCGAGCAACTCAAAAGTGACGACAACCTTCTCGTGTACTATGCCGGGCACGGCGAGGTGGATGCGTCGCGCCAGGGCTACTGGTTGCCCGTCGACGCGCAAGTCAGTGCACCGAATAGCTGGATTTCCAACCGCGCGATCAGCGATATTCTGACGACCATGGAAGCCAAGCATGTGCTGGTGATCGCCGACTCGTGCTATTCAGGCACCATGACGCGCTCATCGCTGGCAACATTCGGGGGCGGAATGCCGGCCAGTGCATGGGGCGATTGGGTCAAGACCATGATTGCCGGGCGTTCACGTACCGCGCTGACATCCGGTGGCGTGCAGCCAGTTGCCGATGCGGCAATCAAAGGCGGACATTCGGTCTTTGCGGCTGCGTTGCTCAGCGTGCTCAAAGACAATAACCAGTTGCTCACTGGCCAACACCTGTTCCGCGAAATTGCTGCAGGCATGGCATTGCGCAGCGCGAACGCCGGCCTGCAGCAGGCACCCGAATACGCGCCGATCCAGTTTGCCGGACACGAAGCAGGCGAATTTTTCCTGATGCCCGGCAATGCGCGCAGCAACGCAAGCGTGCGACTGCGCAGCAGCCGGGATATCTCGGTCGCGCGTGCCGTCAACGCGCGCCTTGCATCAGGCGCGGTTGTCGGTCCGACGCATGCGCCGTAAAACATGGGAAATCGAAGACAGCGATCCTTTGACCGCTGTCTTCGACCAGGCATAAATGCGACGTTCGTCTACGCCGCTGAATGCCCGCAACAAGTCCGCTGTTGCATTGATTGACGTGTCGGACATTTGCGCCATGGATTGGGCGCGTTTGCCGATGGCGTAGGTCACCGATGCGTTGACAAGTGCCGAAGAAAGAACTGCGGTTAATGGCGCTGCTCTCCGGACCAACAATCCGCCGGTGCGACCCAATGTGCGACTGACGACACCGCGCAGCATCAAGTCTCCACTCAGGCCTGCCCCGACACCAAGCCGCTGCACGTTGGCAACCACCGATGCGTGCAGATGATCCGGAAGATTGAATCCATACAGCGCAAAGGTCTCTTCGACCAATTCACGCTGAATCATTGCCAGCATGTTTGCGTCAAGCAGCTCGCCAAACACCAGACCGAGGACGCGTCCCAGCCCCGGAATTGCCGAAGCGGTTGACGTCAACGCCCCGAAACCTGCTGCACGAACACACTTGTTGCGCAAGATATCGAGAAATTGCGCGTCGCGTGATTTGCGTGCCTTGATCTGCATGCTCGTGGATTTGCGTGTCACTGTCGATTTCAGTGCTTTCATTCGCCTATCATACGACCCGGTTTGAATGTGCGTCGCGCAGTTTGCCATCCGCCTCGCAATTGTCGTTGCCCGCTTTCCATCTGGCCGAGGCAATGTGTCAGTCATTGGACCCCAGTTCACCATGATACGGAAAAGCTTGCACGACACGATCCGAGCCGTGAGTTTTCACGATGGCCAGTTGCGTTTGCTCGATCAACGCGCACTGCCGTTTGCGGAAACCCATATCGAATGTCGAGACGCCGGACAAGTTGTCGCTGCCATCCGCGATTTGGTGGTGCGCGGCGCGCCGGCCATAGGCATCGCGGCGGCGTGGGGGGTCGTGCTGGAAGCCCAACGCCTGATCGCGGCAGGTCAGCCGGTTGACGCGGATAGCCTCAATCCGGTTTTCGAACAACTCAAGGCAGCGCGGCCGACGGCGGTCAATCTTGCCTGGGCGCTGACGCGCATGCGCAATGTCCTCAGCGTTGCGCCAGCCGATGCTCTTGGTGCGTTGCGCGCGACGGCGCAAGCCATCCAGGACGAAGATTTGGCCGCGAATTGGCGCATGGGCGAGTTGGGTGCCGAATTGCTCGATGCGGACATCGGCGTGCTCACCCACTGCAATACCGGCTCGCTTGCCACGGCGGGGTTCGGAACCGCGCTCGGCGTCATTCGTGCGGGTTTTGCACAAGGCAAGATTTCCCGGGTTTTTGCCGGCGAAACACGACCGTGGCTGCAGGGTGCGCGACTGACCCTGTGGGAATTGATGCGCGATGGTATTCCGGCGAAATTGATTGCGGATTCCGCCGCCGCGCACTTGATGCAATCCGGCGCGGTGCAGTGGGTCATCGTGGGTGCGGATCGAGTCGCTGCCAATGGTGATGTAGCCAACAAGATCGGTACCTGCCAACTGGCTATAGTCGCGCGCCATCACAACGTCAGATTCATGGTTGTCGCCCCGGCATCGACAGTGGATATGAATATGGCGCAAGGCTCCTTGATCGATATTGAAATGCGTGATCCTGCCGAATTGTTGGGCATTTCCGGTCAACGCACGGTTGTCGATGGGGCGCAAGCGTGGAATCCGGTATTCGACGTGACGCCGGCAACATTGATCGACGCATTGGTGACTGAACGAGGCGTCATTCATCGTCCCAATGCTTCAAGCATGCAATTGATGTTTGGTGCAAACACATCGAACCGTGCATGAAATCGAGC
>DASSXQ010000179.1:0-5203 GCA_035703725.1 Rudaea sp.
GGGCCAGCGGCATCGCCTTCGTTTTCATTTTGTTCTCGATGATGCTCGCGCCGGTATACGTTGAACCGTTGTTCAACACTTACAAACCCTTGCGCGCCGGTCCGGTGCGGGAAGCGGTATTGTCGCTGGCGCGGGCCAATCAGGTGCCGACCGATCATGTCGTTGAATTCGACGCATCCAGGCAAACCACACGCATCAGTGCCAACGTCGCCGGTTTCGCAGGAACCACGCGCGTCGCTCTCAACGACAACCTGCTGGACAAAACCTCGCTGCCCGAGATCAAGGCTGTTTTGGGTCATGAAATGGGACACTACGTGCTCAACCACGGCTTGCGCGGCACAATTTACTTCACCTTGCTGCTGGCGTTTGCATTCTGGTTCACCCATCGCCTGCTTGACTGGTCGTTGGCGCGCTGGGGGCAACGCTTGGGTCTGGAAGATCGCGCCGATCCGGCAGCGTTGCCATTTGCCGTGGCGATTTTGTCCATTTTCTTCCTGCTGGCCACACCGCTGACCAATTCCATCACTCGACAAATGGAAGCGGAAGCCGATGCATTTGGCTTGAATGCGGCGCGCGAACCGAACGGATTCGCGATGGTGGCCATGCGCTTGTCCACGTATCGGAAAATCCATCCGGGTCCGCTGGAGGAAATCATTTTCTACGATCATCCCAGCGGTTACGACCGCGTGCATGCATCGATGCTCTGGCTCAACGAAAATCAGGACAATCCCACGGCAAACGCGCCGTTACCGAATCATCCCTGAAGGAGAATTTGATGGCTGCATTCAAGGCTTTCATTGCTGGATTCCTGTCCACGCTGATTTTTCACCAAGGCATGCACGCGATTTTCTATCTCACCGGGTTGACCACGCGTGCGCCATTCCAGATGACGGCAACCGCGCCGCTGCATGTACCGCAGGTGATTTCGCTCGCGTTCTGGGGTGGTGTCTGGGCAATCGCGTTATGGTTTGCCTTGCGCCGTTGCAAGGGCGCGAGCTACTGGCTTGGTTGGCTACTCGCCGGCGCGATCGGTCCAACCGTGGTCGCCCTGCTGCTGGTTTTCCCGCTGAAAGGTCTACCCATGGGCGGTGGTTGGGAACCGAAATTGTGGATCGCCGGATTGATCCTGAATGGTGTCTGGGGAATTGGCGTGGCGATTTTGTTGAAGTTGTGGCCTGGAAGAAGGGCCGAGGGCTGAGGGCGCAGGGCCAAACGCTTGGAGCCAAGGGCCCTCCTGAAAAGCCTACTGCATCGTTACCCTCGCGCGGTTATCGCTGGATACCCGGTCGATCAGTTTGTTGTACGGATCGATTCCCGCTTCGTAGGGCAATGAGTCGACGGTAACGGTAATCGTGCTGTCGCCGTCGGCGATGCTGCGTTTGGCCAGGTACAGCACTTTTTCGTTGTCTTCCTTGCCATCCGCGGGGCGCGCGAACACGCCGATGTCGATGGGGATATCGATTTTCGCCGGCGTTTCCTTGCCCACGCCATCGACGTAGACCTTGGCCGCGTGCAATTTCAACGTCACGTCGTATTTGCCGTCAGCACGCTTCTTCGCGGTAGCGGTGGTCATTCTGTCGTCGAACAACGTGATTTTGTTGAACAGATCGGTGATAAGCGATGTCCATTGTGGGCCGGCTTCGGCACGCAGGTCGTCGAGAAATTCATGGCTGGTCGTGTACGGTGGTTGCTGAAATGCCTTTTCCCGGTTGAAACGCGATAACGTCTTGTCGACCAGGACTTCGCCCAGATAATCCTTCAGCGCGTACATGACCACCGAACCCTTGCGGTAATGGATGTAGGCCTGATTTTCGTTCAGCGCCAATGGTTCTTCTTCCACGGTTTCGCCAGCGCGGCCGGAGAGGTAGCGGTCCAATTCGTATTTGAGGAATTTGCGCATTTTCTGCGGTCCGTATTCGTGCTCCATCACCATCAGCGCCGAATACTGGGCAAAGGTTTCGTCGAGCATGGTCACGCCTTGCAGATAGGCGCCGATGACTTGATGCGCCCACCATTGATGCGCGATTTCGTGCGCGGTCACGTAATACACGTAGTCGATGTCATCGGGATCGCGCAGGTCGGCAATGAAGCCGATCGATTCGGAAAACGGTATCGTGTTGGCGAAACTCTGCGCAAAACTGGCGTAGTCGGGAAACTCGAGAATGCGCAACTGGCGGAACTGATAGGGCGAGTAAACGGCCGAATAGTGCGCCAGCGATTTCTTCGCCGCGTAAATCATGCGATCGACGTTGTAGGCATGCTGCGGATCGTAGTAGATCTCGATGGCGATGCCGTTCCACGAATCGCGCTTGACTGCATAGCGCGCCGATTGGAACGAAAAGAAGTCCAGGATCGGCTTGTCCATCTTGTAGTGGAAATAGCGACGGCCGTTTTGCGTCCATTGCTTGACCAGATAACCCGGTGCCAGCGCAATCTGGTCGGGCACGGTGGAGATCGTGGTTTCGAAATTCACCCAATCGGCATCGCGTCCGAGCAGATTGAACTGGCGAGCGGCGAAATCGTCGATCTTCGGCATGCGTGGCAGTTGCGGCAAGCCATATTTGCGCCGATCGTTGCGATCGCTGAGTTGGCCGTTCTCGCTGTAACCGAAATGCGGGAACGCCATGTTGTTGATGAAGGTGCCGTTGTCGACGATATGCGTATCGTCGGGTGAGTTGCGGAAGCCGCGACTCCGGGTCTGCAACACGAAATCGAAATTCATCGATGCGCCGGGTGCCATCGGCTGGTCGAGTCGATAAATCGTGTAGCCGTTGATGCGGTCGTCGCTAACCAGGCTGTGCGGCGCGAATTGCACGGAGACGAGCTTGATCTCGGTCGGCAATCGCACGTGCAAGTCGGAGATGGGAGTAGACGTCTTGTTGACGATGACGTAGTGGCCGCGCACGTCCACACGCCGTTGGTGCGGATAAATGTCCATATCCACTTTCACGTCGGCAATCTTGGGTTGCGGCAGATCCTTGAATTTGCGGTAGTCTTTTTCGTAGTCGGCCATGCGCTGCTTGACCACGTCGCCTGGCACATAGCGATTGATCACGTTGGTGTTGTAATAAATCCAGCCGCCAAGCACGATGAACGCCAGCATCGATACGCCCAACAGCGCGCGCGCCGGCGCACGAAAGCGCGCCAGTGCGATGCGACCACGTTCGCGCCAACCTGAAGCAGTGCCGCGCACCCAATACAGCGCTGCGATCACCAACAGACCGATTGCCAGACTCGCCCAGTACGCGTCGAACCACAGATGTGCGGCAAGAAAGTGGCCGAAGCCATTCATGTCCGAATACGGCGTACCCGGCGCACTGGCATAGTTGTACAGATGGTGATCGAAATCCAGTTGCGACAGGGCAATGCGGCTGACGAAATAAATCACCATCAGCAGGTAACCGAGAAACTTGTTGTTGCTGATCGTTTGCAGAAACAGCGCCAAGGCACCCATCAGCATGAATGTCAGCGTGGTCAGCGCAATGTTTGCCAGATACAACCCGAGTTGCAAATGGTGATAACCGTGCCAGAGTTGATAGATGATGCATTCGAGCACGCCGGCAAGCTGGAAAATCACGATTACCGCGAAAATCGCGATCAGCTTGGATAGAAGCGGTATCCAGTTGGGCAATGGAAATGCATCGGTCGCATCGCTGATGCGGTGGCTGCGCTCGCGCCAGACCAGCTCCCCGGCGTAAAACGTGACAATGATGAGCAACAACCAGTTGTAGCTGCCGGTCATCGCAGTCACCATCAGATGAGTGACGGGATACACGCTGGTGCCATACATCTGGTTGGAAAACGCCAGATTGCCGCCGAGATTCATCAGCCCGAACGCCAGCATGACCAGAAACGCTGCGCCGCGAATCACGCCGCGTGCATCAAACCACGCCAGCTTGCGCAATTGGGTCCAGCGCGCCGCCGCATGAGTTTGCACAGTCACCCTGGGCAATGCGATTGATCCGCTCGGTGCGGCCTCGGGCGGTGCCGCCACGTTGAGGCGTTTGCGGCGCCACAGGCGCAAGCCTTCGCGATCCGGACGGAACAAGGCCAGCGTCGCCGCGATCAGCGCCGCGCCGATGCCGACCCAGATGATGCGATTGGCCAACAGCACGCCGGTCAGTTGCGGCAGCAGGGTGTTGCGATCCGTCGCCGACCAATAGCGCGTGGCCAGTCCGAAAGCACCGAGTCCAAACGGGTCGATCAATGCACCCAGGGTACGATGTTCCAGATTGCCGGCCGTGACCAGCGCAATCTGCCAGAGCACGAAAAATGCAATCACGCCGATATAGGTACCCAGCATCGAGCGCGTCAGCGTGGCCAACAGAAACAGCAACGCCGAAAGGAAGAACAATCCCGGCAGCACGAATACGGCGAAAGCATACAGATAGGCGGTCAAGCTGGTCGGGCCCAGACGTGCCGGATCGACCCATGGCATCAATACGCCCAGCATCAAGCCCAGCGCGACCACGATCATCACGCCGACGGCGGTGCAATAGCCGGCGGCAAAGCGCCCACCCAGATACGCGCTGCGCGAAATTGGCGTGGTGAAAAACAACTCGGCCGTGCCTGCGTCGAAATCGCGCAGCGCGGCACCTGCCACAAACACCGTGATCAGAAACATGCCGAGCACGCTGAACAAGGTCAACATCTGGATGACAACGAATGGCGCGTTGCGATGCACATTGCCAACGCCGCCGCCGATCTGGATGGTATCGGAGCCGGCCGCAGAAAATGCCAGCGCGCCAAACGCCAGTGCGATCATCCAGAACAACGGACTGCGCAGTTGCTGGCGCAACTCGAAACGGAAAAGATTCCCGAACATGCCGATCTCCGCTCAGGCCGCGCGAGCGACGGTTTGTTGACGCAACTGACCGAAATAGACGTCCTCCAGATCCGGCGCCACTGCCTCGAAACCCTCATCGGGTTTGCCGGCCGACAGGATATGGACAATCGTCTTGCCGCCGGCGAGGCGTGTGGACAACACCGTGAAACGTTGTTTGTAATCTTCGATCTGGGCGTTGGGCACGGAGCGGCGCCAGACCCGACCTTCCAGCGCGCGCATCGCTTCGGTCGGCTGACCGCTGAGCAGCACCTGGCCTTGCGAGATGATCGCCATGCGCGGGCACAGATCGGTGACGTCTTCGACAATATGCGTGGACAGGATCACGACCACGTTCTCGCCGATTTCAGCCAGCAGATT
>DASSXQ010000016.1:0-19354 GCA_035703725.1 Rudaea sp.
ATGGACAATCTCCTCGCTGGGAGATTCTCCGGCCAGCGTTTGATCATCAAGATCGACGTGGAAGGTGCCGAGTTTCAGGTTCTACAGGGGGCTATAGCCACGATCGCACGATCACCACGCCCGTTCTGGCTGGTCGAAATCTGTTTCCGGGAATTTCACCCGTCGGGAATCAATCCTGACTACCTGAAGACCTTCGAGTTGTTCTGGGACCACGGCTACGACTGCTATTGCGCGGACGACAAGTGCACTCCCCTCACCCGCGAGGACGTCGAGCGCTGGCTAGCAACCGGCGTGCGCGACGTGCAGACCTTCAACTATGTGTTTGTAGATCGGGCGCTAAACCTTAATCCCGATCAGCGCGTGACGGATCGTCAGCAGAATTGCTGACCGGAACTGCCCCCCCTGTGTCAGCCTTTCATCAGCCGTGCTCGCTCCAGCGCTCCATCCACGAGGATATGAACCATCTGCCTAAAGTCGACAGTCGGCATCCATCCGGTCGCCTGGCGCAGCCGCGAGGCATCACCGCACAGCTGTTGCGGGTCGCGCTTGAGCAACCGAGCGGTTTCGACCACGCGGCTTTCCCATTCCACGCCAAGATAGTCGGCGGCGATCGCGATCAGGTCGCGGACGCTGTGCATGATACCGCTTGCGACAACGAAGTGGCCCGGATTCGGCGCATCGAGGAGCAACTGCATCGCGCGCGTGTAGTCGGGCGCATAGCCCCAGTCCACACACGCATCGAGTGTACCGATTTCGAGGCGGCTGGCACGCCCATCCCTGAGCGCCATCAGACCCTCGACGACCCGGCGCGAGACGAACTGAGCGCTGCGCAGGGGCGATTCGTGGTTGAACAAAATGCCGCAGGAGACGCACAGTCCGCGCTCGCGCACATAGTAGTCCGCCAGCATCATTCCGGCTGCCTTGGTGACGCCATACGGGCATGCCGGGCGCAGCGCCGTAATTTCGTCCTGCGGGCTTGTTTCGGCATGGCCAAATACGCGCGAGGACGCCGCGTAGAAAATCCGTGCCTGTGAGCAGCAATCGGCGACGGCGGCAAGGAAGTGGCTAAACGCGTGGACATGCACGTCCCAGCTGCCGCGCCATAGTTCGCCATCGTCGCCGCGAGGTTGCTCGGAACTGTGGTGATGCGCGGCGAGAAAATAGACTTGATCGGGACGGAACGCGTCGACCAGCCGTCGCACCACGTCAGCGTCGCGAATGTCCACGCGGTCGTCCCAAGCCGCCGCGTGCGCGCGCACCGCGTTTCGCGCAAGACCGATCAGTTCGAAGCCGCGCGCGACCAGTTGTTCCCACAACAGGCTACCGTCTTGGCCGCTGTGGCCAACGATGAGCGCGCGCGGCATCAGTCGCCCACAATTTCGATTTCGGGAAGCGGGAAGATGAGCTTTCCGCCCGAAGCCAAGTATTTCGCTTCGCGCTGCAGGATCGTCGATTTGAAGTGCCAGGGCAGCACGAGGAAGTAGTCGGGCCGCATTGCGTGGGCCTCTCGTTCGGGGATGATCGGGATATGGCTGCCCGGCGTGAACGCGCCGAACTTCTCAGGATTAACTTCGGCAATGGCTGGGATCAAGTCGGGCCCGAGCTTGCAGAACTGCAACAACACATTGCCCTTGGTCGAAGCGCCGTAGCCGATGATTTTTTTTCCGTCGGCGACCAGAGACTGCACCAGACGCTGCAGGTCTGCGCGGTGCTTGAATACGCGCTCCTCAAACTGGCGGTAGGGTTTTGTTGTATTCAGACCCCAGTTCTCCTCCTGCTGCAACATCCATTCGACGATGGAACGGTCACTGGCGATGGCCGCCTTATCGTGGCATGCGGTGACAGCGACACTACCGCCGTTGACGCTGTTCATCTGCACATTGGTGATGCGCAGCCCATGCACAGCGAGCAGGTCGCGTATCACTCGCAGTGAGTAGTATTCCAGGTGTTCATGGCAAACCGTGTCGTAAGCGTTGGTGCGCAACATCGACGGCATGTAGCTTTGCTCGAAATGCCAGATGCCATCGGATGCCAACGATTCGGCAATTTCATGTACGAAGGCGTTGGGATCCTCGAGGTCGTAGAACATCGCGATCGAAGTGATGATTTTCGCGCGATGGCCGCCAGAAGTCTCGAGAAAACGCGTGCTGGAGAAAAACTCCGTCACCACATCGATGTCGGACGGATAGAAATCGCGGAACTTGCGCGCTGTGGGATCCATGCCCACGCGGCGGATACCCACCGTAGAGTACGCCTTCAACAGAGTGCCGTCGTTGCTACCGATGTCTAGCACCCAGTCGCCGACAGCGAGAGCTTGCCGTCGCTCAAGTCCACGCACTTTCTGCGTGAGGTGCTCAACCATCGAGGCGTTCAGACCAGAACGATAGCCATAATTGTCGCCGTACATTTCGGTCAGACTGTATGAGTGCCGGAGTTGCAGCAACCCGCTATCCGGGCACCAAACTAGCTCAAGCGGACCACAGGTGACCAGCTGCGACTGAGTCCGCGGAAAAACACCGGTTAGGTATTGTTCGCCCAAATTCAGCACCGAGACGAGATGGCTGCTGCCGCTGACCCGGCATTTCCGGATTTCGTAGATCGAGTCACTCGATGGGTCGTTCATGTCTTGGTCCATTGCGCCTTCAGTTCGCCGAACAGTAGCCCATAACGATCAGCGATCCTCTGAGAATACCCTGCTGGCGCAATCCGTAAGCAAGATCGTACATGGATCGGACAGGCAAACGCTTGAAGTGTTGCGGCGTATCAAGGCCAAATCACGCCCATGGGTACCTAAAGCCGAAATCAGGATGCGGCTTTTCGCTTGAACAGGCGGCCAAAATAAAACCGGCTGATCTTCATATCGAGGAAGTGTACATTCGAGTCCCGGTACTTAAAAAGACCGCAGAAGACAAAACCGATCAAGTTGGCTAGCGTACCCGGCAATCGGGCGATGCCAACTGCCAAGGCCTTGTCTCTGAAAGAGGTGGCCCTCGGTTCAATCCATCGTCGATAGTCATCCATGTCATAGGTGCCCTTCGCCCGGTAGAACAACAAGCTCTTCAGACTACGCCACGGCATCCGACGATAAACGCGACTCCTGACCGCTTCGGGAATGGCCGGCAGCGACCAGATCAGTTCCGGCCAGCGAATCATTCGAATTTCGAACTCTCTAGGCCTCCACTGAGTATTGCCGAAACGGATCGCGATCAAGGGTTGACCGATCACCAATGTCTCTCCTGGCAACCGCTCTTGAAAAATGACGCCCACATGGATGAAGTAAGAGCCGAAATAGGGCTCGCGCTGGCGCGACTGCCAAATCTCACGACGAATCACCACCGCGCCTATGTAGGTGAGGTAGGCCGAGGTTTCCTCGAACAGGCGTCCGAAATCCGCAGGAGGGTACGCGCGGTCCGATTCAAAATGCAGCCTGTTGGCAACAATCTGTGCAGAGAAATCGAAGGTCCACAGGTCCGCGTTGACGATGATAAGGCTGTATCCGCGGCTAATGGCTTTCAGAACGAGATCCACCGCGCCCGGCTTGATAAGGTCATCGTCTGACATCAGCCAGCAGTACTCGCCTCGTGCCAAGCCCACCGCCACATCATAATCACGATCGACGCCGCCGTTGTTTTCTTGACGGAAATAATGAATGAAGGAGAAGGAAGATTGCAGCTTGCCGATCACCTCGGCAGTATTGTCGGTAGACGCTCCATCGAGCACGACGATTTCTACGTCGTCGCCACACCCGTCGCACTGCCTTGTGATCGACTCCAACGTTTCGCCAATGAAATCCGCGCGATTACGCGTCGCGATGCAGAATGAGAGTCTTGTCAAGGCGGTGGGCCGAAAAGGATTTCGATGAATTCGTGTGAGATCGGTCGATCAATATTGCATGAGCGCGCGTTTCGGGCCGTACAGGCGGTTACCTACAAAATGAGCCTACGGAAAGCCGACACCCATTGACCAAAAGCGCACCATCGCGAATATAAGGGTCTACCCGACTCACCGCAACCTTACCGCTTCGTGGCGCCCGACCTCGATTCCCCTTGGTTTCTGGCATCATCAAGCGAAATACACTGGTTGTGCGTTCCAGAAAGGGAGACAAAGTCCTTTGCGTATTGTATTTCTCGCCAAGCGCCACCCTCAGCAGCGTGACTTGATCGCCCGCCCCTACGGCCGCTTTTATCACTTGCCCACCGAGCTTGCGGGTCTCGGTCATGACGTGCGCGTGCAATTGTGCAGTCATCGCCGATTGGATTCTGAAGCGATCGAGCGCGATGGCGTCGTCTGGTCTAGCCATGATTTTTTCACGCTTGGAGTTCCCCGGTTGTTGCGGACAGTCGAGTCCGAGGCGCGCGAGTTTTGTCCGGATTGGATCGTCGGATGTTCGGACACATGGGCCGGATGGCTGGCGCATCGCCTGTCGCGACGAGTCGGCTGCAGACTTGCGATCGACGCCTACGACAACTATGAAGCCTACATGCCGGCGAACCTGCCGCTGCATTGGTTATGGCGTCGCGCGATTCGCGCCGCGGACGTTGTCACGGCCGCAGGGCCGCAACTCGCGACACGCCTGGATTCGCATCGCCGTGGCAAAGCACCGACGACGATCGTGCCAATGGCCGCCGACCCCGGCTTCGTTCCACGCGATCGCATGGCTTCGCGCATCGGGCTCGGCCTGCCTGTCGATGCACCGCTGATCGGCTATTCCGGTGGATGGGCGCGTAATCGCGGCACCGACATACTGATCGAGGTGTTCCGCCTCGTTCGTGCACAGCGCCCGGATGCGCGCCTGGTGCTGACCGGAAGACCGCCGGCGCATGCGCTTGCCGAGCCCGGCGTGCTTGCGCTCGGTTATGTGGACGATGCGCAACTGCCGCTGGTACTGTCATCGCTCGATGTCGCCTGCGTGATCACCGCAGATTCGTCGTTCGGTCGCTACAGCTACCCGGCGAAGTTGTGCGAAGCGATGGCATGCGGCACGCCGCTCGTGGCGACTGCGACGGATCCGGTGCGGTGGATGCTGCACGACGATACGCGCTTCCTTGCGTCCGTCGGCGATGCGCACGGCATCGCCGAACGCGTGCTGGCACAGATCGATGAGCGGCATACAGGATACGGCACATTGCCGACTTGGGAATCCGGCGCCCGCCTTTTCGAGCTGGCGTTGCTCAAGCGCCAAGCCGCTCGTTTGTAGATGCTTGTACCGATCGAATCAGGCGAATGTAGCCATTCGCCACTTCATTCCAATCGAAGCGTAGCCCGACCGATTTCTGCAACAACAGGGCCCGCGCGCTGGTGAGCGAAGGTTCTGACAACAACGCGACGATCCGATCCGCCAAGGCATGGGTGTCAAGCGGATCGACCACCATATCGTCGAATCCCTCACCCAGCACCTCGGCCAATGCAGGCACGTCGCCTGCCAGGATCGGACAGCCGCAGCCGATCGCCTCGACCAGCACCAATCCCAATCCTTCCTGATCGCCGGACGAGGCCTGCACGAACGGGGCGACAAACAGTGCGGCACGCTGGTACAACGCGGGCAGTTCGGCTTGTGGCACCGCGCCGAGGAATTGCACCGCCGATTTCAACCCAAGCTTGCCTGCTTGCGCCTTCAGCGCCGCATCTTCCGGGCCGAAGCCGGCGATAACCAAGCGTGTATCCGGAATTCGCAACAGAACATCCGGCAGCGCATCAAGCAGGTGGCGCAGTCCTTTCTTCTCGACCAGCCGACCGACAAACAAAATCTCATGCTTTGTTCTCTGCACCGCCGGATTCAGGCAAAAACGTCCGCGCAAATCCACACCCATCGGTTGCACAGTCGCCTTCGACACATCCGCGCCGATCGTGCGCAGCGCGTCGAGCATTGCGGCGCTGACCACGGTTGCCGCGCTCGCTCTGCGCAGCACAAAATGCTTCAGTGCGTTCATGAAACGGCCGCGCAGCGCATACAAATCCGCGCCATGCGAAGTGACTACAAATGGCACGCTCCGCCCCGGTAAAAATTGCAACAGCGCCGCAATCAATCCCTGTGGAATCAACCAATGCGCATGAATGATGTCGACCTTTTCCTTATGCAACAATCGCCATGCACGCCACGTCTGCGCCAATACGAATCCCGGAACCAGCAGCAGTTTCCATTTCGACAGGCGCAGATTGGCCACGACGCCACCGTCGTTGACCAGCGTTTCCCATGAGGCGGGGGCATAGCGATAGCGGATCACCTCCACGCCATCAAGGGTTTCGTGCGTCGCCGCTCCCGCGGCATGTGGACACAGCACGATTACGCGAAACCGCTCGACAAAGCGTTTCGACAGTTCATGCACGAAGCCTGGTTCCGGGTCCGCGGCCCAGCGCGGATAGGTCGAGGCCAGTACCAGCAATCCGGGTTTGCTCGCCTCACTCATCGCGCCGATACGTCAACGCCGTAATCTGTTCGGAAATCAGCCCGATCAGGAACACGATCACTGCGGCGGAGAATAGCAGCACGCTCATGTTGGTGAGGCGATGGATGGTGAAAAACGTATACAAATAATATCCGAGCCCGGTGAGAAAAAAGACGGCGCTTGCAGGCACGAACAGCTTCAATGGCGAGTACAACGTGGCGATCTTGAAGATGATGAGCAAAAAACGCAGACCGTCGCGCAGCGGTTTGATGTGGCTCTTGCCTACACGCTGGGCGGCTTTGATAGGCACGTAATCCACCGCGTAGGCGCTGCGGAAGAACGCCATCGTGCTGGTGGTGGGGTAGGAAAACCCGTTCGGCAGCAGGTGCAGGAACTCGCGAAACTTGTCGGCGCGCACGGCACGGAAGCCGCTGGTCAAGTCGGCAACCTTATGCCCGGTCATCTTCGAGGCCAACCAGTTGTAGAACGAATTGGCCAGACCACGACCGACACCGGCCTGACCGGACCAGTCGCGTGCGCCCACAACCATGTCGAAACCCGCGTCGATTTTCGCGAGGAGACGGGCAACATCCGCCGGGTCGTGCTGGCCATCGCCATCCATGAATACGAGGATATCGCCCTTGGCCGCGCGCGCGCCGCGTTTGATCGCTGCGCCATTTCCCATGGGATAGGGTGCGGAAAGGCAGACTACATCGTTTTCGACGCATACATCCCGCGTATTGTCCGTGGAACCGTCATCGACGACGATGATTTCGGCTTGCGGCTGCGTTGCGCGCAAGCGCGGCAACAGTTCGACCAACGCGGCGGCTTCGTTCTTGGCGGGGAGGACGATGCTGTTCACGGGTTGGAGATGCCGATTTGGGAAGACTGCTCAACTATACGCAAGATTGCGTTGGGTGACACCGACTTGCGCTCGTTTATTCGCGTGGCAATTCGGCAAGAAGTCGGAAACGCCCGTGCGCCTGCGACGCGATCCTGGATAGTTGGATGGTGTAAAAAGGGTGGAGGGGAGATCAAGAGCTCCCCCTTCAGTCCTGCGGACAGCTTCCCCCGCTGAGCGGGGGAAGCGAAGCGATCCGACGCGCGATGTGAGGGTGGATAAGCGCAGGACATCCACGCGGCAAAGCTATCACGCGGTACAGTTGTTTGTTCCGTTCCCCACGAGCGGAACACATGCCTGTTTCGCCTCCCCCGTAAGGCGAAAGCAGTTTTGATTTCCTTCTCCCACTTGCGGGGGAAGGCACCGAAGGCGGAAGGGGACGATCTTGATCTTTGGCAGCCTGAGGGAAGAGCGCCCCCCTTCAATCCTGCAGACAGGTTCCCCCGCAGAGCGGTTGAAGCGAAGCGATCCGACGCGCGATGGGGGGTGGATAGGCGCAGGGCATCCACGCGGCGAAGCTGCCACGAGGCACAGTTGGTCGTGCCATCCTCCGCGAGCGGAGTCGATCTCTGTTTTGCTCCCCGTAAGGCGGAAGCCGTTTTGTTTCCTTTCCCCGGTTGTGAGGGAAGGGAGAAATCTGACTAGCGTCGAATTCAGCTACCTCGAGTGGTCGCCCTGAGCGTAGGCCGCCAAGCCGAAGTCGAAGGGTCGGGATGGAACCTTGGACGTCGGCCGCTGACGTGGCGACGCCTGTCTTGAACGTCGTCGAAGGGTTCAGGGCGACCGGAACTTGTTTTCCTGCGGCTGAACGTCGACGCCAATCTGCGGCCCATGACAGCCAATATCCGTGCCGAAATTCGAACGCTCGCTTCCCGCGAGAAGCGGGGGAAGTTCGCTGCAGGCGTGAGTGGGTCGCTTTTGTTAGACGCAGTTATGTGACGACAGTCCCACAAGGCTGCCGAATCAGGCGAAAAGGGAGTACAGTTATGCTTGGTTTTGCGGTACATTCCGCAGTAGTTACGAGGATTTACCGGGGATTCTTATGGCAACACAGATGAATCCTGCCGCGCTTGCCGGGTTGACCGGCATTGCGCGCCGTTTGGTCGTCGAGGGTACCCTCGGTGACGAAGATGCGCGCCGTGCGGTCGATGCGTCACTGAAGCAGAAAATTCCGCTGGGCACCTATCTCATCGAACATGCGCTGGCCAATGGCGCGCAGGTGGCGATGGCGTCGTCGGCGGAGTTTGGCGTGCCGTTGTTTGACGCACAAGCGCTGGACTTGACCCAAGCGCCAATGAAACTGGTCAGCGAAAAACTCATTACCCAGCACAAGGCATTGCCGCTGTTCAAGCGTGGCAATCGTATTTTCGTGGGTGTATCGGATCCAACCAATTTACGCGGGTTGGATGAAATCAAGTTCCAGACCAATCATACGATCGAGCCCATTCTGATCAGCGAGGAACAGCTTGGGCGGGCAATTGAACTGGCGCTGAGTGCGTCGAGCACGAACATCGAGGGCATGGATGATGCCGAAGGTCTTGAAAACCTCGAGCTGGACGAAGGAAACGACGACGACGCCGAGGGCGGCGGTGGCATCGACGCCATGGGCAAGGACGATGCGCCGGTAGTGAAGTTCGTCAACAAGGTGTTGGTGGACGCAATCAAGCGCGGCGCATCGGATATCCATTTCGAACCGTACGAATCCAACTACCGCGTGCGCTTGCGCATGGATGGCATCCTGCGCACGGTGGCGCAACCGCCAGTGAAGCTGACGCCGCGGATTTCTTCGCGCCTCAAGGTGATGTCGGGTCTGGATATTGCCGAGCGTCGCGTGCCGCAGGATGGCCGCATCAAGTTGAATCTTTCCAAGAGCAAGTCCATCGATTTTCGTGTAAGTACCTGCCCGACCCTGTTTGGCGAAAAAGTGGTGCTGCGTATTCTCGATGCTGCCGCGGCGCGGCTGGGCATTGAAAAACTCGGCTACGAAGAAGAGCAGCAAAAGTTGTTTCTGGATTCCATTGCGCGACCCTACGGCATGGTGGTTGTGACGGGTCCGACGGGATCAGGCAAAACCGTTTCGTTGTACACGGCACTGAATATTCTCAATACCGAAGGCCGCAATATTTCCACGGTCGAAGATCCGGTGGAAATCCGTCTGCCGGGTGTGAATCAGGTGCAGCAAAACGTGAAACGCGGAATGACGTTTGCAGCCGCATTGCGTTCGTTCCTGCGCCAGGATCCGGACATCATCATGGTTGGCGAAATTCGCGATCTGGAAACCGCCGAGATTGCGATCAAGGCAGCCCAGACCGGCCACATGGTGTTGTCGACGCTGCACACCAACGATGCGCCGCAAACGATTGCACGCCTGATGAACATGGGTATTGCGCCATACAATATTACTTCGGCCGTTACCCTGGTGATTGCGCAACGTCTCGCCCGGCGACTTCACGAGTGCAAGAAGCCCCTGTCGCCGCCATTGCCGCCGGCGGCATTGCTGGCCGAAGGTTTCACCCAAGCCGATGTTGACGGAAAAATCGAGCTGTTCGACGCGGCCGGATGTTCAAGCTGCAACGAGGGATACAAAGGCCGCACCGGCATTTATCAAGTAATGCCGATGGCTGAAGATATCCAGAAGATCATTCTGGCTGGTGGCAACGCCATTCAGATTGCCGAAGCCGCAAAAGCGGCAGGTGTTGCCGACCTGCGCATGTCGGCGCTACTCAAGGCAAAGAATGGCGTCACCAGTCTGGCCGAAATCAACCGTGTAACCAAGGACTAAATCATGGCTACCGCTACCGCTGCCTCCCGCACTACCGCTGCCTCGCGCGGCGCTGCGCGTGCGCAGGTGAATCAGTTGCAAACTTTTACCTATGTTGGCCTGGACAAGCGCGGCGCCAAGATCAAAGGCGAGTATTCCGCCAAGAACGCCAGTTTGGTCAAAGCCGAATTGCGCCGTCAGGGCATCAATCCGCAGACGGTCAAGCCCAAGGCCAAACCATTGTTTGGTCAAGCTGGCAAGACCATCAAGGCGCGTGACATTGCCGTATTCAGTCGGCAACTCGCCACGATGATGGCGGCGGGCGTGCCCATGGTTCAGGGCATCGAAATCGTCGCGGGCGGGCAAAACAACGTGCGTATGAAAAACATGCTCACGGACGTCAAGACGCATATTGAGGGCGGTGCTGCACTGCATGAAGCAATGGGCAAGCATCCGGTTCAATTTGATGAGCTGTATCGCAACCTGGTCAAGGCTGGTGAGTCTGCAGGTGTGTTGGACACCGTGCTCGACACTATCGCCACGTACAAGGAAAACACCGAAGCGTTAAAGGGAAAGATCAAAAAGGCCATGTTTTACCCGGCCATTGTGTTTGCCGTTGCAATCCTGGTTTCCTGCATCCTGCTGATTTTCGTGGTGCCGCAGTTCGAAACCGTGTTCAAGAACTTCGGTGCGCAGTTGCCCGCCTTCACGCAAATGATCGTCAACGCCTCACGCTTCCTGACCGGTCATTGGTTTATCGTTTTGGTCTGGATCATCGGTGTGATCGCGGCTTTGATATTTACTTACAAGCGATCGCCAAAATTCGCGCATTTTCTTGCGCGTTTCGTGCTCAAGTTGCCGGTCGTCGGCCAGATTCTGCATAACTCGGCAATTGCGCGATTCGCGCGCACGTTGGGCGTGACGTTTGCCGCCGGTGTGCCGCTGGTCGAGGCGTTGGACTCGGTTTCCGGTGCCACCGGCAGCCCGATCTACAACGACGCCGTCAAGCGTATCCGCGATGACGTATCCGTTGGCCATCAATTGCAATTGGCCATGCGCCAGGTAAACCTGTTTCCCAATATGGTCGTACAGATGGTGGCGATTGGTGAGGAATCCGGTGCGTTGGACAAGATGCTGTTCAAGGTTGCCGAATTTTACGAACAGGAAGTCAACAACGCCGTGGATGCACTGTCGAGCTTGTTGGAACCCTTCATCATGGTGATCATTGGTACCATTGTCGGCGGCCTGGTTATTGGTATGTATTTGCCAATTTTCAAACTTGCCGCGGTCGTTGCCTGATCGGCTTTTGCTATTTCGTGATTGAATTTCTTCGCAACCCCGGCGCTGCCGTGGCGCTCGCCGGTGTTCTCGGCCTGATTGTCGGCAGCTTTCTCAATGTGGTGATCCTGCGCCTGCCGGCGCGGATGATGCACAGCTGGCGCCAGCAAAGCCGCGAGATGCTGGAACTCGACGACGCCAGCACCGACGCAACCGCACCACCGGGCATCGTGCGCGAGCCATCGCATTGTCCGCATTGCAAACATCGCCTGGGCGTGCTGGAAAATATTCCGTTGCTGAGCTGGCTGGCACTGCGTGGGCGTTGCCGGCACTGCAAGGCGCCAATCTCGATCCAGTATCCGCTCGTGGAATTGCTGTGCGGCGTGTCCTCGGCCGTGATCGTGTGGCATTTCGGATTCGGCTGGCAGGCCGGCGCAGGTTTGTTGCTGACGTGGACCTTGATTGCGCTGGCCGGGATCGACGTGCGCACACAGTTGTTGCCGGATCAAATGACCTTGCCGTTGTTGTGGCTGGGTCTGCTGCTTTCGCTGGTTCCGCTGTTCGTTGCGCCAACCAGCAGCATCATTGGCGCGGCAATTGGCTATTTGAGTCTATGGTCGGTGTATTGGCTGTTCAAACTGCTAACCGGCAAGGAAGGCATGGGCTACGGCGATTTCAAATTGCTCGGCGCGCTGGGCGCGTGGATGGGACCGCTGGCGTTGCTGCCGATCATCTTGCTGTCGTCGTTCATCGGCGCGATTGTGGGCGGTACATTTCTGGCGGTTCAAGGCAAGGACCACGCCACGCCGATTCCGTTCGGGCCGTTCATTGCGGCTGCAGGATGGACGTGGTTTGTGTTCAGTACGCCCTTATCTGCCATCTACCGGGCACTATTCGGGCTTGCGTGACACGTGAGCCCGACGAACCTCGACCGAATTTTCATTGTCGGGCTCACGGGCGGAGTTGCTGCCGGCAAGAGCGCGACCGCGCAGCGATTTGCCGCACTACAGGTACCCGTTTTCGACGCCGATATTGCCGCGCGTGAAGTCGTCGCATCCGGCCAGCCCGCACTTGCCGAGATCATCGAGACGTTTGGTACGACCGTGACCACAGCGCAGGGCGAACTGGATCGCACGCGCATGCGCGAACTCGTCTTCGGCAATGCCGACGCCCGCCACAAGCTTGAAGCAATCCTGCATCCACGGATTCGCGCACGGCTGATTGATCAAGTCAGCGCGTGCACCGCACCCTGGTGCATTGTTGCGGTTCCGTTGCTGGTTGAGGCGGCCGACGACTATCGCTGGGTGCATCGAATTCTGATCACCGATGTCCCGCGCGAAGTGCAGATGCAGCGTCTGGTCAAGCGTCCGGAAATTGATGCAGTCATGGCCGCCAACATCATCGCCGCTCAAGCGCCTCGCGCCCAGCGCCTTTCCGCGGCCGACGACGTCATCGACAACACCGGCCCGCTGACCGCGCTGGACAACGCGGTCGCCCGATTGCACCAGCGGTATGGGCTGAGCGCGAGGGCTGAGGGCTGACACTCTTGCACCTCTCCCCTTGTGGGAGAGGTCGACGCGCGCAGCGCGGCGGGAGAGAGGGGTTGGTGCCACCGGTGCCTGCTGCGCAGGCGTCACCCTCTCCCCAACCCCGCTCCCATCGAGGGAGAGGGGCTTTTTGCGACCGAGGCGTCAAATGCCGATATTCCTGCAATGCCTTGTGCGCCAGCGGCTATTGCGATCGCTTCATGCTCGGGGCGCATTCCTCCGAGGGCGAACACGGGCAGACGCGCGCGTGCAACCAGTTCGGCAAACTGGTTCCATCCCAGCGGTTGGGCATTCGGGTGGCTGGCGGTCGGCAGGACGGGACCGAGTACGGCAAAATCGGCGTTGATCCTGGATGCCTGCGTCAACTCGGCGGCGTTATGACAGGATGCTGCAACCATCACATTGCGTGGCAACGGTCTTCCTGCGATCGCCATCAGTTCATCGGAAGGCAAGTGCACGCCAATGCCTGTTTCACGTGCAAGCTCGACGTGAGAATTGATCAGTATGTTTGCAGCGAATGGTGCTGCCATGTCGCGCAGTCGCATGACAATTGGGCGCAACTGATCGATGGGCAATTGCTTGCTGCGAATCTGGATGCAGCGCTCGCCGGCGCACAACAGCGCTTGCAACTGACGCGTGTACGCCTGGATATCCTCTGTCGGTTCGGGGCTGATGACATAGTGCGACGGTAGTTTCAATGCCGCAATCACCGGTCGATCCGCATCGGGCATTTCGATGTGGTCCAGCGCGGCGATCGATTCCCAGCGTAACGTCTGTCCTTCACGACCGTGCGCGGCGCCGGTGTAGTCCAGCACGCGATAGACATCCAGCGTGATGGCCTTTTCGGGGTAGGTCCACGGCACCGAGATCAGCCGCCGGATCGCGCCGACGTCAATTCCGATCTCTTCCTCAAGTTCGCGACGCAATGCCATTTCCGCGCGTTCACCCGGTTCGCATTTGCCTCCGGGAAATTCCCACATGCCGGCCAGGTGCTTGCCGTCTGGTCGCCGCGTCAGCAGGATGTTTCCATCGGCGTCACTCAGCACGCCGGCAACGACGTGGATCAATGGACTCGTATGCATCGATGAGTTCCGTGGATGCTGTGGTGGGACATTGTAAAGCTGCCCCTTCCGCCCTGCGGGCACCTTGCCTCGCATGCGGAGGAAGGAAGGGTTTGCGTCGAAATCCGAGTTCAAGTTGAACGGTGCGGAGCGATGAGCGACATCGCTTTTGCGAAAGGTTTTCGATCGAGATTCCGAATGCCTCGATCCATGCGCGATTCCATTCGGCCAAGATGCGGTCGAATTTCACCGCACTCCGAATTTCTCAATTCAGCTTTGCTGAATTCGGGATGTTTCCCAACCTGCGCGAATGGATTCGCAATTGAATCCTTCCCCCGCGTGCGGGGGAAGGTAGCGGCAGCCGGAACGGGGCAGCTCTTCGCGCTTCAGATACCCAACGCGTGCGGGCTCAAGCCAGCTTGCCGTGGCATTGCTTGAATTTTTTCCCCGAGCCGCATGGGCACGGATCGTTGCGGCCCACCTTCGGCTGGTCGCGGGTGATGGGCGTGTGGGATTCAGGCATCGCTTGCCCACCGTCGCCTTGACCAATGCCGGCAGCGGCAACGGCAAGATTGGCAGATTCGGCATGCGAGAACTCGAGCGCGCGACGCTCGGCTTCTTGACGCTGCTGTTCTTCCAGCGCGGCGACTTCCGCTTCGCTCTGGATGCGGATGCGGGCAAGCCGTTGCACGACTTCGGCCTTGACCTCTTCGAGCATGCGCTGAAACAGGATGAAGGCTTCGCGCTGGAATTCCTGTTTGGGTTGTACCTGTGCATAGCCACGCAGATAAATGCCCTGACGCAAATAATCCATGGCCGCCAGATGCTCTTTCCACAGTTGATCGAGCACCTGCAACAGAAAGAATTTCTCGGCAGCGCGCATGATCTCGGAGCCATAAGTGGCTTCCTTCTCGCGGAAAAAGCGCTCGACTTCGCCAATGATGTAGTCGCGCAACGTATCCGAGTCCAGATCGTGCTGCTGTTCGACCCATTTCTTCAATTCGAATTTGAAGCCGAAACCGGATTCCAGTTCGCGGTCCAGGCCGGCAACATCCCATTGCTCGTCAACGCTGTCGCGCGGCACATAACGCTGGCACAGCGCGCTGAATACGTCGAAGCGGATATTGGAAATGTTCTGCGATACGTCGTCGCTGTCGAGCAGCTCGTTGCGCTGTTCGTAGATGACTTTGCGCTGATCGTTGGCGGTATCGTCAAACTCGAGCAGGTGTTTGCGGATGTCGAAGTTGTGCGCTTCGACCTTGCGCTGCGACTTTTCGATGACCCGCGAGATCATGCGATCTTCCAGCGCCTCGTGTTCCTTCATGCCGAACAGTTTCATCCAGCGCGTAACCCAGTCCGGCGCAAAAATGCGCATCAGATTGTCTTCCAGCGACAGATAGAAACGGCTCGAGCCTGGATCGCCCTGGCGACCGGAACGGCCGCGCAACTGATTGTCGATGCGGCGCGATTCGTGTCGTTCGGTACCGATGATATGCAGGCCGCCAGCGGCCAACACGGCATCGTGGCGTATTTGCCATTCGGCCTTGCGCCGCTCGCGCTCGGCCTCGCTGGTATCCGGTGGCAGCGCTGCCAGTTCCACTTCAAGCGAACCACCCAGCACGATATCGGTACCGCGGCCGGCCATGTTGGTCGCAATGGTCACCGCGCCCGGGCTACCGGCTTGAGCCACGATCTGCGCCTCACGTTCATGCTGCTTGGCGTTGAGCACTTCGTGCGGCACCGGTGGTTTCTGCTTCGTGAGCAGATCCGACAACAACTCGGAAACCTCGATGGACGTGGTACCGACCAGTACCGGCTGTCCACGTTGGTGACAATCCTTGATGTCCTCGATGACCGCCGCGTACTTGAAATTTTGCTTGAGGAAAATGACGTCCTGATTGTCCTTGCGGATCATCGGTTTGTGCGTGGGAATGACCACCACTTCCAATCCGTAAATCGACTCGAACTCGTACGCTTCGGTGTCGGCCGTGCCGGTCATGCCGGACAGCTTTTTGTACATGCGGAAATAGTTCTGGAACGTGATCGAGGCCAACGTCTGGTTTTCGCGCTGGATCGGCACACCTTCTTTTGCCTCGACTGCCTGATGCAGACCATCGGACCAGCGCCGACCTTGCAACGTGCGCCCGGTGAATTCGTCGACGATGATGACCTCGCCGTCGCGCACGATGTATTCCTGATCGCGGTGATACAGGGCGTTGGCGCGCAATGCGGCATTCATGTGATGCACGACCGCCAGATGTTTGGTGTCGTACAGACTTTCGTCCTCGCCAATGATGCCTTCCGCGCGCAGTACCTCATCGGCGTGCTCCATGCCACTCTCGGACAGGAAGACCTGCTTCTGCTTTTCATCGACCCAATAATCGCCTGCGCCGTCTTCTTTTTCCTGACGGGTCAATTTGGGCACAATGCGATTGATGCGGATGTACAACTGCGGCGAATCGTCGGACGGGCCGGAGATAATCAGCGGTGTGCGCGCTTCATCGATCAGGATTGAATCCACTTCGTCGACGATGGCATAGTGCAGTCCCCGCATGTAACGCTGTTCGCGCGACAAGGCCATGTTGTCGCGCAGGTAGTCGAATCCGTATTCGTTGTTGGTGCCGTAGGTGATATCCGCGGCATAAGCTGCGTGTTTGTCTTCGTGCTCCATGCCCGGCCAGACAACGCCCACGCGCATGCCGAGGAAGCTGTAGACCTTGCCCATCCACGCGGCGTCGCGACGGGCCAGATAATCGTTGACGGTGACGACGTGCGCGCCCTTGCCTTCCAGCGCATTGAGGTAAACCGGCAGGGTGGCGACCAACGTCTTGCCTTCACCGGTGCGCATTTCCGCGATCTTGCCGGCGTGCAAAACCATGCCGCCAATCATCTGCACGTCGTAATGGCGCAGACCCAACACGCGGCGACTGGCTTCGCGCACAACGGCAAAGGCTTCCGGCAACAGCGAATCCAGCGTTGCTCCGTCAGCAAGGCGCTTGCGGAATTCTGCGGTCTTGGCGCTCAGATCAGCGTCAGGCAACGCCTTGATTTCATCTTCAAGGGCGTTGATTTTTGCCACGGTTTTGCTCATCTGGCGCAGCAGACGCTCATTGCGGCTGCCAAACACGCCCGTCATTATGCGATTGAACATGGGTCGAAAATACTTGGGATGGGAGAATTATTGAAATCGGAATCGCGGTTGCCGGCGCCAATGCTGGCGGCCACCAAACCACGCAAGCCGCCGCATGATACGGCGACCCACACGCATTACAAGTGGTTTGGGTCGGGAAACCCGGTTTTCAACCTTTCTTTGCGGCCTTGTGGACGTACGCGATCGGATTGACCGCGTGGCCGTGCAGCCAGACCTCGAAATGGCAATGCGGCCCGGTTGAATGGCCGGTCGAACCTACCTTGGCGATGACTTGCCCGGCATGTACGCGCTGGCCGACCGCGACCAGATTCTTGCTGTTGTGCGCATAGCGGGTCATGTAGCCGTTACCGTGATCGATCTCGACCACATTGCCGTAACCGCTGCGCGTCGTGTTCCAGGTAACCACACCATCGGCTACCGCGCGAATGTCGGTACCGGCAGGCGCGTCGATATCCAACCCCAAGTGATGTTCGACTTTGCCGGTAAACGGATCGGCGCGTGAACCAAAGCCCGAGCCAACGTAACCATTGACGACCGGAAAACCCTTGGGGACCAGTTCATAATCGACACGACGATCAAGCAGCAGATCTTGCAGGACACCCAGTTTGACTTGCTCGGCTTGAAACTGGCTGCGCAAAGCGGCAATCCTGTCGCCCATGTCCGAGTTGAGCGATTGCGAAACGGCGCCTGGGTCTTCCGGACCACCCAATGCCGGTGCCGATTGGAAATCGAATTCGTCGCTGTCGAGCTTGCCCACTTCAGCCAGCCGCTGACCCAACGCGTCCAGGCGCAAGGCGCGCGCCTGCAATTGACCCAACTGTACCGCCAACGCATCGAGATTGCGTTGGGAGTGCGTTTGCAATTCCTCCAGGCTGTGTTGCTGGGTTGAAATCTGCGCGCGCAGGCTGTGCAGCTCATTCAGGGTATGATCGCGCGGACTGGCAAACAGCAATGCGGAAATGAAACCAGCCCCCGCGAACGCCAGAATGAAGGTAGTGGCCAAACCGACAAGTTTTGCGCGTATGCGCCAGGAAGATAGATTCAATGTTTTAGGTGTTGCATGAGGTTTGGCGACAATAATGATGTTCATGCGTTGGCTTCGAATTCAGGCTGACTTCAACCCAGGATTATTAGAATGCAATCCGCGACCATGCATCCCGCAAAATCCACCCGCGCCAAATCCGTGGGTGAATGCAAACCCGTGGCCGCGCTTGTGGCGCGCGCCCGGGCGCTGGATGCATTGGACCGCAAACTACGCCAACCGCTACCGGAAAACCTGCGTCGCCAGTGTTGCCTGGCGGACGTGCATGCCGGACGGCTCGTCTTTCTGGCGAGTTCCTCGGTCTGGGCAGCCAAATTGCGGTTCCATCAAACCGCGCTGTTGGCCGAAGCCCGGATGGTTTCGGGCTTGAAGATCGAGAAATTCGTCGTGAAAGTGGCTCCCCTGCCCCCCGTTCCCCCGGAGCAGACCAGGCGTAAACCGCTTTCGCATGCCACTGCCGAACATCTACGGACAGCGGCGCAATCCATCGCCGACCCGGAACTCCGGGAAGTGTATCTCCGGCTGGCGTCCATCGCCGACAATTGCTTTTCCCTCTCCCGGCGCGAATGATGCGCCGACCCGTCACGGGTTCCGTGACGGTTGTCAGGTTTTCTACATTGCCTGCGCAGGATGTGCGTAGGAAATCGGAGCCTTGGCCGGATCGTCGAAGCTGACTTCTTCCCAGGCATTGACGTCGGCAATCAGGGTACGCAACAACAAATTGTTCAACTCGTGCCCGGACTTGTGTCCGAAGAACGAACCGATCAGGCTGTGCCCGAGCAGATACAGATCGCCGATTGCGTCGAGAATCTTGTGCTTGACGAATTCGTCTTCGTAACGCAGACCGTCTTCGTTGAGCACACGATAATCGTCGAGCACGATGGCGTTGTCCATGGAGCCACCCAACGCGAGATTCTTTTCGCGCAGCATTTCGATGTCGCGCATGAAACCGAATGTACGCGCGCGGCTGACTTCCTTCACGAATGAGGTCGTGGAAAAGTCGATTTCCGCGCTGGATGTGCGGCGCGTGAAAATGGGATGATCGAAATCGATCGAAAAGCCCACCTTGAATCCGTCAAATGGCTCAAACCGCGCCCATTTGTCGCCGTCGCGGACAATGACCGGCTTCTTGATGCGCACAAAGCGCTTGGGCGCGGATTGTTCTTCGACACCCGCCGACTGCAGCAGGAACACGAACGGTCCCGCGCTGCCATCCATGATCGGCAC
>DASSXQ010000196.1:0-4494 GCA_035703725.1 Rudaea sp.
GTCGCCAGCGGCACCGATGTCGCAACCATCCCATGCGTGGCCAGCACCTGTGAGCGCGAGGCAAATGGCAAGCCGGTTATGCGGTCTCCGGCGTGAGCGCGGCCGAAGGCTGCAAGTAATCCGCAGGCAATGAGCCAGAGCAGGCGACGCATGGCGAATCTCCACATCGGGGTTTGCTCCAAGCATACGCCCATTTCGGCAGAATCCAGAAGTACGACTTGAAGCTTCTGGAAGCTGTTAAAATGGAGGCATGAAAACGTCCATTGATATTCCCGAGAAAGAACTCGCCGATGCGATGCGCTTTACCCGCGCACGCACCAAGCGCGAAGCCGTTGTCACTGCATTGAGCGATTACAACCGGCGCAAGCGCATGGCCGAACTGGTCAAGTACGCCGGCACCTGCGATGGCATGATGAGCGTCGATGAATTGGCACGGCAGCGGCGCAAGGGCTGAGCGCTGTGGTTCTGGTCGATACTTCGTCGTGGATTCATCTGCTGCGACCGCGTGGCGATACGGCGGTGCGTGCGCGTGTCGTCGCGGCGTTGCAAGCCGGCAACGCCTGCTGGTGTGCCCAAGTGCGTCTCGAATTGTGGAACGGCGCTGGCGGTCCGCATGAAATCAAGGTGCTGCGCGACTTCGAGCGCCTTCTGCCCGATCTTGCGGTCACCGATGAGGTATGGACGCTGGCTTGCGTGCTCGCGCGCAAGGCGCGCGCCGCCAGCATCTGTGTTCCCGCGACGGATCTGCTGATCGCGGCATGCGCGCGAGCGCACGGTGCGGAACTCGAACACTGCGACAGCGATTTCGATATGCTGCGCACGATCACAAGTTGATCACAACCGAAGTTGCGGATTTGAATCATGTTCGCCTTTCTGCGACGCCACATACACCAGTTCATGAGCGCGCGCCGCGGTACGCGCTTTCGCGCCCATCGTCGGCGCAAACAGGCGCAACCACGCATGATGCGCACCGTCGTTGTCGTCGGCATTGGTCTGTTGCTGGTCGTCGTGGGTATCGTGCTGCTGTTTTTGCCCGGCCCGGGTCTGCTCATAGGCGCGATCGGCCTGACGCTTATTGCCGAGGAATCGCTGTTGGTTGCGCGTTGGCTGGATCGCGCCGATTTCTACCTGACGCGTGCGTATTCGCGCTGGCGCAAATGACTACCCAATGGAAACATCAGCGTTGCCTTCCTCGCCCTGCGTGCGCCGCGCCGAAAACGGCATTGCAGCGGTACGCGATTATTCAAGCGCCTGCTTGAGGAATTCCGGCAAAGCCAGCGCCGCTTTGTGCGTTTCGGCATTGTAGTAGCGCGTGGCGAAGGACTTGGTTGCCGCACCACGTTCGCGAAAGCCGGAAAGATCCAGAGCCTTGCGCGCCATGGTGGCGCTCCACCATCCGCTCGGATAGCACGGCTGCGGGAAAGTCAGGGTGCGCAGGGAGTGAAAGCCCGCATTTTTCAGCGCAGTGCGAATCGACAACAGCAGCGGCAGATGCACCAGTGGCGACTCGCTTTGCTGCACGAGAATGCCGCCGGGACGCAACGCATCCAGGCAGGTTTGGTAGAACGCCGCGTTGAACAAGCCTTCGGCCGGGCCAATCGGATCGGTCGAATCCACGATCACGATATCGAGCGATTCCGGCTCGCATTGCGCCATCCATTGGATGCCGTCGGCAAACAGCAATTGCGCGCGCGGATCGCTGTTGGATTCACACAGTTCGGGAAAATACTTTTCCGCCAGGCGGGTCACGCGTTCGTCGATTTCCACCTGAATGGCCTGTTCGACTTCTTCGTGACGCAACACTTCACGCAATGTGCCGCAATCGCCACCGCCAATGACGACCACGCGTTTTGCGCGTGGGTGGGTGAACAATGCCGGGTGCGCCATCATCTCGTGATAGAAAAAGTTGTCGCGCGTGGTGACCATCATGCAGCCGTCAATCACCATCAACTTGCCCCAGTCCGTGCTGTCGTAGATTTCAATCGACTGGTAAGGGGTGCGCTCCGCATGCAAGCGCTGGCTGACGCGGAATCCGATCGACGAGCCCGAGTATTCGTGCTGTTCGCTGAACCAGGTGGCTTGGGAGTCGGTCATGTTACGTCCGTGCGCTCGAATTGGTGCGGAATTGTACCGGTTCCCGCAGCGCCAGACACGCAGTTACAATAGCGCCACGGCGGCCCCGCGGCGATCTCGAGGTTCCGGCTGTCGTGGATACATCGTCTAGCCTTGCCGCTGCGACGTTCTGAATCCTCGTTATCCGGAGAATCACGATGACGAACGCTTGGAACGCCGCTGCCGCCCGCGCGCAATATGCGATCGCGAACTGGGGCGAAAATTATTTCGATGTCGACGCCGCCGGGCAGTTGACCGTGCATCCGCGCGGTGCGGACGGACCGGCACTGGCGCTTCCGGAAATCGTCGCGGCGGCCAATGCACGCGGTTCGCGGCTGCCGCTGCTGGTGCGATTTGCCGACATTCTCACGCACCGGCTCGGTCGATTGCAGGGCGCATTCGCGCAGGCGATGCGCGAGATGAATTACGCCGGCGGCTACAGCGCGGTGTATCCGGTCAAGGTCAACCAGCAGCACGGCGTGGTCGGCGAACTGGCGCGCGCAGGCAATGACGGTTTCGGGCTTGAAGCTGGCTCCAAACCGGAGCTGATGGCCGTGCTGGCGATGGCCAAGCCGAACAGCATCGTCATCTGCAACGGTTACAAGGATCGCGAATACCTGCGTCTGGCGTTGATCGGACGCAAACTCGGCCTGCGCGTGTTCATCGTGATCGAGAAGCCCTCGGAATTGCAGCCTGCGCTGGACGAGGCGAAGGCGCTGGGTGTGGAACCGCTGTTCGGCGTGCGCATGCGCCTGACCAGTTTGGGTGCCGGCAAGTGGCAGAACACGGGCGGCGAGAAATCCAAGTTCGGCCTGACGCCGCGCCAGTTGCTCACCCTGATCGACGCGCTGAAGGCCGCGAACCTGGCGCAATCGCTGCAACTTCTGCATGTGTTCATGGGCTCGCAGATTTCCAACGTGCGCGACATCGCCGCCGGCATGCGCGAAGCGACGCGCTACTTTGTGGAATTGTGCAAAATGGGATTGCCGATCGGCTACGTCGATGTCGGCGGCGGTCTCGGCGTGGATTACGAAGGCACGCGTTCGCGCTCGGCCTGCTCGATCAACTACGGGCTGGATCAGTATGCGTCCACCGTCGTGCAGCCGCTGGCCGAGGCCTGCGCCGCGCACGGCTTGAAAGCGCCACATGTGATCAGCGAAACCGGCCGCGCGATGGTTGCGCATCACGCCGTGCTCGTGGTCAACGTCAGCGACATCGAACGCGCCCCGGAAGGCCGCGTGCCGCCCAACGATGCGGACGAGCCCACCGTGCTGCGTCGCCTGCGCGAAATCCACGCCGAAATTGCCACGCGTTCGGTGGTCGAGCTGTATCACGAAGCGCAACAGCAATGGGCGGAAGGTCACGCGCAGTTCGCGCAGGGTGCGCTCACGCTGCGCCGGCGCGCGCGCCTGGACGATTTGTACTACGCCATCGTCAACACGTTGCGCACGCGCCTGAAACCCGAGGAGCGTTCGCATCGGCAGGCGCTGGATGAACTGAACGAAAAGCTCGTCGACAAGTATTTCGTGAATTTTTCCATCTTCGAATCGATTCCCGACGCCTGGGCGATCGACCAGATTTTCCCGATCGTGCCGATTGCGGGCTTGGATCGCGCACCCGACCGTCGCGCCGTGATCGCGGATTTGACCTGCGATTCCGACGGCCGCCTCGACGCTTACGTTGATGCCGATGGCGTTGACGTAAGCCTGCCGCTGCACGCGCCGGTAGCGGGCAAGCCGTACCGGCTCGGCATTTTCCTCGTCGGCGCGTACCAGGAGGCGCTCGGCGACATCCACAATTTGTTTGGCGATACCGACGCGGTGAACGTGCGGCTGACGAACGGCGGCGGCTTCGAGTTCTCGCACGTCAAGCGCGGCGACACCACCGACGTGATGCTCGATTACGTCGGCTACAAACTGGATGGCCTGCGCGCCGCGTACCGCGACAAGGTTGCGCTCGCTGGCATTACCGGCGCCGAAGCGCAACGACTCATAGCGTCGCTCGAAGCGGGGTTGACCGGCTACACCTATCTCGCGGAAAGCTAGCGATTGCGCGAGCCTCGAGCTGCGGCACGAATGAGGCGCGCGGTGCGCTCGGCCAGTGGCTGATGGAGCACGGCAAGGCCCATGCCGCTGAAGCATTGCTGCGCCAGGCCGCGCTCACCGTGGGCCAGCAAAAAGGCGTGTTGGATCCGGATGCTGTCGCGTTGCGTGCCAACCTCGCATTTGCCATCGACGCGCAGAAGCGATACGCCGAAACCGAACCGTTGTATCGTTTGTTGTTGCGCGACGCGCGCAAAGTCTTCGGTGCCCACCATCCGTACACGCTGACGATAGAGAACAACCTGGCGTACGTGCTGAACAAGCTCGACCGCGCGGTGGA
>DASSXQ010000225.1:0-12548 GCA_035703725.1 Rudaea sp.
ATCCACAAGCCGGTGTCGATGCGTGCGGCTTCTGGGTTTCAGTTGCAGGCTGCTTGGGATAAGGTCTGCGAGTTACACCGTGCTGCCCACGGTCGATGTCCATCTGTTTCAGTTGCAGGCTGCTTGGGATAAGGTCTGCGAGCTGAGACGATCGACGTGGGAACGCTGACGCGCCTAGTTTCAGTTGCAGGCTGCTTGGGATAAGGTCTGCGAGTCCATTACCGCTCCACGCGCCGAACATGTTGCTGCGTTTCAGTTGCAGGCTGCTTGGGATAAGGTCTGCGAGGAACATGGAGTTGATGAAACGCTGACCTTCGGCAGTTTCAGTTGCAGGCTGCTTGGGATAAGGTCTGCGAGCCACTTGACCGAGCCGGTAATGCGGAATTGCGCCGGTTTCAGTTGCAGGCTGCTTGGGATAAGGTCTGCGAGTTAACGTCAACTCTCCGGGCGGTGATTTTTTCGAGTTTCAGTTGCAGGCTGCTTGGGATAAGGTCTGCGAGTGATTGAGCCGCCTGCGCTGCGATGAACTCGCGCGGTTTCAGTTGCAGGCTGCTTGGGATAAGGTCTGCGAGGCCGATGCACGTCCGGCCATAGACGTTACGCCACGTTTCAGTTGCAGGCTGCTTGGGATAAGGTCTGCGAGCGATGAAAGATGGCAAGAGTAAGAGTGTATCAATCGTTTCAGTTGCAGGCTGCTTGGGATAAGGTCTGCGAGTGAGTGATGGTGCGATAGAGATTCATCCTAACCCGTTTCAGTTGCAGGCTGCTTGGGATAAGGTCTGCGAGCGCTGCTACACGGCTTGGAGAACGAAATGTGCCAAAGTTTCAGTTGCAGGCTGCTTGGGATAAGGTCTGCGAGTTGAGGAACGCCACTTCGATGACCGGCTCGATTGCGTTTCAGTTGCAGGCTGCTTGGGATAAGGTCTGCGAGCCACCCCATAATTGCATGATTTTGAACGGCAATTTGGGTTGGTACCAGAGGCGAATCTTCGAAAATGGATTCGGACTGGCTGAACTGGCGTTATTTGCGAACTTCGAGTAGGCTTTGCGTACATCCCAAGCAGCCTTGCGCTGAAATCATCCAAAAGACGGATGGATCGGACTACTGGCCTGGCCACGTCCGTATAGGGGCCACCGCAAGGTGGCCCTTCTCTTTTGTCACTCGCGATCATTGCAATAGTTCAGATATTCGCAAATGCCACATTTGGACGGTGGCGCATCCGATGCGGGCATGGATCCGCCCGACACCGACTCGAACAAAGCCGCAATCGCCCGATCAAGTTCTCCTTGCAGTTCGGCATTCCACTCTGCACGCAATATCCGCACGGGCTTGCCCGTAAGCACAATCAATCCTGCGCATGGCAATCCGTAATGCGACTGCGCCAATATTGCGTAGCCGGCAAGTTGAAGCCGGGTGCCACGTTCAATGCGCGCGGCGTGCAGTTTGTAATCGCAGATGAAAAAATCCCTCGGCCCCAGCAACACCATGTCCGCAACTCCATGCAGCCCACGTATTGCATCCCGCAGTGAAACGCGGCGTTGCGGGCGATATGCACCAACTGCAATTCCGGCAAAACGCCGATCACGCGACATGACATGTTGAAGATCATCAAATTGCGTACCTTGCACAACCCATTTCGGCATGGTCGGCGCGATACCGAGCGATTCCCGGAAAAACGGAATTCGCGGACAATAGGCCCATTGTCGCAGCAGGCTTATGGGCAAGGATTCCGGCGCATTCATATCACGCGACTCCGAGGTGGCGGCGCAAACGCTTGCGCGCCATAGCCGCTGGCCTGAGCCACATCCATCGATACCGGAACCAGGAATGCCTTGTCCGTTGCCGCGTCAAGCAATTTTTCGAAGTCGCGTGCGATCTGGCGCTCCTCAGCGCGACGCACATAGCCCCAGAACACGGACTCCTGCACCGGGACCAAGCCCAATGCCTTGAGCGAATCGAACAGTCGGCTGCGCGCACGCGAAGATGCGACGTCGTAACAAACCAAAACTTGCCGTTCCAATGCTGACATGAGTCACCATGCGTAACGTGTGGGTCGATAGATGGTTTTTCCGGCAAACGCACCCGCCAATCGATAGGCCTGACGCTGCATGACGGTTTCCACCCGCAATTTGCGGCCACGGTGAGCGATGCGTCGATCCAGTGCGGCATTTACACCTTCAATCACCTTGCGGCGAACGGTCGCGTCGAACGATTTTGCATCGCCAAGCATCGCGCGCAGGGTGAATACGGCGCGATCCACAACGAACGGCCGGTGCTCTTCCATGACATCAAGCACCAGCGATGGCTTGCCGGGGCGATCTTCATGCAATACGCCTGCGTAGCACTCCAATCCGGCATTGGCCAAACAAGTCCACACTCGCGTTGACAGCATCGAGTAGCCAAGATTCAGCGCCGCATTGGTGATTTCCTGCGCACCGCGTCCAATACGTGTGCGGAAACTCGGCGGAGCAAGCCCGGCAGCGCGGATGGCGCGGAAATATGTCGCCGCGCCTTCGCCTTCATGGCCAAGCAATCGCTCGCGCCAGTTTTGCTCGCCCAGCGCAATGGCCTGGGCACCCACGATCAGGCTTTCGATTGCCAATGCACCTGCGCGTAAAACGCTGTCATCTTTTTTTTCGTGGTATTTGGCGAAGTAGCGCAACAACGCTCGTTGATTGCGCAACTTTCCAATAACGAAGGCACGCGCAAGATCGCGTGTGGCAATGGAACCAACTGCCGCCAGTTGCCGACGGCGTACCGCAACCGTGGCATGCTGCTCGGTGCCATGCAGGGCTGCAACCAGCGCGCCACGGAAGTCCACGAAAAACAAACGTGCGCCGCGCGCGGCCATCGCCAGTACCAGATCAGCGGAAAGACCAACCCCGGTCTTGGCGACAGTGAGCGACGCCAAGCGCGACAAAGGTGCCTCCATGACCAGGGTCTCGCCGTCACGCACTTGCAACAGCCCGGCATGAATACCGAGGAAACGTCCGTGCTCCTGCACCACGATATGGCGGGTCATGGCGCGTTGTCAGTGTCGTCGCCATCAACCGCACTATCGGCGTTGATCGCTTTTTTGTTACCGCCAGCACCTCCGCCCCACGAAAGCGTAACGCGCGTGTCATCCATATGTTCAATCTGCAATCTTCCTGAACGCGGACCGAGGCTGCCTGCGCCAATGATCGTTTGCATCGTACTTGCCAATGTGCGCACCTGATTGGCATCGAGTGCCAATTCGGCGTGTTCGGTGCGAAACGATTCTGTTGGTTGCAGCTCGGGAATGACTTGTTTCAATGTTGCCCACTTTAGTGTCATGCACATGCGACGACGCGAGTCCGTTGCCGGAAACAACTGCAATTTTTCTATGCCGTGTTCAGTCAACTTGGGATAGTCAGTATGGTTCAATTCAATGGCTTGATCGAACCCGATGATTCCGCCGTGCACGCTATTGGGCTTCAGTGGCGTAAGGTTATTGGCCTGTTCGAATACGCTCAGCAATGCCGGTTGTTTGCTGTCGAATCCAAGTTTGCTGTCGTCGCCGACAAATCCTCGGTACGCACCACGGTCAACCTGTAACAACTGAAATACGGCTGTACCGGCTGGATCCATGCGTTTCACGCGCATCCCACCCGATGCCGATTCTATGCGCGCCAATGAATATTCCTGGCGTTTGCGTCGATGCTCACGACCGGTATCTTTCAACGGGAAATGCCTGCGCATCAATGCATCCCAATCGATAACCGCCCGGTCGTCTGCAATTTCGTCATCGGAACGATGTCGCGCAATTTTCTTGCCCAGGCAATCAACCAACGCAGGATCATTGAGCAAGCGTTGCCATGCTTCGCGCGCCGGAAACGTCACGCTATTACCGTTCAACTTGATACCGGGCAAAGTAATCTTGATTGCGAAACTTTCCCGCTTGAGTAGTTCTTTGGCATTCGGCGCAGGCATTGCGCCATCCAGATTCAATACCTTTGCGAGATTCACCCGCTGGGTGTGATACAGCAGACCCCGCAAAAATTTGCTCGTCACGTTGTCTGGATCACGTTTGTTCGCCAGCAAATGTCGAAAAGCGGCAACGCGTTCGACTTTCAGCCACAGCACACCTGCCGCGCGTTGCGATGCCAACGTGGCCAATTCGGATAGCTGCGGCGACGTCATGCCCGGTGGGACCTGCAAGACGGACCATACGGATTGCAGCAAGACAAGCCTTGGATCGATTTTGGCTTTTTTGTTTTTGCCCGGCGCTGGCGTTTGCAGTTGTAAACGATTGTCGCTGGAAAATCCGATCCACACCCGCTGTTGCGCATCCACGCCGATGGGTAAGAAGCGTTCGCCAAACATCCCCGCTTTGAGTAACGGTTGATTCCACGCCTTGACGCCAGCGGCATATTTCGGTCGCCGCTGGATGCGTACGACTTGCAGCGCACGCGGCAACAACACCGCTGCGCGACCGGCATCGAGAAACTCGGTGACTTGCGCATCGTCGGTGGATGCCAAACCAAGCTGCGGTCGAAGTGCGGGATTGGTGGAAGCCGTGGCGAAAACCAACGCAGCATCCACGCAGTGTGAATATGGCGGCTGTGGATTTGCCTTGGCAAACAGGTTCGGCGCGTCTGCCGCCAGCCGCCCGCGCAATTCGCCAACATCGGTATACATGATCCTGTGAACGCTGAACTCGATATCGAAATTAACCCCTTCGCGCGCAAAAGCGCTCTTCAATGCTTGCGCCAACTGCGCTGCGAACCAGCGTTGGGTGCCGTTGACGCGGGCTCGATTCTGGTTGGCCAGGCGCGCCAGCACTTGGCCGCGCAAGTCTGGTAAAAACAGTGCGTGGCGCACTGCGAGTTGCGTTTCGGCGTCGAGCTGATGGAACGCGCGACGATCGGCATGCGCATCCAGCCACGTCTGGCAGGACTGACGGATGCGGTTGCCAATGGATGCCCGACCATTACCGCCAAAAATCTTGATGAGATAGTCATTGGCGAGATTTTCCAGGAGATATACGGATCGACCCTTGTGCTGGTTGCAGGCCTTGTGCGCCCAGATCAGATTGGGTTCGGCATCGAAGCCATAGCCCGCAACGTCACGCGTACTGGCTTGACTGACAATATGGTCGAAATCGCCATTTGCGCCAATGGGCTTTGCGCAATACGGGCAAATGCCGTGTACCGCGTCACGGATACGTTGCCATTTGTCGTGCCAGCGCCCCTCCCATTCCGCGCGCCTCTTCTCGCCGCGTTCCTTGAGTTGCTTCAATTTGCCTTTCTGGTCCTTCACCGTGGCCAATTGTTCGGCAAACTCAAACCGGTTTTCTTCAAGCAACAAGGGAATGGATAGCCGGGTCATATCCTGCGGCCAGATGCGGTTCACGACAACAGCTTGCGCGATGCGCGATGCCTGTGCTTTCAACAGCCGCGCCAAGGCACCGTCGAATGGACGCACGCTGTCGGCAGGCAAGCGCGAAGCATTGGCGATGTTTTCACCGACGAAAGTCGCACGCCAGGCATTCTCGCCAGTGCAACCGCGACAATTACTCGCAAATCCGCCGCGATCGGTGTACAGAATCTGATGCAGTTGGGCCAAGGAATAGGGGTTGGCATAGCGCGCGATCTGCGCATCCGTATGATGTAGCCGCTGCCCCAATTCCTGCGCCAACACTTCTGCCCATCGGTACGCGTTCCACGCCCTTGCGCGAGAATCTTTCTCGCTCAAACTCTTTCGATCCGTGTTGGTCACCGAATGCGCATCTTGCAGAAAAATTTTCAGATCACCACCAAACTCTTTCTGCAAATCGGAAAACTCAGCAACCAATCCGGTCGCGCCACGTGCGCGCCGGGCACGCCCGAGCAAATTCGCGGGTGGAGTCAAGCGCAACTGATCCAGCCAAGGCCGAATCATCTGTTCGACTGTGCCCTCCGGAAGCTGACAGCTTAAAACGCCAGAGACCAGCGTATCGATCAGTTTGATTTTGTGCGGCGGATGCGCGTTGCATCGTGCCAGCAGCCGGCCTTGTTGCCGCTGCGAGTCGAACCAATTGCCGGCGCGTGCCTGGCGCGATTCGCTGTAGTATTTGCGGGCGAAGTCGAGAAATAGGCCCACGTGCTGCGTGCCGAGCGCTTCGGATAATCTGGAATGAAACTGTGCATAAGAAGCACCATGCGATACGCCAGCTTCCGATGCAAGCAGACGCAAGCCAAACGGATCAATTCGTTTGCTGCGATCAAGCACGCGCTGCAACAGGCGCGCCCGGCGCCAGCGCACTTGCAGCGGCTTCAGATCGCCACGACTTACGGGTGATCGCTGAATTACCTTGGCATCGTGTGCGGAAATGTCATCCAGTCCGGCCGCAAGCAATTTGGTGGCATCGTTGCGTTCCAAATTCTGCGACCAAACTTCCCATTGCGCAGGAGCGCCGTCGGCGACCGGTGGAAACGATGAATCCAGAGCAGCGATATTCAGGAGCAAATTCTGGCAGACCGGTGGCCGACGATTGGTTTGCGCCTCGAATGGTGGGATCGTTTCGGTTGGATTGTGCTTGGTCAAAAGTTCCCAGAGCGCGTGCGTTGTATGCGCAAGTTTCAAATGATCCAGCCATTTGCGGCGGAATTGCCGTTTGGAAACCTCGCGCTCACCGGATTCGCCTGCCAAGGTCCAACGCTCAAAAAAGCCTCGCCAGGCCAGTCCAAAGCGTTGAACATCCAATTGTCTCGATGTCGACTTCGTCTTGTCGTGGAAATACGCACGCAGTGCAGGCAGATTCAAATTGCCAATATGGCCAATAAGATTGGCCAACGCGTGCGGCGTCATATCGAGGAATGCGCAGGCCTGCTTGCCTTCAATGGTGTTATCCAGATCCGCGAGAATCGCCGCGAAGTAGTCGCTACGATGCTTGTGTCCGGTTTTGGTGGAATCCACCGCATGTTGAAGGCAGCCACGCAAATGATTGACTGCCGTGACAACTTTCTTGATGTCGCGAGCAGACATGGAGGAATCATCCAGCTTGCCTTTCACGAACTTGGTGAGCTCTGCCGATGCCGCAATCTTCCTGTTCTTGTTGGCTGTGCGATCAGTCAGCGTGAAGACTTGCGTTTTCAGCAGAGTGGGAACTTCTTCCGGACTCGCAACAGACGACTTCAACCACTCACTTGGTGTTTGCGTACCAAGCGCAACTCCAAGTCGACTCAATTCATCGACATAGCCGTCAATCAGTTCCGGATTGATTTCTTCGTCCGCACTGAAGTAGGTAAAGCCACGACGATTAAGCAGTCCCATGACGAACCTTTGGCACGCGAGCAGTTGCAGGCGTTCGAGTTCATTCGTTGCTTGTGGCCAGCGTGATTGGAGCCAAAGACGCACAAGCTTCTTGGCGAGTTTTCTCCGTTTGTAGCCACGCCGCATATGCCGCATCGAGGTACGATTCCGCATCACGATCTGAAACGAGCCGGGACTGACACTGATTGCCGTTCCCATTGCGGCCTCGGATGGGTCGCCGCCAGCGACATACAAGCTCGACCATATTCCAGATGTGGCGGCCCCAAGGTCGACTGCGACTGGTGCGATATATTCCATGCCCTGCTCCTTGCTGATTGTTGACGGAGATCGCGAAATTTGCCCTGCGAAGGGTCAAGCGAGTGTACAACGCGGCATCTCATGGGAAGAGACACCCCATGAGTTTGCGCGATAACCCTTTGCTGCGGCATCATGCGCAAACCCCAACCGGATGCATTGATGGATCAGATTGCCGCTGCTGCTGCCACTGCCGATCCGTCGCTGGTCAATTGCGTGTTGTATGGCGGCGACGGACACAAGTTGCGCGACATCAAGGTTGATGAGATCAGCGCGGCGCTGCAGGATTCGAAGAGTTTTGTCTGGATCGGGTTGCATGAACCCGATGAGGCGTTGCTGGTGAAGTTGCAGCACGAGTTCGGGCTGCATGAGTTGGCGGTTGAAGACGCACACGTCGCGCATCAGCGCACGAAGATTGAAGCGTATGGCGAGTCGTTGTTCATCGCCGTGCATACCGCGCAGATGACCGGCGACAAGATCAAGTTTGGTGAAACGCACTTGTTTCTCGGCCAGAATTATCTGGTCAGCATCCGCCACGGGGCTTCGTTGTCGTATGCGCCGGCGCGGCGTTCGTGCGAAACCTCGCCGAGTCAACTTGCGCTGGGGCCGAGCTTTGCGCTGTATGCGGTGCTGGATTTCATCATCGACAATTACATGCCGATCGTGGCCAATTTCCAGACGCGCTTGCAGCAACTGGAGCATGCGATTCTGGGTGGAGAATTCCAGCAGCGCACCATCGTGCAGTTGTACGAGTTGAAGAAGGAACTGGTGCAGTTGCAGTTGGCGATGACGCCGATGCAGGACATCATGAGTCAACTCGTGCGCTTGTATCCGGGCCTGATTCGCGACAAGGTACGACCGTATTTTCGCGATGTCGGCGATCATGCCGCACGCATCAACGAAAGCGCCGGGGCCATGCGCGAGATGCTCACCACCGCGATGGACGTGAATTTGGCGTTGGTTACGGTGGCGCAGAACATGGTGTTCAAACGCATAGCCGGTTGGGGTTTGTTGCTCACGGCGCCAACGCTTTTCGCCAGTTGGTATGGCATGAACTTCCACGACATGCCGGAAATCGTCGCCGCGCACGGTTATCCGATTGCGGTTGGTGCGGCGGCGACGGTGTGCCTGGTTTTGTACGTGCTTCTGCGTCGCGCAAAGTGGTTGTGACATGCGCCGGCTGCTGCTGCTGATTCCATTTGTCGGCACGCTGTTGGTACCGTTGTACAACTTCGACAAACCCGCCTTGTGGGGCTTCCCGTTTTTCTACTGGTATCTGCTGGCGTGGGTACCGCTGGCCTCGCTGCTGACCTGGGTCGTCTATCGGAGCCGATCGCGGTGAGTGGCGCTGTTCACTGGACTGCGTGGGCGGTATTCGCGGTGTTTTTTGCGCTGGTCACCGTCGTGGGTTTTGCCGCTGCACGTTGGCGGCGCGCAGACCTGACCAATTTGCACGAATGGGGACTGGGCGGACGTCGCTTCGGCACCTGGGTCACCTGGTTTTTGCTTGGCGGCGATTTGTATACCGCGTACACGGTAATTGCGGTTCCTGCACTGGTGTATGCGGTGGGCGCTTACGGATTCTTCGCCCTGCCCTACACGATCATTGCGTATCCTTTCGTGTTCATGGTGATGCCGCGCTTGTGGAATGTGTGCCGACGGCACGAGTATCTGACGATCTCGGATTTCGTCGAAGGCCGCTACGCAAGTCACTGGTTGGCGCTCGCAATAGCCTTGACCGGTGTGCTCGCAACCATGCCCTACATCGCCTTGCAACTGGTCGGCATGCAGGTGGTGTTCGAGGCGATGGGTTTCGGCGCGCTGCGTCAGGGCGCGGAAATTGCGCTGGTCTTCGCGTTTGCGGTGCTTGCGTTGTACACGTATACAAGTGGATTACGCGCCCCGGCGCTGATCGCGTTCGTCAAGGACGCGATGATCTACATTTTCGTGCTCGCAGCCATCATCGTCATTCCGGCACAGCTTGGCGGTTACGGCGCAATTTTCGCGGCGGCGGAAAAATCCTTCGCCGCGCAAGGCGGTGCGCGCGGCATCCTGCTGCATGCTGGTCAGGCGATGCCGTTTGCCACGCTGGCACTCGGATCGGCGTTCGCGTTGTTTCTGTATCCGCACGCGGTCACCGGGACATTGGCCGCATCCAGCAGCAATACCATCCGACGCAACGCGATTCTGCTGCCGATCTACAGCGTCGCGCTCGGGCTGATCGCGCTGATGGGCTACATGGCCATCGCCGCGCACGTGCCGGTGAAGGGCACGGCGGTTGTGCCCGCGTTGATCCTGCAAAGCTTTCCGCAGTGGTTCGCCGGATTTTGTTTTGCCGCGATCGCGCTGGGCGCACTGGTGCCGGCGGCCATCATGTCGATCGGCGCAGCCAATCTGGTCACACGCAACATCTGGCGTCCGTACGTGAATCGCAACATGAGCCCTGCGCAGGAATCGAGCGTGGCCAGGAACACGTCGCTGGCGGTGAAATTCGGTGCGTTGATATTCGTCGTGTTCCTGCCGCTGGAATTTGCGATCAATCTGCAATTGCTTGGCGGCATCTGGATGCTGCAAGTGTTTCCGGCCGTGATTTTCGGACTGTTCACGCGCTGGTTCCGCGCCAATGGTCTGCTTGCCGGTTGGGCGTTGGGCATGGCACTCGGCACCACGTTGAGCTGGACGCAGGGCGTCAAACCAATCTATTCGCTTCCGGGCATCGGCGGCGTCTATATCGGCTTGATTGCGCTGGTTGCCAATATCGCACTGGCCGTGTTGATCACCTGGGTTGCCAACCTGCGCGGTGCCGCGCGTGCCGGCGATGCGACCATGGCGGTGGATTACGAAGATTGCGAGATGTCGCGTTCGTAGTCGACAAACTCGAACGCGAACGCGTGGCGCGCGTCGGCAACGTGTGCAATACGCGCAGTTTCACGCCACGCGCGCGTATCGAACTGCGGGAAAAATGTATCGGCGTGTTCCGCGACGGTATCGACCCAGGTCAAATGCATGTGCGTGGCCAGCGGCAATGCCAGCGCATAGACCTCGCCGCCGCCAATCACCATCAACTCGTCGCCAGCAGCCAGTTGCACTGCCGCGGCAATTGATTGCACGGGCTGCTGATCCGCATACGGCGCCTGTGTGCTGCGCGTCAAAACGAGATTGCGCCGGCCCGGCAATGCGCGCCCAATCGCGCGCGCCGTGTTGCTGCCCATCAACACGGGCTTGTCGAGCGTGAGTTGCTTGAAGCGTTTCAAGTCGTCGGACAAATGCCACGGCATGGCCCCGTCACGACCTATCGCACGATTGCGGTCGAGCGCAGCGACCAGCGTGATGCGACTCATACGGCGATGGGCGCCTTGATCGAAGGATGCGAGACATAGCCTTCGATGACGATATCCTCGAAACGGAAATCGAAGATCGAGCGCACGTCGGGATTCAGTTTCAGTCGAGGCAAGGGCAGCGGCTCGCGGGCCAGTTGGGTGCGTGCCTGGTCGAGATGATTCGTATACAAGTGCGCATCACCCAACGTGTGCACGAAATCGCCAGCCTGCAATTGGCATACCTGGGCAATCATGTGGGTGAGCAAGGCATAGCTGGCGATGTTGAACGGCACGCCGAGGAAAACATCGCCGGAGCGCTGGTAAAGCTGGCACGACAATTTTCCGTCCGCGACGTAAAACTGGAACAACGCATGGCACGGCTGCAATGCCATGTTTGGCAACTCGGCAACATTCCACGCGCTGACAACAAGTCTGCGCGAATCGGGTTTGCGCTTGATTTCATCAATCAGCCACGTGATCTGATCGATGGCCTTTCCATCGCCCGCGTTCCAGCTTCGCCATTGCTTGCCGTAAACCGGACCCAATTCGCCATCGGCATCGGCCCATTCATCCCAAATGCGTACACCGTGTTCTTTCAGATAGGCGATATTGGTTTCGCCGCGCAAAAACCACAGCAACTCGTGCACGATCGACTTGGTGTGCAACTTCTTGGTCGTGACCAGCGGAAACCCGTCGGCCAGATCGAAGCGCATCTGATATCCAAACAGCGACAGCGTACCGGTACCGGTGCGATCGGACTTTTCGATGCCGTTGTCGAGAACGTCGCGAAGAAGGCTCAGGTATTGGTTCATTCGAGGGCTGAGGGCTGAGGGCTGAGGACTGTCCGTTGGTCGAGATCGTATGTTGCGAGGTCGTCGGCAATCGCGGGCGTACGCTGTGCACGTTCGATGCAGCCAAGCAGGCGCTCGGTCTCGTCAGCAAGGGTCGGGGATCGAGACAACAAATCGTCATCGACGTGATGCAAGCGTTGGGTCAGTTCCAGCTGCGTTTCGAGTTCCGCCAATGAACCGCAGGCTTTGGCGATGAACCGTCGATAATCAGCGCGAGAACGACGCTGGTGGCCTTCGGCGATGTTGGACGGGACCGAAATGGCCGCACGACGCAACGGCCCGGACAGACCGAATCGTTCGATTGGCGGCAATACTTGCACCACCGACTTTACGGATTCCGTGAGCATCATGGCCTTCTCCCAAACAGCGAGCTCGCAATGGTTCGTCGCCATCGCGGCCCTCAGCCCTCAGCCCTCGGCCCTGAAGTGAACGCAACGGGTGCCTTGCGCGACCGCCACAACAAATACAAACCAATCGCTATCAGCGGAATCGATTGCACCTGCCCCATCGTCAACCAGCCCCAGGCCAGGTAGCCAAGCTGTGCGTCGGGCACGCGCACGAATTCCACGAGGAAACGAAAACTGCCATACAACAATGCAAAAAGTCCGGACACGGCATAGCGCGGGCGTGGTTTGCGCGAAAACAGCCACAACACGGCAAACATGACCACGCCTTCCAGCGCGAATTCGTACAGTTGCGACGGATGTCGCGCTTGATCGTTGATTTGTCCGGCCAGATACATCTGCTGCAATTGGACAGGCGTCTTGCCGAGGTTGTCCAGCGCGCGCGGGAATATCACTGCCCATG
>DASSXQ010000045.1:0-7161 GCA_035703725.1 Rudaea sp.
ATGCCTCGCGCAGCATTGCCGGATCGTAAGGTGAAATGAACGTCTTGACCGCGAGACGGTGCTCGGGTGGCGTCGCGATGATGGACAAGTCGCGCAAGCCCGACATTGCCATGTTCAGCGTGCGCGGGATTGGTGTTGCGGTGAGCGTGAGCAGATCGACTTCGGTGCGCAATTTCTTGAGCTGTTCTTTCTGGCGCACACCGAATCGTTGTTCCTCATCGACGATGGCCAGACCGAGCTGCTTGAATTTGACGTCGGGCTGCAACAGGCGGTGGGTGCCGATCATGACGTCGATTTGACCATCGCGCAGGCGTTCGAGTGCCGATTCATTCTCTTTCTTCGACTTGAAGCGCGAGAGGACTTCCACGCGCACCGGCCAGTCGGCGAAGCGATCACTGAAGTTGGTGTAATGCTGCTGGGCGAGCAGGGTAGTGGGTACCAGTACCGCGACCTGTTTGCCAGCCGTGGCCGCCACGAATGCCGCGCGTAATGCGACTTCGGTTTTGCCGAAACCCACGTCGCCGCAGACCACACGATCCATCGATTTGCCGGCAAGCAGATCAGCAATGACCGATTCAATGGCCTGAAGTTGATCGGGTGTTTCCTCGAATGGAAACGTCGCGGCAAATTGATCGTACAGGTTGCGATCAAAGACAAATGCGTGGCCGTGGCGTGCTTCGCGTTGGGCGTAGAGTGCGAGCAGTTCCGCGGCAACGTCGCGCACTTTCTGGGCGGCGCGCCGCTTGGCGCGCTCCCAGGCTTCGCCGCCGAGGGAGTGCAATGGTGCAAGTTCAGGTGCCGCGCCGGAATAGCGCGAAACCAGATGCAGTTGTGCAACGGGGACGTAGAGCTTGTCGCTCTTGGCGTATTCGATTGCAAGGAATTCACCGCCGTCGCCAATATCGAGTTTGATCAGTCCCTGATAGCGACCCACGCCGTGATCGGCGTGCACGATGGGCGCGCCAATCGCCAATTCCGAAAGGTCGCGCAATACCGCTTCCGGATCGCGCACGGCAACTTTTCGCCGCCGCGTTTGTTGCGCACGTTCGCCCAGCAGTTGGCGTTCGGTCAGTACCGTCAGTGCGGGCTGCGTGAGCGCGAATCCGTCGTCGAGTTGGGCGACGGTGATGAAGAGTTTGGCTCCGTCTCCCGCATCGGCTTCATCGATCGCAGACCGGACTTGGGTGACGGGGAGGCGTTCGGCATTCTCCGAAAGCTGCAAAGAACCGTCGTACTGCCCCCCCACCCAATCGTCTCCGGCGAGCGAGCTCGCGGGAGATCGCCCTGGATCGGCGACGAACTCGTTCCACGATGCAATGGTGTGCGGGGTGATGTTTGCTGCAACGAGTTGTTCGATCAATGCCTCGCGTCTGCCGGCCGAATCCGCAGCAATCAGGACACGTCCCGGATACGCATGCAGAAATCGTTTCAACTCCTCGGCGGGCGCTTCGCCACGTTTGTTGATGGGCAGAGCCGGTGCGGGTTGCGTGCCCAGATCCACGCTGTGCGGCGATGCACCTTTTGCGGCAATATCCACACGCAGCCGTTGATTGAGCAATTCGCGCAATCGATCCGGCGGCAGGTACAGTTCGCTTACCGGCAGGATCGGGCGTTCAATGTCGTGTGCGCGACTGTCATAGCGCGTCAATGCCTGTTGCCAGAATGTATCGGCAGCTTCGATTGCCTGATCGCCAAGGACGAACAAGGCGCGCTCGTCGAGATAGTCGAACAGGGTTTCGGTCTGTTCGAAAAATAGTGGAAGGTAGTATTCGATACCCGCCGGCGCGACGCCGTGCTTCAAGTCCTGATACACCGGACAGTGGCGCGGATCAATCGGGAATCGCTCACGCAGGATGTTGCGGAAGGATTTCACCGAATCGTCGGTCAACGGGAATTCGCGTGCGGGCAGCAAATTGACGTTGTCTACCTTGTGCAACGAGCGCTGGGTCTCCGGATCGAAGCTGCGGATGGAATCGATTTCGCGATCGAACAATTCGATGCGATAGGGTTCCGAGCTGCCCATTGGAAACACATCGAGCAACGCGCCACGCACGGCGAAATCGCCCGGTTCTGCCACCTGCGCCACGGCGCGGTAACCGAATGTTTGCAGGCGCTGCTGTTCGGCGTGCAGATCCAGACCTTGGCGCAATTGCAATATCAGACTGGAGCCACCAATGAAACTGCGTGGAGCCAGACGTTGCATCAATGTCGCAATGGGTACGACCAACACGCCACGGGCCACGCTGGGCAGTCGGTACAGCGTGGCAATTCGCTGCGACACGATTTGCGGATGCGGCGGAAACAAGTCGTAAGGCAGGGTTTCCCAATCGGGAAAATGCAGCACGTCGAGTTTGCCGGCATGTTTGCCGAATTCGCGCAGATCCGATTCAAGCAGATGCGCGCTGTGCGTATCGCGCGTGGCCGCGACGACGATGCCGTCGTGCGCACGTGCAGCGGCAGCAATCGCCAGCGCCAGCGAACTGCCATGCGGGGCAAGCCAGTAGCGGCGTTGCCGCGAATCGCGAGGTAACGGAGGTTGCAGCAAGAAAGATTCGGTCATTATCCTGAAACGCATCAACAAACGCGGCGCCGAAATGCTGATCGCAGTCGACGCGGGTGCGCAGTTTAGCGCGTGCGGCCCAATTCACGACGCAGCATGACTTTTGGCCTATCTGTTTTGCAAAAAATGTCATCCGGTTTGCCGCCGCCGCTGCGCATTCGGCGATAATGTCGCGATCAACATCAGCGCCACACAGGATTCCCATGCAGTTTTCCTATCGCCGATTTTTGGCGCACGTGTCATTTGCGTTGCCGTTGGGTCTGGCGCTGGGCGCATGTTCGAGCAAACCCGCGCCGCAAGACGATGCCGCCGTTCCGGTCGAAGTCGTCAAGGTCCAGAACAAGTCCTTGCCTGAACTGATCGCGGCGGTCGGAACCGTCGAAGCGATCAATTCGGTAGCGGTGAAATCGCTGGTCGACGGACAATTGCTTGAAAGCCACGTTGCCGACGGCCAGGAAGTGCGGCAAGGTCAATTGTTGTTCAAGATCGATCCACGGCCGGCGCAGGCGGCACTGGCACAGGCGCAAGCGGCGCTGGCGCGCGACGCTGCGGCGCGCGATCTGGCGGCTGCACAAGTCAAACGTTACACGCCGATGGCAAAGAAGGGATTCATTTCAGCCGATCAAATGCAGCAGTACATCGCCACTCGTGACGCTGCTTCGTCCAGTGTGAAAGTGGATGATGCAAATATCGCTGCAGCCAGACTCGTGCTCGACTACACGCAAATCCGTGCACCGATCAGTGGCCGCGCCGGTCGCGTGCTGGTGCAGGCCGGAAATCTGGTCAAGGCCAACGATACCCAGATCTTGCTCACGATCAATCAGATCGCGCCGGCGTATGTGCGTTTTGCCGTGCCCGGTCGCAACGTGGACCGTATTCGTGCGGCGAAGCTTGCAAACGGACTTTCCGTGCAGGTCTACGGTGATGGCATTGACGGCAAGATCGATGGCACGCTGGCGTTCGTGGATAATGCCATTGATCCGGACACCAATACGATCAGCCTGCGCGCGCTGTTTGCCAATACGGACAAGCGCCTGTGGCCGGGTCAGTTCGTCAATGTGCGTTTGACATTGGGGCACGATGCCGATGCGCTGGTGGTACCCGACAGTGCGGTCCAGCAGGGCCCGAAAGGCACTTACGTTTTCGTCATCACATCGAGCGGCATTGCGCAGCAGCGCGATGTGCACGTGGCGCGCAGCGCGAATGGTGAATCGAAGATCGCCTCGGGCTTGAGCGCAGGCGAAACCGTGGTTACCGATGGCCAGTCGCGATTGGCCAATGGTGCGCGCGTGCGCATTGTGCAAGCCGTGCACTGAGTCGCATCGTGAATATCTCTGCGCTGTTCGTACGCCGCCCGGTCATGACGACGCTGGTCATGGTCGGCATCCTCGCATTTGGTATTGCCGCATACCGACTGTTGCCGGTTTCGGATTTGCCGAACGTGGATTTTCCAACCATCCAGGTGACCGCGAGCCTGCCGGGGGCTTCGCCTGAAACCATGGCTGCTGCCGTGGCCACGCCGTTGGAAAAACAATTCTCGTCGATCCCGGCGCTGGATTCGATGACTTCGGACAGTGGGCTGGGGCAAACCCAGATCACGCTGCAGTTTGCGCTTGATCGCAACATCGATGCGGCCGCGCTGGATGTGCAATCTGCAATATCCGCCGCATCGCGACAATTGCCGCCCACCATGACGACGCCGCCATCATTCCGCAAGGTCAATCCTGCCGACGCGGCAATCTTTTACGTTGGCATGACCTCGACCACATTGCCGTTGTCGAAAGTGGACGAATACGCCGAGTCATTGCTTGCGCAGCGGTTGTCGATGATCAATGGTGTCGCCCTGGTCAACGTTTATGGCTCGGCAAAATACGCGGTACGCATCGATCTGGACCCCGGCGCAATGGCCAGTCGCGGCATCGGCATCGACCAGGTTCGTACGGCGGTGGCCAGCGGCAATGTCAATCTGCCGACCGGAACCTTGTATGGCGGCAAGCGTACGTACAACGTCATGGTCGACGGTCAGTTCGATGCTGCCAAACCATTTGCCAATCTGATCGTAAGTTACCGGAATGGTGCGCCGGTGCGTTTGCGCGACATTGGCCGTGTTTACGACGGCGTGCAGAACGACAAACATCTGGCCTGGTTCAATGGCCAGCGCAGCGTGTTGCTGGCGGTACAGAAGCAACCCGGCGTCAATACCATCGATGTCGTCAAGCGTATCCGTGCGGTGCTGCCGGGTTTCAAGCAGCAACTGCCGGCGGGTGCCAGCCTCGACGTGTTTTACGACCGCACCGAAAGCATTCGCGATTCCGTCAACGAAGTTCAGTTCAGTCTGTTGCTTGCACTGTTGCTCGTGGTGATGGTGATTTTCGTTTTCCTGCGAAATCTGTCGGCGACGATCATTCCGTCGTTGGCATTGCCGATGTCGATCATCGGCACGTTTGCGATCATGTACCCGTTCGGCTACAGCCTCGACAATTTGTCGCTGATGGCACTTACCTTGTGCGTGGGTTTTGTCGTCGATGACGCAATCGTCATGCTGGAAAACATTTCGCGACACATGGAAATGGGCAAGACCGCGTTGCAGGCTACGCTGGATGCATCCAAAGAAATCGGCTTCACCATCGTGTCGATGACCTTGTCGCTCGCGGCGGTATTCATCCCGGTGTTGTTCATGGGCGGCATCATTGGTCGTTTGTTGCATGAATTCGCGGTGACCATCGTCAGCGCGGTGCTGGTGTCGGGATTTGTCTCGCTCACGCTGACACCGATGTTGTGCAGCCGCATGTTGAAACCGCATGGCGACGAACGGCACGGGAGGTTGTACCAGGCGTTTGAACACGGTTTCGACGCGATGCAGGATTTTTATCGGCGCACGCTGCGCGCGGGTTTGCAGCATCAACGCCTGATTCTGCTGGGATTTGCGGCGATCCTGATTGCCACGACGGCATTGTTCATCGCCATACCCAAAGGGTTTCTGCCCAGCGACGATACAGGTCGCCTGTTTGTATTCACCGAGGCCGCTCAGGATATCGGCTTCGATGCAATGGCCGATAAGCACAGTCGGGTGGCGCGGCTGATCCAGGCCGACCCAAACGTGGCAGGAGTGCTCGCCTTCATCGGCGTATCCGGCAGCAGCGGCACGCTGAATCTGGGGCGCATGATCGTCACGCTCAAACCGCGCAGCCAGCGCATTTCCGCCGAACAGGTGATTCAGGAGTTGCGGCCCAAGCTGCAAGGTATTCCGGGTTTCAAGGTATACCTGCAGAACATACCGGCGATCAGCATTGGCGGCCACCTGACCAAGACACAGTATCAATATACCTTGCAGGACATCGACACCAGGGAATTGTTCGCCTTCGTGCCGAAGCTGGTCGATGCAATCAGTGCATTGCCCGGCTTGCAGGATGTGACCAGCGATCTGCAGATTGCCACACCGCAAATCGACGTCAAGATCGATCGCGACGCGGCAGCAGCGACGGGCGTTACTGCCGAACAAATCGAAAGCGCGTTGTACACGGCCTTCGGTCCGCAACAGGTGTCGACAATCTACACCTCGATCGACCAGTATTGGGTACTGATGCAGGTCGATCCCGAAAAGCAGAATGATCCATCGGTGCTCAGCGAGCTTTACATCACCAGCAACAGCGGCAAGCAGGTGCCGTTGTCCGCGGTTGCGCAATTTGGCAAATCCGTCGGTCCGGCAACGATCAGTCATCTCGGTCAGGTGCCGGCAGCAACGATCTCGTTCAACCTTGCGCCGGGTGTGGCATTGAGTCAGGCCGTGGATCGCATCAATGCAGCAGTTGCGAACATGCGCGTACCGGCGTCAGTCACCAGCCAATTCCAGGGAACGGCGCAGGCATTTCAGTCGTCGATTGCCGGCATGGGAATGTTGTTGTTGGTGGCGGTTTTCGTCATTTACCTGGTGCTGGGCATTCTCTACGAGAGCTTCATTCATCCGTTGACGATACTTTCCGGTTTGCCGACGGCCGTATTCGGTGCGTTGCTGACCTTGATGATTTTTCGCATCGATCTGAATTTGTATTCTGCGGTGGGGTTGATCATGTTGATTGGCATCGTCAAGAAAAATGCCATCATGATGATCGATTTTGCGCTCGACGCGCAGCGCGCTGGCAAGACCGCCGAACAAGCAATCTTCGAGGCGAGCATGGTGCGGTTTCGTCCAATCATGATGACCAGTTTCGCGGCGCTGATGGGTACGTTGCCGATCGCGCTGGGTATCGGCGCCGGGGCCGAGTCGCGGCGTCCGCTTGGACTTGCCGTGGTCGGTGGCTTGATTGCCTCGCAATTGTTGACTTTGTATCTCACGCCGGTGATCTACCTTTATTTCGAGCGATTCCGGAATTGGACCCAACGGCGTCGGACCCTATCCGTTTCGGCTGCATTGAATTGATGCGATGTCATGATTCAATATGGCGCGTGACGCCGTGAAAAGGCGCGTTTCAGCGCTCGCAAGGTAGAATGCCGGACCGTGGATGCCGACGATCTCAATGCATTGTGTGAATCCTGGCCGGGTGTGCGCAGTCGCATCACCGGAGCGGATGAACTCGAGGTTTCCGTCAAGGGAAAGCTCT
>DASSXQ010000046.1:0-3826 GCA_035703725.1 Rudaea sp.
AATTGCCTCGATCATCTCGATGGAAACCAGCTTGTCGAAGTGTCCCGACAGATCGCGGTAATCCTCCAGCAGCACCTTGACGCGATCTGCCACGCCGGCCGCCGCGACACGCTCGCAGGCCAGATCATGTTGTTCGCGCGATATCGTGGTGGTGGTGACGTGGCAGCCGTAATGGGTAGCGGCGTGAATCGCAAAACCTCCCCAACCGGTTCCAATTTCGACGACGCGGTCATTTGCCGACAATGCGAGTTTGCGACAGATGTGTTCGAGTTTGCGCGTGGATGCCACTTCAAGCGATTCATCCGAATCGGCAAAAATTGCCGACGAATACATCATGTTTTGATCCAGGAACAGGCGGAAAAAGTCGTTGCCCAGATCGTAATGTGCGGCAATATTGCGCCGGCTGCCGGTACGCGTGTTGCGGCGCATGGCATGCAGCGCGCGCATGGCGATGCCGCCAAAACGGGCCAACCCGGTTTCCATCGCATCAAGCAAGTCGCGGTTGCGCACGAGCATGCGCATCAAGCTGACCAGATCGTCGCTTTCCCAAATCCCCTCCATGTACGCCTCGCCCGCGCCGACGCTGCCGTTGCCCGCAACGTGGCGATAAAATGCGGCGTCGTGGATGTGCAACGTGGCGTGCAGCGTATCGGACGGATTCGCTGCTGGCGTGCCCAGCGTGGAGTCGCCAAGGGCGTCAATGATGCGCAACCTGGAATCGCGCAGAGCACCCATCTGCGTGTGCAGACGACTGCGCAAACTGCGATCAAGCAGCCCCCACGCAGATTCGGCAAGTTCCAGCGTCTCGGTCGATTCGTTGTTCATGAGCGGCTCGCTTTCGAATTGGGATGATCGTAAAAGGGAATCCGGCGAAGGAAGATCAACAATGCCTGCCAATAGATCGCCACGACGATGCGCAGGCTCATTGCGGGAAAGCGCAACAACACACGCGCCATGTTTGCCCCCGTCATTGCCTGGCGTTCAAGTACCACGGTCGCGTCAAAGTCGCGCCTTTGGCCTTCCATGACATCCATGTGCACGCGCAAATTCGCGTCAGGCGCGGTGAAGCGCCAGGCGTAGTCGCGTTGCATCGGCATGAATGGCGAAACATGAAACGTTTTGGGAAAGTCCCAACGCAAGGCGGCACCATGCCGATCCGCACTGCTTAGCGGCAGGACATAACTGTGGCGTTGCTTCCACGGTGTATTGGTGATTTCGGCGACTATCGTATCCAGGGTGACGCCATCATCGGCATAGCAGTAATAGAAACTGACCGGGTTGAAGCAATGTCCGCACGTGCGCAGATGGGTCAGCAGGCGGATTGGGCCGGTTGGTGCACGCCCGCAGATTTCGCGGATGCGCTCACGCACGGCCTGATCCAGTGGTACGTCGGGATCACCCAGATAATCGCTGCGCCGGAATTCGGCCAGGTTGCGTCGATTCACCGACCACAGCCAACGCTTTGAAAACACCTGGTCGATTTCAGCCAGATCCAGATACAGCATGTACATGCGATACCGGAACGCGTGTTCGCGCGGGGCGAAGCGGCGATGCCGGACCCATCCCTCGTACAGACAGCTTGCCGGCATGGACGACGCATCCGCGTTGCCTTCGTGTTGCGCCGGGGCTGTCGTTGTTTCACGCATGCTGGCGGGGGCAGGGGTCATGGCCAACGCGCTCCGAGACCAGTGGCAACCTCCACCGCGCTGCGCATGCCGTCTTCATGGAAACCCCAACCCCAGTACGCACCCGCAAACCAGGTGTTGTTGCGACCTTGAATTTCCGACTTGCGCGTTTGCGCAGCGACGGATGCTTGCGAATACAGCGGATGGTGATAGCGCATGCGCCGCAGAATTTTTTCCGGTGCAATTTGCGCGGTGCGATTGAGCGTGACCACGATGGGCTCGGGCGCGTCCAGCGATTGCAGCAGATTCATGCAGTAGCTGACCGTGCATTGATTGCTGTCGTCGGTGGGCACCAATGCGTTCCATGCCGCCCAGGCCTTGCGCCGACGCGGCAGCAGGTTGGCGTCGGTATGCAGCACGGTATCGTTTTCCTGATACGGCATGGCGCCGAGAATTTCGCGCTCGCGCTCGTTCGCATCGGCAAGCAGGGCCAACGCATGATCGGCGTGGCAAGCGAGCACGACGTGATCGTATTTCTCGCTGCCGGCCATGCTGTCGATGCGTACGCCGCCGGTTTCCCGAACCACTGCCGTCACCGCGCAAGCGACGCGCTCGCGCACGTTCCAGTCGTTGCGCATCGCGCGCACGTAACTTTGCGAGCCGCCTTTGACCACGCGCCATTGCGGCCGATCACTGGCTTGCAGCATCTGATGATTGTCCATGAAGCGGACCAGATACTTCACCGGAAAATTCAGGATTTGAGCCGACGGCGACGACCAAAGTGCGGAAGCCATCGGTACCAGATGATCGTCGCGGAAACCGTCGCTGTAATTGTGCTGCTGCAGATACGCGCCCAAGCTCGGACCCGGCCCGATAAGATCGAGCACGGCGGGCGCATCGCGGTAAAACCGCAGGATGTCGCGCACCATGCGCAGAAAGCGCGGCGAGACCAGGTTACGGCGTTGGCAAAACAGACCATTGATGCTGGTTGCGTTGTATTCGAGACCACTGCGATCGTTACGCAGCGCAAAGCTCATCGTGGTCGGTTGCGATTCCACATTCAGTGTCGCAAACAATTTGTTCAACAGCGGGTAATGCGGCGGATTGAACACGATAAAGCCGGTATCGACGCAATATTTGCGCTCGCCAAGTTCGATTTCGTGGGTGTGCGTGTGTCCGCCGATGTAGTCGTTGGCCTCGAACAAGGTAACCTCGTGCTCGCGGGAAAGCAGCCAGGCACTTGCCATGCCCGCGATTCCCGATCCGACCACGGCGATACGCATGTTTCAACGCGCCCGACGCAAGCCGGCAGGCAGCGGTTTGAGGTCCCAGACCAGCCTGCACGCGGCCATGCCACGCAGCAGGTAGTAGGTCAGGTCAACCTCCCACCAGCGAAAGCCCTGACGTGCCGATCCCGGAAAGTGATGATGGTTGTTGTGCCAGCCTTCGCCAAACGTGAGCAAGGCAAGCAACCAGTTGTTGCGGCTGTTGTCGCGTGTATCGAAGCGACGCGAGCCAAACCGGTGCGCCAGCGAGTTGATCGTTACCGTGGCATGAAACAGCACCACCGTTGAAACGAAGAATCCCCAGATCAGCATTTGTGCGCCACTGGTACCCAATGTCGGATGCGCATGTTGCAACCAGCGCCCGAAAAAGAACAAGCCGACGGCGAGCACGATCGGCACGGCAATATCAAAGCGATCAAGCAGGCGCAACTCCGGATAGCGACGCAGGTCCGGAATCGATTCGAAGTCGGTACGGAATCCGCGCGGGGTCAGAAACCAGCCCATGTGGCTCCACAGAAAACCACGCAGCACCGGCGAATGCAGGTCCTTGTCGGTATCGGCGAAGCGATGATGGTTGCGGTGATGCGCTGCCCACCACAACGGACCGCGCTGCACGCACATGGCGCCGATCAACGCGAATACAAACTGCATCACGCGCGATGTCTTGAACGCCTTGTGCGAAAAATAACGATGGTAGAAGCCGGTCAACGCGAACATGCGCACGGCGTAAAGAAGCACCGCAACCGCAAGCGCGATCCACGAGAAGCCCACCCAGAACACGCCAATGCAAGCCAGATGCAAGCCAATGAACGGGATTACCCGCAGCCAGTCAATGCGATCAGCCTGCGGGCCATCGGCCAACGGCACCGCGTCGGTATCGAACCATTGCGCAACCGCGGCGAGCGCGGATTGGCG
>DASSXQ010000137.1:0-14789 GCA_035703725.1 Rudaea sp.
GGACGACGTCGTTGTCATACGAGGTGTATTTCTGCGATTCGCCGCGAATGCCGGCACCCACGCCCCAGCGCGAGGTCAATGCATATCGCGTCCAGAGTGAATACTGATTGTGCGGTACCAGGCCGACTTGTGCGCCCGCGGCTGCATCCTTGGTTGTTTTGGTGATCTGTGCATCGATGTACGCGTAATTGGCGTAAACACTCCAGTTTTTGCTCAGGTCGCCTTCGATGGAAAACTGCGCCCCGCGATTTCGCTGCGCGCCCGTGTTGAGCAGTTGTCCCGATCCGTCGGCGGCACTGCTGACGACGTTGTCCAGTTGCAGTTGAAACAATGCGGCGGTCAGCGACAAGCCACCATCAAACAAGTCCAGCTTGTTGCCGATTTCATAATTCGTGGCTTTTTCCGGCGCGAGATTCGCGCCTTCGGGACTCTTGCGCGACAACGCAATATTGGCGCCCTGCGGCGTGAACGTCTGCGTCACGCTGGCATAGATGGAGTCGTTCGGAGCAGGCTTGAAGATCAACCCGGCGCGCGGCGACCACTCGGTATCAGAGTTGTACGTGTGGTTTGGCGTCACTCCCGGCTTGCGGTAGTCGGCATCCACGGAAAATCGATCACGACGCACACCGAGCAAGCCAAGCCAGCGCTCGCTCAGCGTGACCTGGTCTTCGGCATACAGGCCGAACTCCTTGCCGACCACATGATTATTGCGATCCAGATACGCAAACGCGACGGGTTGTACGGTGGGGTCGGACAACGGATACGTTCCGGGCAGGTTTTTGGAACCCGGCGCCGGTAACGTTTCCATGTCGTTGCCGCGTTGCCAGCCAAACTCCGCGCCGAAAAGCAGCTTGTGCCGAACGCGTCCGGTGCTGAAATCGGATACCAACTCGGTGCGATCAAGGTAGCTCAGGCGATTGTTGGGATGATTGTAGGCCTTCATCTTCAGTTCGTCTTGATCGTTGACGGCACTGGCCGCATAAGCATTGACGTAGAACCGATCGTTGTCATTTACACGGAACTCATTGCGCAGTTTCAGTTGGTCATTGAACTCGTGGCTGATGCTCGCGTTGAAGGCCTGCACACGCGATTGCGCCCGGTTCTGTTTGATCGAACCAAACATTTTGCTGCGTGGCACATCGACCGGGCGGCCATCGCGCGAGGGAATGCCGCGGTCGGCAAAACGATAGTCCGTCAGATAAGACAGGCCGAAATCCACCACCGTATTCTCGCCCGCCTGCCAGCGAAGTTTCGGATTGATTGCCTGGCGATGGACAAAATCATGATCGCGATAACTTTCCGAGCGCTCGATCATGCCGAGCACGCGAAAGGCCGCATCGCTGCCAATCGCGTCGCCCATGTCGAACGTGCCGCGTTGGTGCCCCGAGGAACCCAGTTCCAATGACAATTCGCGGATGCTCTGGCGTTGCGGCTGTTTGGTAACCAGATTGATCACTCCGCCGGCACCACCACGACCAAACAACACCGCCGCCGGACCCTGCAAGACATCGACATGCTCGACGTTGTACAGGTCACGGAAGTATTCGGTGTCGTCGCGCATTCCATCGACGAAGAAATCGGACTTCGTGTCCACACCGCGGATGTAAACCTGATCGCGGTTACCCTCACCCTGTTTGACGTAGACACCCGGTGCGTTGCGCAACGCGTCTTCCAGTGACTTCGATGCCTGATCGCGCAAGACTTTGGCCGGTATCGCCTGGATTGTTTGCGGCGTGTCGATCAAGGGTGTATCGGTTCGCGTTGCCGTCGAACTGCTTTCGATGCGATAGGGATACGTCGCGTCAACCGGAACGGCCGGCAGTTTGGTCGTCTGATCCGTCGATGCGTCTGCCCCAACGTCGTCTGCATGGGTATTTGCGGCCAAGCCAGCGTGTGCGTTCGGCTCGGCATCGGTGCCGGTGACCGATTGCGCCGCGGCCGGCATGACGAGGAAAAGCACGGACATGCACAGGGCCGTGACGGACACGCGAATCGAAAAAGACATGCAAGACTTCCTGGTGACAATGGGTTGGATGCTGAATGTAGATCGTAATGCGAACGATTCGCATTCTTGCATACAACGCAATTGCCCCGCAATACGTGGCGCGAATCTCAACTCGTGGCAGTCGTTGCGGTCATTCGCCGCTCGGCAAAATTGGTTGAACGTCAGCGGCTATGGTCGTCACGGCAACCCGCGAGAACGCGCTCCCCTGCATGACAACGCTACGGCGGCTACCGCGATCTGCGAGCGACGCCAACGCGGCCGAGTGGTTGAAGGATCTCCAACTCATGGACGAGGCACAGCTTCAGAGCAAAGCGACAAAGCTTGGCAACAGGTAGCAGCTGCTGCCAAGCGCGAAAACCGCAAGGCTTTCAAGTTCCGTGTGCAACGTTGTTTCAGGCGTCGGAAACCGCCAGGATTGCGGAGTTCTCAATCAATCATCGAAGGCGGCAAGTACATCGTGTACAGCGAGCGCTCCTCGCGTTCAATCCGGTCCGCCAATGCTGCGGTAATGTCGTCGAGTTCCGCGACAAACTTGTCGCGGTTGCGTGCATCGACACCGTGCTCCAGGTAGTGACCGATAAAACGCGTAACCGTGCGCCCTATTGCCCCCATTTCGGTGCGCATCTCGTGCATGAGCTCATCGCCTTCCGGATTTTCCTTGAGACAGTACGTCAGGTACGTGTAAAGGCGAATATTTTCTTCAAGCAAATGTTCATTCAACAACATCTTGAATTTTTGTATGAATTTGGTGGTTTGCGGATAGTCTGCGGTCGCCGCGCTGGATCGGATCTTTCCAACCAGATCGACCAAAACCGCATGATGTCCCTTGAATCGCTTGATCAGGTTCGGATCGAAATGCAGTTGGGTGCCCGGTGCCACTTCCTGCGCTGCATGGGCCTCTTGTGCGGCGCGGGCCTCGTTGCTGCTGTCGGATTTCTTGCCGCCAAACAATGAAAATTTCATTTTCCATAACCTCCATTCATGGTGATACAGCGAACATGGAGCTGGAATCCGCCCAACGACTACCGACGAGTAGAGCGAACGCAACTGCATTCATGATTGCGGCCATTAGAACAATCCGTGATCGGAACCACAACAAGCAATCGGTCGCATCCTCCCCGCGCGGCACAATCCGCCAATTCGCCAGTCTGCGCAGACCCGGGGAAGTCGGATACTGCCGACCGCCCCGTGTCCTTTTCGCAATCGAACTCAGCGTTCGCCCATGCCTTGCGCAGGTTCCGCGATACGACCGGCGCGAACCTTGTCCTGAATTTGTTGGCCGAGCTTCGCGTCCACGTTTTTCCAATATTCAAACGCACGCTCCAACACGGGGCTGCGCACACCGCCGAGCAGGCTGCCGGCCACCTGGTCGACGAACTGCACCCGCTGGGCGTCGTTCCAGACTTCGCGCACCAGCGTGCCAGGCTGACCAAAATCGTCGTCTTCGGCGTGCAGCGTGTAAGCGCTGCGCACCATGTCTCCATCGGCTTCCCAGCCGTTCTCGACCGGGCCGGTGTCGTCGGACCACGGGCGACCGCCGCTGTTGGGCGCATGCACCGGCGCATTGCCGCTGTGGTGATAAGTCATCTGGCCGTCGAACATGTACGTGTTCACCGGCACCCTGGGCTGGTTGACCGGCAGCTGGTGGAAGTTGGTGCCGATGCGGTTGCGCTGGGCGTCCGCATAGGCAAATGCACGCCCGAGCAGCATCTTGTCTGGCGACAGACCAATGCCGGGCACGGTGTTGCCAGGTGAGAACGCTGCCTGTTCAATCTGGGCGAAGAAGTTTTCCGGATTGCGATTCAAGGTCATCGTGCCGACCTTGATCAACGGGTAGTCCTTGTGCGACCAGGTTTTGGTCAGGTCGAACGGATTGAAGCGATAGTTCTTCGCGTCGGCGTAGGCCATGATCTGCACCGACACATCCCACACCGGGTACTCCCCGCGCTTGATGGCATCGAACAAGTCGGCACGGTGGAAGTCGGCGTTCTCGCCGGCCATCGCGGCCGCTTCGGCGTTGTTGAAGAACGCCATGCCCTGGCGGGTGTGGAAGTGGTACTTCACCCAGAACCTCTCGCCGGCGGCATTGATCCACATGTAGGTGTGCGAGCCGTAGCCGTTCATGTGCCGCCAGGTGCGCGGCAGGCCGCGCTCGCCCATCACGTAGGTGACCTGGTGCGCGGTTTCGGGATTGGACGTCCAGAAGTCCCATTGCATGTGGTTGTCGCGCAGGCCCGAATCCGGCAGGCGCTTCTGGCTGCGGATGAAGTGCGGGAACTTCATCGGGTCGCGCAGGAAAAATACCGGCGTGTTGTTGCCGACCAGGTCGTAGTTGCCTTCGTCGGTATAGAACTTCAGCGAGAAGCCGCGCACGTCACGCCAGGTATCCGGACTGCCTGATTCACCGGCAACGGTGGAGAAGCGGGCCAACATGTCGGTCGATGTTCCTTTCTGGAACAGTGCCGCCTTGGTGTAAGCCGACATGTCTTCGCTGACGTGCAGCACACCGAACGCGCCCGATCCCTTCGCGTGCGGCTGCCGCTCCGGTACTTTCTCGCGATTGAAATGCGCCATTTGCTCGAGGAAATGTACGTCGTGCAAAACGATGGGGCCATTGGCGCCGATGGACAATGAATTGCGGTCGCTGATGGCGGGCGCGCCGGAGCCGGTGGTGGAGCCTGATCGGGAATTTTTTCTGGAATCGGACATGACGGGATCTCCTTTCTGTGTTGACAATCTGGACACGGATGAGTCTGCAGGATTCATCACCAACAAGCCATTGATTAGTTTCAATTGACACGATAGGAAAAATCTATCGGGAAATATCCGGGCGAACGTCAACCCATCCACTGAATCAGCCTGCCGATGACGCACTTTCCGACAGGGCAAACAAACATCTCGGCGACATCCATACCGGCAAGCAGAGCGGAGACGGTGGGACGCTCGCAGCCATGGCGCATCGTTGCCGTGCCCCGGTCAGACGAGCCATCCGGGCCGCTACAACTTGGGAACGTGCAGAGCCGTGCGGGTGACGACAAACCACTTTTATCGACGACAATCAACGCCAGTCCACATTCTCATATTATACAAATTACCGATAACACTTATACAAATATATTTGTTGAATATATGCTATCCTGTCAATGACTTGCACAATGACCCGTCGAGAATAATGAATCGAGAGTAAACACGAATCGTCAAATTATTATCAGCGTTCCGGGCCTGCGAGATGCCGAATACAAATATATGACGATATCCGTGCAAACGCAGCGGATGACCTGTTGCAACCATGCGCGTTCCGGGATATTGCCATGTTCAACAAAATCAGAAACTGGCGCGTACGGCGTGTTCTCGCACGCAATCCGATTGCCGAAAAGCTTTGGCGAGACGTTCTGCCCCAGTGCACGTCGGCATTTCGTTTGGGAGCTTCGGATCAGGCCGAGCTTCGCGTGTTGGCGACCTTGTTCCTCGACGCCAAATCAGTGGAACCCGTCAGGGACTTCCATCTCGATGACGCCGATCGTGTTCTGCTCGCCACCCATGCGTGCGTACCGATCCTGAAACTGGGCTTTGACTGGTACGACGGGTGGCGCAGCGTCATCGTGTATCCGGACGCATTTGTCCCGCGACGTGAACAAATCGATGCAGCCGGGGTGGTTCATCAAAGCAATAGCGTGTTGACGGGTGAGGCATGGGGACGTGGGCCGGTAATTTTGTCCTGGGCCGATGTGCTCAGTATCGGCCAGGTGCCGGGGCACAACGTCGTCATCCACGAAATGGCACACAAGCTGGACATGCTCAACGGCGCTGCCAACGGTTTCCCGCCGCTGCACCGGCGCATGGATCGGCGCGCATGGTGGAAAGTCTTTTCGAGCGCATGGGACCAATTGCACGAGGCACAGCGCAACGAAGCTGGCTTGCCAATTGATGCGTACGCCCTTGAAAGCCCGGCCGAGTTTTTTGCGGTGACCAGCGAGCAGTTTTTCGAGGCGCCAACGTCGCTGCGTCAGCACTTGCCGGACGTCTACCGACAACTCACGCTGTTTTACCGACAACACCCCGGCTGAGCGAAACCGGTTTCAACGTCAATCACGCAAACTTGAATCTGCCAATGCGTGCCCAGATGTAAATCAATGCAATTTGCGTAATAACCTCCAATAAAAGGACCGTTTCATCATGGATCGCCTCGCAAATGATTATCCGAGTTTCATTCTCGAACACAGACAAAGCCCTTGCTTGTCGCTGTATCAGCCTACCCATCGCGCCTTCCCCGAGCGCCGACAAGATCCGATCCGATTCCGCAATCTCGTCAAGACGCTTGCGGAATCGTTGCAGCAGCAGTACCCGAACCGGGAAATCGATTCGCTGCTCGCGCCCTATCACGCGCTGGCCGAGAACAGTGAGTTCTGGAATCACAGTTTCGATGGCCTGGCCGTGCTGGCTGCTCCAGACACGACGCGCGTATACAAGTTGCAGCGCCCGGTGCCGGAATTTGCCGTGGTCGCGGACAGTTTCCACAGCAAACCGCTGATGCGCATCATGCAATCGGCCGATCGTTATCAGATTCTTGCTCTGGATCGCCAGGAAGCGCGTCTGTTTGAAGGCAATCGCGATTCCGTGGATGAAATCGCGCCCGCAGCAGGCGTGCCGCGCAGGCTTGAGGAAGTGGTATCCGGCGAGGGCGAACGCGAACGTGCACTACGAACCCATGGTGGCGTCGAGCCTGGCGTCATGGGGCGCCACGGCAGCAGCGATGTGAAGAACGATGCCATTGACGCGGACACGCAGCGGTTTTTCCGCGCCGTGGATCGAGCCGTGAACGAGTTGCATTCGCGACCCACCGGTTTGCCGTTGTTGCTCGCGGCATTGCCACAGCACCAGCATGTTTTTCGCAAGCTCAGCAACAACCCGAACCTGCTTGCGGCGTCCATCGATGTCAATCCCGCGGATCTGACCTCGGAACAACTGCGTGAACGTGCTTGGGCGCTGATTTTGCCGATGTATCTCGAGCGGTTGGACAGGTTGGTCGATGCATTCAACGCAGCTCAGGCAAAGCAGTTGGGCACGAGCGATCTGTCCGACGCGGCGCGCGCGGCAGCACAGGGTCGTGTCGCAACGTTGCTGCTGCAATCCGGACACCGCATTGCGGGAAACATTGATGGCGCAACAGGCGCGCTTGCGTCGGGCGACATGACCAATCCGGATACCGGGGACATGCTCGACGATCTGGGCGAAATGGTCCTGCGCAAGGGCGGCGAAGTGGTAATCGTACCGGCGCAACGGATGCCTACCCAGTCAGGGCTGGCGGCAAGCTATCGATTCTGAGCGCCCGCGATCCGATGCTGCCCGCCAGCCATCCGCGATATTGACAACTACAACCAGGGAGAGCTGCCATGCAACTTCTAGTCCATGCCGACAGCAACATTGCCTTGACCGACCAACTGCATGAACGCCTGGAACTCAAGGTGCAATCGGCCGCGAACAAATTCCCGAAGCGGATTACCCGAATCCAGATTTATCTCACTGACGTCAACAGCAGCAAGAGCGGCATCAACGACAAACGATGCGTCATTGAGGCGCGCCCCGCCGGTCTGGCGCCGATTGCAGTCAACCATCAGGCATCGACCGTCGAACTTGCGATTGACGGAGCGAGCGCAAAACTTGCCAGCGTGCTCGATTCCAGATTTGGTCGTCTTGGCAGCGATCGTGGCGCGAGTCCAACTGACGATTGAAGTGACACACCGGCAGCCGTTACCAACCTGCGTCTTCATCCGCCTTGGCCTCACGCCCTTGCTGGCGGATCAATGCTTCCTGCCGGGCTTCGTTGATGGCTTCGCGAACACTGTCGAGGTCGATGCCGGATTGATCGTGCTCGAACGTACCAGTCAGTTCCGACTCCGGCTGCAGGTTGCCGGATGCGAACATTTCCCAGATTTCTTCGCCATACCAGGTATCAAGCAGTTCCGGTGCCCAGCGTCCCAGGCTGGCAGTGATATTGTTGACGTCGCGCAACAACATCGTGCGCGCGGCGTTGTTGCCTGAGGCGCTGACAACCTGCGGGAAATCGATCACCACGGGCCCACCTGGCCCGATCAGCACGTTGAACGCGGACAAGTCGCCATGAATCAATCCACAACACAACATGCGCACGACCTGTCGCATCAACACGCGGTGGAAATCGCGTGCCATATCCACACTCAACTCGACTTCACACAAACGCCGTGCCGCGAAACCTTCCGCGTCGGTGACCAACTCCATTACCAATACACCGTGGTAGTAGCCATGCGGTTCGGGCACATCCACGCCGGCAGCGCGCAACTGATAAAGCGCATCGACCTCGGTGTTTTTCCACGCGATTTCCTGTTGTTTGCGACCGTACTTGCTGGCCCGGCCAACCGCCCTCGCTGCGCGGCTACCACGAACTTTGCGCCCTTCCTGATACGGCACGCGCTGCCGGAAGCTGCGCTGAGCCATGTCCTTGTAAACCTTGGCGCAGCGTACGGCGTCGCCACAGCGGACCACATAAACAGCAGCCTCTTTTCCGCTCTTGAGCGGACGCAGCACATCATCGATCACGCCGTCGTCGATCAACGGTTGCAGGGATTGGGGGATTTTCATGGAATTCCGCGAAGGATTGCGCGTCAGAAATCAAACTATGGCCGAGCATTGTGGCAGGGAATCGGCCGCAGGACATTTCCCGTGTCCATGAACCCATCGCCAAACAACTGTGGACGTTGCACGCAACAATTTGAAAAAGTGCAAGTCAGCGGCGAGATGGTGTCTGCCGCGACAAACATGCAGCAAGGGTTCGTCAGGCGAATCGCGCACTTGCAGACACGGGATCGACACCATGCAACGTTATTCAAATCGCCGCGATCCCGGCATTGTTCGGGAACAAATTCCGTTTCCGCAAGGCATATCGTTGGCAATGGCAATGCTTGTCAAGTCACGCGCTCGCCAGCCGCAACGCGAACAGCCACCACATCCGCCTGCTCGGGGTGGATGACCACACGCAAGCGCCCATCGTCGCGGACAATACGCAGACGGCGGTGCCTGACCAGATAGGCGACCGCCACCGCGGCGGCTGCCATACCCGCCAGCGCGCCTACGCCCAACGCCCAGCGTGCTCCGAAACGATCCACCACCCAACCGACCAGCGGCGCACCGATCGGGGTGCCACCCATGACCACGGCAATGCGCAGCGCCAGCACCCGACCACGCATGGCGCGCTCGGTGGTGAGCTGCATCATCGAGTTGCTGGCGGTCATGAAGGTAAGCGCCGTCAGACCGACGAAGAACAGCACGAATGCGAACAGCAAGGGGCCTGGCATCAGCGCGGAAATCGCCACGCAGACTCCGAACGAACCCGCAGCCGTCCCCATCAACACCATGCCGGGAAAAGACCGCCGCGCAGACAACAGTGCCCCGCACATGGTGCCGGCAGCCATCGACGAGGTGAGCAACCCGTATTGACTCGCATCGCCGTGAAACACGGTGACCGACATGGTCGAGATGAAAATGGCAAAGTTGAAACCGAATGTGCCGAGCAGGAACAGCATCACCAGCACCGCAATCAAATCCGGGCGCTGCCACACGTAGCGGAATCCCGCCATCAAGCTGCCGCGCGTGCTTGCGGGACGCGCCTCGGAATGCAGCTCGTGCACCCGGAGCAGCCATAACGAAACCATGACGGCGCCATACGAACCCGCGTTGATCAAGAACAGCCAGCCCTCACCGACGGCGGCAATCAATACCCCCGCCGCGGCCGGGCCTAGCATGCGTGCCGCATTGAACGACGCGGAGTTCAATGCCACGGCATTGGCCAAGTCGTCGTCGTTGACCAGGTCCGATACAAATGCCTGTCGAGCCGGCGCGTCGAACGCCGTGACACAACCCAGCAGCAGCGCAAAACCATACACCTGCCATAGCTGCACCACGCCGGTGATGGTGACCAGACCCAGTCCCATTGCCAGCAGACCGGCGGCACCCTGGGTAAACAGCAGCAGTTTGCGCCGATCCAGATGATCGGCGGCCAGGCCGGTCAGCGGCAGCAACAACAGCGGCGGGCCGAATTGCAGCGCCATGACGGTACCCACCGCCGTCGCGTTGTGATGGGTCAGCAGGGTAAGCACCAACCAGTCCTGCCCAATGCGTTGCATCCAGGTACCCACGTTGGACACCAGCGCGCCGGCCGCCCACAGCCGGTAGTTGTAGCTCTCGAGCGAGTGGAACATGCTGCTCATTGCGTGCCTGATCAAGCGAAAAAAATCCGGCTTATGTTATCAGGCGAAAAATCACGCGATCAGGTTTGGTGTGGGCCTGATTCCGAAGCGGCATGTGATTGAGTGCTTTATTGTTGCAATGCGCCGAGGACGGCGACTGAAGGGACTGGAACATTTCGCGCGTAAACCACTACCGCTTGATGAAAAATGCAGCAATCGACGCCAAGTCGGTACCCTTCCACTTGAGCTGCGTGATTGCCTGGCGATGTCTCATGGGTTTATGGTGGCGAATTGAATTCCACTGGACGCATCCTGCCATGACCATTCGCCGCTCAATCCTCGCTGCCGCAATCATCGGTGCCTGCAGTGCCTGTTCTCCGGCACCCGACGCCAACGCGCCCGCCTCTGCGCCGCCAGCCAGCCCCACCAACGCGCCTGCCCCGTCGGCCACATCGGCAACGCAGGCGACCAACTCACCGGACATTGGTATCGATCTGGCTGGCATCGACCACGCGGTCCAACCCGGCAACGATTTCTTCGAGTACGCCAATGGCGACTGGCTCAAGACTGCGAGCATTCCTGAAGACCGTTCCAGCACGAGCACCTTCTATACGGTGTCCAAAATAACCGAGCAGCGCACCGCCGACCTGATCAAGCAGGCCGGCGACGCCAATCCGGCACCAGGCAGCAACCAGCGCAAGATTGCGGACTACTACGCGGCCTACATGAATACCGACGCCATCGAGAAAGCCGGATTGACACCCATTCAACCGGAACTGCACGCGATCGATGCCATAACCTCGAAGCAGGATCTGGCACGTGTCCTGGGCAGCCAGTTGCGCGCCGATGCCGATCCGATCAACGCGACAAACTTCCACACCACGCATCTGTTCGGCTTGTTCGTGACCAAGGGTCTGGACGATCCAAACATGAATATCGGCTACTTGTTGCAAGGCGGTCTGGCCATGCCAAGTCGCGACTATTACTTGTCCGACGATGCCGCCATGAAGGAGGATCGGGCCAAGTACGAAAACTACGTTGCAGCCTTGCTCAAGCAGGCCGGCATCAACGATGCCGAAGCGCAGGCAAAAATCGTCGTCGCGTTGGAAACGAAAATCGCCAAAGCTCAGGCCAGTCTCATCGACAGCGAGAACGTGCACAAGGCCAATACGATCTGGAGCATGACCGACTTCGCCAGCAAAGCGCCAGGCCTGGACTGGAGCATTTATTTCCAGGCCGCGGGGTTGGGTCAGGTCAAACGTCTCGATGTGTGGCAACCCGATGCCGTCACCGGTTTGTCCGCATTGGTCGCAAGCCAGCCGCTGGCACATTGGAAAACGCTGCTGTATTTCCACACCCTGGATCATGCCGCTCAATTACTGCCCAAGGCCTACGCCGACCTGCACTTTGATTTCCACAGCAAAACCTTGCAAGGCGTGCCACAGCAAAAGCCGCGCTGGAAAGACGCCGTATCTGCCACCAGCAATGATCTGGGCGACGCCGTCGGACAGATCTACGTGCAGAAATATTTCCCCGCAGCATCCAAGGCCGAAGTGCAGCAGATGGTGAAGAACATCCTCGCCGCTTTCGACGAACGCATCGACACCCTCGCCTGGATGGCGCCAGCGACGAAGAAAATGGCCAAGGCCAAGATCAGCACCTTGCGCGTGAGCGTTGGCTATCCGGAGAACTGGCGCGACTACTCCAATCTGGACATCAAGGCCGATGACGCGCTCGGCAATTCGCAACGCGCGGCAATCCACGAGTACAACCATCAGAAGGCCAAGATCGGCACACCCATCGACCGCGGCGAGTGGTGGATGACGCCGCAAACAGTCAATGCCGTCAACCTGCCGCTGCAAAACGCACTGAATTTCCCCGCCGCCATCCTCGAGCCGCCATTCTTCGATCCGAACGCCGACGCAGCGGCCAACTACGGTTCCATCGGTGCCGTAATTGGCCATGAAATCAGCCACAGCTTCGACAATACCGGCTCGGAATTCGATGCACAGGGCAACCTGCACAATTGGTGGACACCGGAAGATGCCGCACACTTCAAGGCCGCCACCGATCGTCTGGCAAAGCAATTCGATCAATACGAAGCGCTGCCCGGTCTGCACGTCAACGGCAAGCAAACCCTGGGCGAGAACATCGCCGACATTTCCGGATTGACCGCCGCCCTGTCTGCCTATCACAAGTCCCTGGACGGCAAGCCCGCACCGGTCATCGACGGCCTGACTGGCGACCAGCGCTTTTTCATTGCGTACGGCCAAACATGGCGTTCGAAAATGCGCGATGCCGCCCTGCGCCAGCGCGTCACAACCAACGTCCACGCGCCGGCACAGTTCCGCGCGCAAACCGTGCGCAACATGGACGACTGGTACAAGGCGTTCGAAGTCCAGCCGGACCAGAAGCTGTATCTTGCACCGGACCAACGCGTCAAGATTTGGTGATCGAGGCACAAATCGATTCGTCGTGTGACTCGCGGAAATAAAGCAATGCGTACGGCACCTCGACTGCCATGCTCATTCGAAATCGCTATCGGGACGTTTCCGCCATCGCGTTGACGCATTCGGCCGCACGCAACGCGGCGATACGCTCGACGCGCGGCAAACGTTTCCAGGCAATCTCCAGTTTCAGTGCGGCGCTGCGCGAATCCACCCATATCCAACCGAGCAATTCGCGCGGTGGATTGGCGCGCGTGAAACGCGCACCTTTGCCGGCGACGTGCTGCGCGTAGCGTTGTTCGGGATCTCGGGCGATGCCGGTATACACGCGCCCGTCGGTGCACTCGAGCAAATACACGGCCCATGCATCGACGTGCCGCGAACCGGGCTGACGCGCATTGATCTCGTTCAAGGCAATGCAATCAAGCCCATTCGGTCAACTCCTCGATTGCATACATCCGACGCCACGATTCGCGCGTCTTGACGGTCGCGGCGAGGGTTGCCAGATGTGGCCATTCGGTCGCGGGACGCGGCATGTTGCGCGACCATCGCATCAACATCGTGGCATACAGATCCACCACGCTGAACTGGCTGGAAAGCATGTGCGGTCCACGCAAAAACAAATGCTTGTCCAATCGGGACCAAGCCGACTCGATGCGAATGCGCGCGGCTTTTTTGATGACGTCCGCACCATCAGCCACATGTTCGCCCGAATAGAACCACTGGCGAAATGCCGGTTGCAGGGTATTGGCCAGATAGAACATCCACTGCAGGTAGTCGGCGCGCGCGGCGCTGCCTGCAGTGGGTGCCAAAGCCGCCTCGGGATGGCGCTCGGCCAACAGCATTGCCAGTGCCGCGCTCTCGGCATGCGCCTGTCCGTCAATTACCAGGGTGGGCACCACGCCATCCGGATTCAGCGCCAGATATTCTGCGCTGCGTTGCTCACCGGCCTCGAGATCCAGCTTGCGTAACGTGTAGGGTACGGCGCATTCCAGCAGCATCAGATGCACCAACATCGCGGCACTGCCGGGAGCGTAGTAGAGGGTGTACATGGGTGTGGGTCCGTTGGTTTGCGGGGTGCAAATGATAGCGCAGCCAAAATGTGGTCAATGCCAGTCATTTGAGCGACTCGCAGCGAAACGTTGCATCACCGAAACCTGGTGCGTTCATCCATTGGATGAAGTCCCGGCATCCGGCCAGTAGGCACTGTCCGGTATCGCGCGCGCGCCGAATATCGCCTGCCCCACGCGCACAATGGTCGAGCCTTCCTCGATCGCAAGCTCGAAGTCCCCGGACATGCCCATGGACAACTCATCCATGCCGGCACCGCTCGTCACATCCTGCTGCAGTCGCTCTCGCAATTGACGCAGCAGTACGAAGCACGGGCGCACTGCGGCGGCGTCATCCGAAAACAACGCCAGCGTCATCAGGCCGCGCACGCGCAGCGACGAGAACGCAGGAAGTTGTTTCACGAAGGTAGTGACCTCGCCCGGAGGCAATCCGAACTTGCTGGCTTCGCCCGAGGTATTGACCTGCACCAACACATCGAGCGATCTCCCGGCTGCCTGCAAGTGCCGATCCAGTGCCGTCGCAACGCGCAAGCTGTCGAGTGCGTGAAATTCACTGGCGAACTCGGCCACCAGTTTGGTTTTGTTGCTCTGCAAATGCCCGATAACCGCCCAGCGCAAATCCGGCAGATCCGATAAAGCCTGCCATTTGCGATGCGCTTCCTGCACCTTGTTCTCGCCAAGTACGCGACACCCCGCCGCATAGGCACTACGGATACGCGCTTCGGCAACGGTCTTGCTGACCGGCAGCAAGCGCACACTCTCGGGCGCGCGATTTGCACGTGCGCAGGCAGCCGCGATGCGCGCGTGAACTTGATCGAGATGCTGGCGAAATTCTTCGACGGTGTTGGCAGTGATGTATGTCGTCATGGCTTTATTGTAAGCGGTCGAACTGGCGAGCTTGATGCATTAGCCAAGGAAACGAAAAACAGTGCGGCCGCATGCGCTCAAGACAGCGATACGATTTTTGCTCGTGTCACGGCAATGCGAGCGGACGCGCCAACGCGGCAATGAGGGGTGGATCGCGTTGGTAGACGTCAGGGCGGAA
>DASSXQ010000205.1:0-8167 GCA_035703725.1 Rudaea sp.
AATCGCTCCCGGCGATTTTGTCGAAGCTGTTGGTTCGAACTGGGTTCGAGCCAAACCAAAAACCCCCGCTTTGGGCGGGGGTTTTTGGTTTGGCTGGGAGACTAGGATTCGAACCTAGATAGGCAGAGTCAGAGTCTGCAGTCCTACCATTAGACGATCTCCCAATTCTGGCCGGATCGCACTCTGACTTTGCAGCGATCCGGAGAATGAGTGTCGCCGCGGCGAACCGCGGCGATGAATCAGCGTTTGGAGAACTGGGTCGCGCGACGTGCCTTGTGCAGACCGACCTTTTTACGCTCGACTTCACGTGCGTCGCGGGTCATGAATCCGGCTTTGCGCAGCGGGCTCTTGAGCGCTTCGTCGTATTCGACCAGGGCACGGGCCACACCAAGGCGAATCGCGCCGGCCTGACCGGAAATGCCGCCGCCGGCCACGGTAACCATGATGTCGAACTTGTCTTTCATCTGGGTCAACTCAAGCGGCTGGCGCACGATCATGCGCGCGGTTTCGCGGCCGAAGAATTCGTCCAGCGCCTTGCCGTTGACGTTGATGTTGCCGCTGCCGGGACGCAGGAACACACGTGCTGCGGAGGATTTGCGCCGACCAGTGCCGTAGTTTTGGGTTTGCTGAGTAGCCATATTGGGTAACTGCTTCTATTGGAGAATCCGCACCGGAATGTGCGGGCTGTGGCAATCAATTCGCCTCAAACCTCGAGGACCTGCGGCTGCTGGGCGCTATGCGGATGGTCCGGACCGCTATAGACCTTGAGCTTGCGGTACATGGCGCGACCGAGAGGATTCTTCGGCAGCATGCCCTTGACCGCGATCTCGATCACGCGCTCGGGGTGCTTGGCCAGCATATCCTTCAACGAGACGGTTTTCAGGTTGCCGACATAACCCGTGACGCGATGGTACTTCTTGTCTTCCAGCTTGTTGCCGGTGACCGCGATTTTCTCGGCGTTGACCACGACGAGGTAATCGCCCGTATCGCAGTGTGGGGTGTAGACGGGCTTGTGTTTGCCGCGCAGACGGCGGGCGAGCTCGGTAGCCAGACGACCCAGCGTTTTGTTGCTGGCGTCGACGATGTACCAGTCACGCTTGACCGTCTCAGCCTTGGCGCTGATCGTTTTCATGGGGAATCCTGTGGCGGAATCGTGGAACGAAAGACCGACAAGGATAATGGAATCGGGGTATCCGTGCAAGCGTCAAACGTAGTTGCCAATGTCTGAATTTGCATTCGCCAGCGGACCAATCCGTTCGCGGTGGCGGTAACGCGTGGCGCGAGCAAAGGCGCAACCCAGAGCCGTGGTCGATTCCCATCTGCCCTTGGACTCCGGCGGTTCGCGCTTGCACTCAAGACGAACGGGTTTTAACGAGGCTGGCAATGGCTGAATTTGCACCTTGCCTATTGGTGCGACACTGCACTAGGATCGGTTCGTCCGGTCATTGCACGCGCAACCATCGCCATGGGTGAATTCTACGAAGATCGTCGTCAGGAACCGCGCTTTTCGACTGCAGGCCGTTATCGCCTGCAAAGCCGATCCAGCGAGTTGACCGGCCGTATCCTGGATTTGTCCCTGAATGGGGCCTTGCTCGAGCGCAACGATAGCAGCGGCCTGCAGCCCGGCGACCACCAGGCGATATCGCTGGAATTTACCGGCCATCCTGCGTTCCACGCCGATGTGCTGTTGGTCCGTGTCGATGGCTCGCATCTGGGCATTGAATTCTACGACATGGACCCGAAAAACTTTGCTGCATTGAGTACCTTGATCCAGGGTCTCACCCACAATCAACGCCAACCGGGAAACCCTGCCAATGCGTGAGCCCCTGCGACGCCGCCACACTCCTGGCCTGTTCACGGCGACGTTGGTTCTACTGTTTGCGTGTACGTGGATTCACGCTGCCACTCCGGTGGCCAAGACGGTCCATGCCCCAGTTGCCACTGCCTGGCTCAAACGCCATGAATTCCAGATCGAGATTGCCGACGATTTTCCCGCACGCGAACATGGCCTGATGAATCGCACCAGCATGCCCGCAAATCACGGCATGCTGTTTGTGTTTGAGGCGCCGGCAATGCTGTCATTCTGGATGAAAAACACGCTGATTCCGCTGGACATGCTGTTTTTTGATCGCGACTACAAACTTGTAAACGTGCAGCAAAATGTTCCGCCGTGTCGCGCTGACCCATGCCCGGCATACGGCTCGAGTGGACCAGCGCAATACGTGCTCGAGTTGAACGGTGGTGAGGCGCAAAAACTTGGCGTCAAGCCTGGCGACAAACTGACCGTGCATCGCTGAACCAATCGCCATCGTTGGCTTCGTTCGCCTCGATTTCATCATCCATCGCTTCGTGGGCGCGGTGCCAACAGGCAACCCCGCAGTGGTATGGCACCAGCATCGCCGGTGGTCCACCGGTCCGATACAACATGTCGTCGGTCAATGGCACGAACTGTTTCATCGTCGCTCCCGATGCAGTGAGACTCAACGCCATTGCACACCTCGCGCGTGCCGGATCCATGACGCGCACATGGCAATTTGCTGACGGCATCGCCCTTGCGAAATAACCATCAGCGCGTAATATCGAACATGTGCGCAATCATTACAGGAGGGCTGACGATGCATGATCCTTGGCTTGCGTTGCGTGGCGTTGATGACAGCAACATTCCCTTGTTTTCCACCGCGTTGTTGATCGCGAAGGATGAATATCCGGCGCTTGATCGCATTGACTACGAAACCCGCCTGCACGATTACACGCGGCGTTTGCGCACGTTGCTCAAGGATGCGGATCGGGTACCTGCGCAGCTGCGTTGCATGAATGATTTTCTGTTCGATGAACTGGGATTTCGTGGCGATGATCGCGATTATTACGATCCGCGCAACAGTTATCTCAATGACGTGCTCGACCGTCGGCTGGGCAATCCGATTTCGCTGGCCATTGTTCAGATTGAACTGGCACAACGCCTGGGTGTGCCGCTGCAAGGCGTGTCGTTCCCCGGACACTTTCTGGTGCGCTTGCCACTGGACGAGGGTATCGTGATCCTGGATCCGTTCCAGAAGGGCCGTTCACTGGATGCGACGGAACTGCGCCAGCGCGCACGCAGTCACCTGCTCGATCACGATATCGACGATAGTTCACTGGCGCGTATGCTGGAGCCGGCCAGTCACCGCGCGATCCTCACGCGCATGTTGCGCAATCTCAAGGGCGTGTATGCCGAGCGCAGCGAGTGGGACAAGGCGTTGCGTTGTTGCGACCGGCTGGTGACGCTGGACCCGCATCAACCCCTGGAATATCGGGATCGCGGCCAGTGCTATTTGAATCTCGGTCATGTACGCGCGGCACGCGACGACCTGCAGCGCTATCTCGGCCTGATGCCGCAAGCCGACGATGCCGACGAAATTGCGTTGCAACTGGCCCAAATCGGGACCCGCCTTCCGCGGCTGAACTGAGGCAAAGTCAAGCCTTCACCCGGAACATGACCCGCGCCAAGCGGCGAACTCGAAGGGGTTTTTGCGCATGCGCTTGCAGACCCTTCGACTCCGGCCTTGCGGCCTACGCTCAGGGCGAACGGGTTGGGGTAATCGACGTCGACGTCATGGGATTTGACGTCGTTGCCTGTCGCGAAACGCGCGCGGAGTCCGGCATCGCGTGCGGCATGGAACCGCATCCCGTCAGCGCGTGATTTCAACCATCTCGAAATCGGCTTTGGTTACGCCGCAATCCGGGCAGGTCCAGGTTTCCGGTACGTCTTCCCAGCGCGTGCCCGGCGCGATGCCGTCTTCAGGCCAGCCTTCGGCTTCGTTGTACAAAAATCCGCACACCACGCACATGAAGGTGCGATAAGGCGTCTGGACTGGAGCGACAGCGTTCATTGGTTGCATCGGCAAAAGTTGAACGCACATTCTACCGTTACACTATCGTCCATGCATCCTGTCCCCTCGCCTTGCCGATTGCCCGCTGGTGGTCTTTATGCGATCACCGACGGACCGCGCGACGATCTGATCGACGCCTGCGCATGTGCCCTGCAAGGCGGCGCCACCGTGCTGCAGTACCGCGACAAGACCATGGATCGCGCGCGTCGTCGCATCGAGGCACGCGCCCTGGTTGCGCTTTGCTGCGACTACGACGTGGCCTTGATCGTCAACGACGACTGCGAACTTGCCGCTGATGTCGGCGCATCCGGCGTGCATCTGGGTGAACACGATGCCGACGTGGCCAGCGCACGCGCGCGGCTTGGCGCAAACGCCATCATCGGCGTGTCGTGCTACGACTCGATTGAACTGGCCAACCGCGCCGCGCGCGACGGCGCAAACTATATCGCGTTCGGCGCGTTCTTCGATTCGCCGACCAAACCGCATACGCGTCGAGCGACGCCGGACTTGCTGCGCGAGGCAAAGGCGCTCGGTTTGCCGCTGGTGGCGATCGGAGGCATTACTGCGGACAATGCGAGCGTGCTGATCCATGCCGGCGCGGATTTTGTCGCGGTGATCTCCGGCGTGTTCGGCCAGACCGACATCGGCGCTGCCGCGGCGGCGTATCAAAAGCTGTTCGACACTCATCCTATTCATCACATGGCAATGCAATGACCACGAATCACGAGCTGTTCCAACGCGCGCTGGCGCTGATGCCCGGTGGCGTCAATTCACCCGTACGCGCGTTCAAGTCGGTCGGCGGCGAACCGTTTTTTACCGAGCGCGCCGATGGCGCCTGTCTGTGGGATGTCGAAGGCAAACGCTACATCGACTATGTTGGGTCGTGGGGGCCGATGATCGCCGGCCACAATCATCCGCGCGTGCGTGCGGCGGTGGAAAACGCGGCGCGCGCAGGATTATCGTTCGGTACACCGTGTCCGGCCGAAGTGCGCATGGCCGAAGTCATCGGCGAACTGGTGCCCTCGATGCAGATGCTGCGCATGGTCAATTCCGGTACCGAGGCGACGATGGCGGCGATCCGCGTTGCCCGCGGCTTTACGGGGCGCACACACATCGTCAAATTCGAAGGTTGCTATCACGGCCACGCCGATGCGTTTCTGGTCAAGGCCGGTTCCGGCGCGCTCACGTTTGGCGTACCCACCTCACCGGGCGTGCCCAAGGCGCTGGCCGACCTGACCCTGACCCTGCCTTACAACGATCTGGATGCCGCGCGCGAACTGCTCGCCGCGCAAGGCGACAGCATCGCCTGCGTCATCATCGAACCGGTCGCTGGCAACATGAACTGCATCCCGCCGCGCGAAGGTTATCTGCAAGGATTGCGCGACCTGTGCACGCAACACGGCATACTGTTGATCTTCGACGAAGTGATGACCGGCTTTCGCGTCGCGCTTGGCGGCGCCCAACAGTTGTACGGCGTGGTACCGGACCTGACCACGTTCGGCAAGATCATCGGTGGTGGCATGCCGGTCGGTGCGTATGGCGGCAAGCGCGAGATCATGCAGCAAGTCGCGCCATCCGGTCCGATCTATCAAGCCGGCACGCTGTCGGGCAATCCCATTGCGATGGCTGCGGGCTTGGCCATGCTCGAACTGATTCAGGTACCGGGCTTTTACGCCGACATCGAACGCAAGACCGCCTTGCTGACCGACGGACTGCGCGCCATCGCCATCGAAAACGGCGTGGCGTTCAGCATCAACCGCGTCGGCGGCATGTTCGGCCTTTTCTTCACCGCCGAAAAAGTGGAAACGTATGCGCAAGCCACGTCCTGCGACGTTGCTGCGTTCAACCGCTTCTTCCATGCAATGCTCGATCGCGGCGTGTATCTGGCGCCATCCGCATTCGAGGCGGGTTTCATGTCGGCCGCGCACAGCGAGCAGGATATTGCCGATACGCTCGATGCCGCGCGTGCCGCATTCCGGGAGGTCGCCCATGCGACTTGAGTCGCTCGCCGTGCACGCTGGCGCGCAACCGGACGCCGCCACCGGCGCGGTCGCGCCGCCCCTGCATTTGTCGACAACGTTTCAACATGGACCGGCCGCGGAAAGCGTCGCCGGTTTCGAATATTCGCGCGGCAACAATCCGACCCAACAACGTCTGCAAAGTGCGCTGGCGCAGCTCGAAGGCGGCGCATCCGCGCTGGTCTTTGCATCCGGCATGGCCGCCAGCGACGCGATGTTGTCGAGTCTGCCGCGCGACAGTCGCATCCTGATTCCACGCGATGTCTATCACGGCGTACGCACGCTGGCTGCCGAAGTGTTGCCGCGATTGGGCATTCACGCCGATGCGGTGGACATGACCAATGCGCAAGCCGTCAGCGACGCGATGACGCCGGCGACGCGCTGCATCTGGCTGGAAACGCCATCGAATCCATTGCTGGAGATTTCCGACATCGCGGCAATCGCCGAGATTGCCCATCGCCATGACGCCATCGTCGTCGTCGACAACACGTTTGCCACGCCGTGCCTGCAACAACCGCTCGCACTTGGCGCCGATGTCGTGATGCACTCAACCACGAAATATTTCGGCGGTCATAGCGATGTGATGGGCGGCGCCTTGATCTTCGCACGCGACGATGAGCGCAGCGCAGCGATTGCGCGTGCGCGCATGGTGCGTGGCGCGGTGATGGCACCGTTCAATGCCTGGTTGACCTTGCGCGGTTTGCGCTCGATGCCGGCGCGCATGGCCTGGCATTGTCGCAACGCGCGCGCCGTCGCCGAGTTTCTCGCCGCACATCCGCGTGTCGAAGCCGTGCATTGGCCGGGCTTGCCGACGCATCCGAATCACGCCATCGCCGCGCGGCAGATGCGCGACTTCGGCGGCATGCTCAGCGTGCAGATTCGCGGCGGCCGCGAAGGCGCGCTGGCCGTCGCCGGCAAGGTCAAACTGTTCATCAACGCCACCTCGCTGGGTGGCTGCGAATCGTTGATCGAGCACCGCGCCTCGGTCGAAGGCGCGCAGCCGGTATCCCCGCAGAACCTGTTGCGGCTGTCCGTGGGTATCGAGCACCCGGATGATCTGGTCGAGGATTTGCGCCAGGCGCTCGGCGATTAGGCGGATACCGATCATCTGCCACAACCGTTCGCTCCCGGATCATGTCTGGGGCGAATGGGGGTTATCGCGGCTGAACCCGGACGAGAATCAGGTTTCGTTATGTGTTGCCAATTCAACAACAGGCTACGGCGTCAGCGGGCAGATCGATTGTGCAACCGTGCTTGCGCGCAACTTTGCTTCGACGGCAGCCGTCGCGGCAGTTTCGGCCGGTGCCGTCAGCGTCGACTTGTTGGTGTTGGCCAACGAATCGCACGTCGGATCGGTGCTGGAGACAACAACGGTGTTGCCCAGTGTCACTGGTGCCTGGGTCAATTGGGCTGCATACAGTCCGCTGTTGCCGTCGGCGATCATGCTGTAATCCGGCGCAAACGTCAGGGTGACGTTGGAAATCGTGACCGTACAGGTGAGGCCGAACGCACCCGTTACTGTCAGCGGCACGGAAATATCGTCTGTCCCACCCGACGCTTGAAACGTTCCAGTGGGGAAGTCGCCGCTGAAGGCGCCGGAATGCAATGTCACCGGGCAACCCGTTTGGCCACCAGGGCACGCGGCAGTGTTGCAGGTGGTGATTTCAAACGGCGGCGAAGTCGTCGTCTGGGGGCCGATGCAGGTCGTCCGATTATCAAGCGAAGATTGCATCAACCCCAAAAACTGCGACTTGGTCAGCGCCTGCGACCAGCACGCCTCGAAGCCGTTGTGCGCGACCAGATCCACCGTCTGCGCGCATAACACGCCTGGCGCAATCAGCACCACGCCGATAAATGTGGAAAGCATGGAACTACCGGAATCATTCTTCGAGTTGCGCGTGCGCATGAAGCTGTCTCCCCAGATGATGCGTTGATTCGCATGGTAGCGCGTATGGCCATTGCGCCGCATCCGGGTTGGTCAACACGCCACGACAAACCTCACCAACTGCCGACGTTCGGCATCGACACCCACGGTTCGCGCGGCGGCAGTGTCCCATCCTGCAACAGTTCGATCGAAATCAAATCCGGCGAGCGCACAAACGCCATGTGGCCGTCGCGCGGCGGACGGTTGATGGTTACACCCAGCGACTGCAGATGTGCGCAGGTGGCGTAGATGTCGGCGACGAGGAACGCGAGATGGCCGAAATTGCGCGCGTTGCCATAATCTTCGGTTGCGCCCCAGTTGTAGGTCAGTTCGATCTCGGCATCCGGGGTTTCCGG
>DASSXQ010000242.1:0-7246 GCA_035703725.1 Rudaea sp.
GGATACACCGTGCATTCCACCGGTACCGGTCGTTTGTGCTTGCTCCAGAAAACCGTTTGCCAGGCGGGTACCTGGCTGCCCTGGGAGTAGCATTGCGACAGAAAACACGCGCTGCGCGGCAGCGTGGTGCCGTCTTCGTAGCTGTGATGGACGCGATCGTAAGCCGGCTTGCCAACCAGATCGCCAGCATCCGCATAACCGAGTATGTCGATCGCGGCCGGGTTGACGAACTGGATCACGCCACGATCATCCACGCCATAAACACCGTCGCCGACGGAACTGAGGATGCTTTGCAGACGACGACGCTCCGCGTCCACGGACTTGCGATCACTGACAGCGCGAGCCAGTGAGCCCAGTCGGGCGAGGAACAGTTCGCGAGCTTCGCTTTTGAACAGGCATTCCAGCGCGCCGGCAGCAAGCGATTCGTTGATGACCCGATCCGAATAGGTGCCCGTAATGATGGCAGAGAGGATGCTGCTGGTGCGCGCATCCTGCTTCATGCGTTGCACCAATACGGTGCCCGGATCGCCGGGCATGAAATAATCGACAATGGCCAGATCGAACGGCATGGTCTGGGCCTTGCGCCAGCCATCCTCCACATCGTCGGCGGTTTCCACCAGATAACCGTGCTTCATCAGCAGACGCCGGAACGCCACGCGCACGGTTGCCGAATCATCCACAAACAAGATGCGCAAATGCGACTGGCCACCCGTTTCCAGATCCGGCAGCGTCGGTGCGGGCGGCTTGAGCAGCTTCGCCATGGCATCGGCACATTCGCTGTAATCGCTCCACAACAATAGCCCGGTGCCGGGGCGCGTCATCATCCAGTTGACTGCTGTGCCATCGTTGGTATCGGCCAGCAGCAGCACGGCAATGTGCTCGAAATCGTCGCGATGCAGGATTGTGAGGACTTCATCGGCACGTGAATCGGCGTGCTCGGGCCAACCGATCGCCATGCCGCGAAAGCCGATCGAAGTTGTCCCGAGTTTATCCAGAATGGGTAGTGCCTGAGCGTAATCGCTCAGTTCACTGACGTCGAAGCCTCGGCTGACAAGCAACGCCCGCATCGCGCGTCGGCGCGTTGCGGAAGGTTCGATCAAAAGGATTGAGTCCACGGTGTTCCCTGTACACACCACAAACAAGCGTTTGAGTGTAGCCAGCAAATCGCGCCTGCGCAAACCAGCATCATTCTGGGCATGGCCGCAGGCATGATGCTATCGTGCGAGCTGGTTCGAAAAAGGTTTGCCGATGACTCAATCCACCGCCCACGAAGACAATTTGATCTGGATCGACCTGGAAATGACCGGGCTGGATACGGATCAGGATTCCATCCTCGAAATTGCTACAATAGTTACAGATAAGTACTTGAATATAATAGCAGAAGGTCCAGAAATCGCAATCAAGCATGATGTGGAACGGTTGCAAGCCATGGATAACTGGAATCGCAACCAGCATACGAAATCCGGGCTGTGGCAACGCGTTGTGGAGTCATCCGTGGATATGGCTACCGCGCAAGCACATACGATGGAGTTTCTCGGCCACTGGGCCGTGTCCGGGAAGTCGCCAATGTGCGGAAATTCCATTTGCCAGGATCGGCGTTTCCTGCATCGTCTGATGCCCCGATTGGAAGCGTTTTTCCATTATCGGAATCTGGATGTCTCCACGCTCAAGGAACTGGCGCGGCGCTGGGCGCCGGATATCCACAAGGGTTACACCAAGGAATCCAGTCACACAGCCTTGAGTGACGTACACGATTCCATCGATGAGTTGCGCTACTACCAGCAATTCATGGGTGCGTTTGGCGGCACATCAAATCACGAATAGTGATCAGCGTGCTGTAGAAGAAAAGCAGGATCAAAAGCTGCCCCCTTCCGCCTGCGGCACCTTCCCCCGCTTTGCGGGGGAAGGAAAGAAGGAATGATCCCCGCATTGCGGGGGAAGGAAAGAAGGAATGATCCCCGCCTTGCGGGGCAAGGAAAGAAGGAATGATCCCCGTCTTGCGGGGGAAGGAAAGAAGGAATGATCCCCGCTTTGCGGGGGACGGAAAGAAGGAATGATCTCCGCATTGCGGTGAAGGTAAGAAAGAATGAATGGATGCAAACCGGCACGTCCAATCCGGTTGAACAACGATATGTTATAAGATATCATTTGCGCATCCGTCAAAGACATGGCAACCATTCGATTTTGCCATGCAAGTTTGGCGCTGGCTTGGCACGACAGCGCCTTCATTGCCGTAACAAGCTCCGACGCAAGTGATGCTCATGCAACTTGAATCGATCATCGACAAAAAGCCGCTGCCGGATCATCGCACTGCACTGCAAGTGGCGGATCGGGTTGGCGCAATGGCTTCATTTTTGTGTGCGATTCATTGCGCCGCTTTGCCATTTGTTTTTGCATTGCTGCCGCTGCTCGGGCTTGAATTCCTCGCCAGCCACAATTTCGAACGAATCTTCATTGTGTGTGCGAGTTTGCTGGCGACGATAACGCTGGTGCACAGTTATCGACTGCATCGGATACGCCTTCCATTGTTGCTGCTGGTGCCGGGTCTGGCGTTGCTGTGGACGGGTGGTTTCATTTTTGACGTGCATGCCGGATTGAACCTCCATGCAGTCGTGGTGACGATTGGCGGGAGTTGCGTGGCGTTGGCGCACGTGCTGAACATGCGAATCAGGCGCGGCCAGTCGCACAAGCTTTGCCATTTGAGCTCGGCAAACCCTGCAATTGTGTAACAAGCCAACCTGAAGATAGGATCGAACATCCCGCCCTGATGTTGCGGCTGGCGATGGCCGATGTCCGTTAGCGAAAACAAGCACCCGCATGACCACGATACGCACGATGCCGGGCGCGGAGAGTCACGCCTGTTGATCGCGTTCGTGTTGACGGCGCTGGCGATGCTGATCGAAGCCGCCGGCGGCTGGTGGTCCGGTTCGCTGGCGCTGCTCGCTGATGCCGGGCATATGTTGGTGGATGCGTTTGCACTATTGCTGGCGTGGGCAGGTGCGCATTTTGCCAGGCGTCCGGCTGATGCACGACGCAGCTTTGGCTATGCCAGATTGGAGGTGCTGGTCGGCTATACCAATGCACTGGCACAGTTTGCGTTGGTAGCGTGGATCGTCTTTGAAGCCCTGTTGCGCTTGCGCACGCCTGAGCCCATCCATGCCATGCCGATGCTTGCGATTGCGTTGGTCGGAATGGCAATCAATCTGATCGTGCTGGGCATTTTGGGTAATCATGCCCATGACGATCTGAACACCGCCGGCGCGCGCCTGCATGTCATTGGTGATTTGCTAGGTTCGATTGGCGCCGTGATTGCGGCGCTGTTGATTGCCGCATTTGCCTGGCTCTGGGCGGACGCTGCAATTTCGATTCTGACCGCCGCCTTGATTTTGCGCAGCGCGTGGCGATTGCTGCGCCGCTGCGCGCACATCCTTCTGGAAGGTACACCCGACGATCTGCAAACTGCGACCGTCATTGAGGCCTTGCGCGAATATCCGGGCGTTGGCCCGGTGCATCATGTGCACGTCTGGCAACTTGCCAGTGGCAGCCGAATTGCGACCCTGCACGCCAGACTGGTCGAGGGCAACGATGCGGACGCGGTGCTCGCGTCGATCCAGCGGACCCTGCGCGACCAGTTCCAGATCACTCATGCAACGATTCAACTTGAACGCAACGACTGCGCCGATGACGACTGTTCGGATGTGTCCGGGATGCGGCATGCCGGGCACAGCCACCAGTGAAGCAAACGGATCGCAGGCGCCATTGAATCGGGGCATGCCACCGGCCGTCGGCAAAGTTTGCAGTTGCGCTTGCGCACAGCACTGTTAAGCTACGCGCGCTTTCGCAAATCACAATTCTGGAGATCGATGTAATGGGTAGAGGCGACCGCAAGACGCGCAAGGGCAAGACCGCGATCCGCAGTTACGGGAACGCGCGTTCGCACAAGGCAGAAAACAGTCCATCAAAATCCGTAGTGAAAAAGACTGCAAGCAGCAAGACAGCCGCAGCAAAGAAAGCGGCACCCGCCAAGAAAGCTGCACCAGCGAAAAAAGCGGCAGCCAAGAAAGCTGCGCCGGCCAAAAAAGCGGCGGCGAAGAAAGACGCATAAGTTCGATTCTTCAATCCGTATCGAGAAAACCCCGCTGCGGCGGGGTTTTTTATTGATGTTTGGCTGAGATTGCGGGCGACAAAATTCTCCGGGCTTCCCGTGATCTTGTCGACAGGCTGCGCCTGTCGGGGGGCTCGCACGGAACCATCATCTGCGCCCTGTAATTCGCGGAACTGGAATCCGAATAGTAGTGCAGGGGCCGAAGGGCGGTCCGGAGGAATTGTGCATGTGCCAGCTACGTCGTTTGCTTTTTCTGCTCATTGCCGCGCTACTGCCGGCCGCTGCCATTGCCGGCGATGGTGATTTCGATACGACTTGGGGGGTGGGCGGGCGTCTGGTCTTTGCCGCTGATACCCACAACCCCGACTTTTTGTCTGAAGCGCATCGCCTGGTGCTGGAACCAAACGGCAATGTGCTGATGACGGGTAGATTGGTCGACACACAGTCCAGTCCTTACTGGTGGCTTGGAGAGATCGACAGCAACGGCGCACCGGTTCCCGATTTTGGCGAAAACAACGGCACGGGTCTGATAACCGGATGCTGGCTTTCTTCCGCGTTATGTCATGGCAGCCAGGGTGCGGCAATGGTCTTGCAGGCCGACGGTCGGATCGTGTTGGCGTCCATTACCCAACTCAGTCGCACTTCCATTGGAGCACGCAGCCTGGATTTCTCCGAAACGGTTGGCGGCACCGGACTGGTCAGTGCCAACTGGGTAGTGAACGATGTACAGGGGCAGATGACTGCGGCGACCTCCATTGCAGTGGCCGGCTCGGGAAAATTGATTGTCCTGGGCCAGGGAAAATACCGTGCGACTGCCACGCGCAACGATCTGGTCGTCGCACGCCTGAATCCGGACCTTTCGCTCGATACCACGTTCAACGCCGTTGCTGACGCGAACGGTGTCGTGTTTGCCGGCGGACAGGTTGTCGCGTTCGAAGATCTCGGCGACTCCTACGCCGTCAACACGTCGGTACTGGCGGACGGTCGCATTCTGGCGCAAGGCAATGCAAGTTCATCCATTTTCGCGGTCGGAGTCGGGGTTGCCATTCGTCTGCTTGCCGATGGAACGCTCGACAGCAGCTATGGCGTCAACGGCAAGGCGGAATTTCCGGATTGCACATTTTTTTCCAACGCTGTTCACATCGACCGTGCCGGGCGCGCCTTGGTGTCTTGCATTGGGTCGAACCCGCGCATCCTGCGGATCGCGGCCAACGGCTTGGCAGATCCGGGTTTCGGCCTCGACGGCATCGTTGCCATCGCGCCACCGTCCGGTCAATGCACAGGCGGCATAACCGTATTCCGTAGCGTGACCGACAGTGCGGGACGCATCCTGGTGCCTGGTCTGTGCAGACCCGGCATCGATGCGGATGGCGACGGGTCTATCGACCCTGACGAATTGCTTGTCGTGCGTTTGTTCGGCGATGATGGCAGCGTCGACCCGAGCTTTGGCAACGGCGGCTATGTCCTGGGACACTTCGCCGGAAACAGTGGTGGTGATACCGCGTATGCAGCCATAATCGATGCATCCGGCAAACCCATCGTGAACGGGTTCTCCATTTCGGCCAATTCTACACAGCTACGGCAGGCGGGATTGGCGCGGTTGGATTACGACTTGATCTTCACCAACGACCTGGAAAACGTGCCGCATGGACGATTGCCAGGTCAGTGACCTGCGACACGCTGTCTGGCGGCATGGACCGTGCGGGCAAGATTGCCGCCAATCCCATCCCGGTGAATGATCCACTTGCCGGATAAAACAATTGGTTCTTTTACACGGTTGAAACGCGTCATGATCGGTGAGGTGGCGCGCTCGCGCGGCATTGACGCTTGTTCCGGGTTTGGGGATCTTGTATCCGCGGGCACGGCCGTGCAATGTTGGCGCCAAATTGCGACAAGTTCTGCGAAAGACCGATGTACGGTCGTGGAGTTCGTCATGTATCAACGATTCTGGTTTTGGTTTTTGCTTCTTGCTCTTGGCTGGCCCATGGCCGTGTCCGCGACCGACGGCTATTTCGATCCAACTTGGGCTGGCAGCGGGCGGATTACGTTTGCCGGAGATTTACACAATCCCGATCATGGATCGGTCATTGATCAAGTGAATCTGACGGCGGATGGCAATCTGCTTTTGGGTGGAACGGTTTACGTTCCCGGAGGGGATGAGTATTGGTGGTTGGGAGAGTTGCAACCAAACGGGACCCTATCGTCAGCGTTCGGCGAGAACAATGCCAGCGGTCGTGTAACTGGTTGTTCGCTGTCGTCCACGTTGTGCACGGGGAACAATGGCCTGAAGCAATTCACACTGATGCCCGACGGGAAAATTTACGTTTTGACCGAATCCACTTTGAGCCGCGTGCTGCCGGGCGCCCATTCGCTGGATACGGCAGGTGTGGTGGGCGACCAGGGCGTGGTGGCGCTGGGCTACCAGATCAACAATGTACAGGGAACATTGACATCTCCCGCCGCGATTGCCCAAACGGTTTCCGGCAAATGGTTTGTGGTAGGAAAAGGCAAGTACCAGGCAACCTCGACCACATTCGATACTGTCCTCCTGCGATTGAACGCCAATCTTTCCCTGGACACGGGTTTCAACGCATTCACCGACGGCAACGGCGTCGTTTTCAGCGGCGGCAAAGTTGTCAATTTCGGCAGCCCGAGTGCCGGATTGAATGCCATCGCACGGGACTCGGGCGACTTCCTCCTGGCCGCCCACATCGATACCTATCCGGGTAGCCAGTGGTTTCAACTCGATACGGATGGACATTTCCTGTCGGGTTTTGGCAATTCCGGCTGGATGACCGCACAGTCTTGCCCCTTGATCAACAGCCGTCCGGTCAAGGCGGATCGTGCGGGCCGGTATCTCGCCGTGTGCAACAGCGGCGGCGGCATGCAAGTGATGCGTTTCTCTGCCGATGGCCATCTCGACAGTACGTTGGGCATCTCCGGCTACAAGAATGTTGTTCCGCCGACCCAGATTTGTGCCGGCTTTTCATTGGGCTATGCAGCCACTCTCGATAGCGCTGGTCGAATTCTGCTGGCTGGAATATGCAGTTCCAACAACACTTTTTTGGTTGCACGCCTGTTCGGCGACGATGGGTCGCTTGACCAGAGTTTTGGCATTGGCGGTTACGCTTACGGCAGTTT
>DASSXQ010000085.1:0-9836 GCA_035703725.1 Rudaea sp.
ACGCAATCCTTGAGCATTGCGCTGGTGGCGGCGTGCTGGCGACGTGTCGCCATGGAGCGCATGAACACACGCCGGCTACGCAGCGAATTCATGCGGATGCGATCGCCAAGCAGTGCGCCACCGGAACGCCGCCGGGTGGGATCAACGGCCAACACCGCAATGTGCATTTGTGGAAACGCGTGCAGGAAACGCAACAGCAATTCGTCCACGACACTGGATTTACCCGCTCCGCCGGTGCCGGTGATGCCGATGACCGGGGTGAATCGCCGGGAATGGGGAATGGAGAATCGGGAATGGGAGGAGCCACTTGTCCACTCTTGGCGCAGCTTGTCGAGTTCGGCTTCGGAAAAAGCACCGTCTTCCAATGCGCTCAGCATGCGGCCTACGCTGATTTCATCGTCAATGTCGACGCTCGCAAGTTTTTGCGATTCCCAATTCCCGCTTCGCGATTCCCGTGCAACGCGCGTGCGCCGCACCACATCCTCGATCATCGCCACCAGACCCAGATGCATGCCGTCGTTCGGATGGTAAATGCGTTCGACGCCGTAGGCTTCCAAATCGGCGATTTCCTCGGGAGTGATCGTGCCGCCACCACCGCCGAATACGCGGATATGCCCTGCCCCGCGTTCCTTCAACATATCGACCATGTACTTGAAATATTCCAGATGTCCGCCTTGATACGAACTCATCGCGATGGCGTCGGCATCTTCCTGCAATGCGGCACGCACGACATCTTCAACGCTGCGGTTGTGGCCCAGATGTACCACTTCGGCACCTTGCGACTGGATCAGTCGACGCATGATGTTGATTGCCGCGTCGTGGCCATCGAACAAGCTGGCCGCGGTGACAAAGCGCAGCGGTGTGGTTTCGGCAGTTGGATCACTGGCAACAACAGTCTGGGCAGGTGTGCTCATGGGTCAAACGTCACTATTCGGCAATTCCACATTGTAACGCCGATGGCGTGCGGACTGGGATTGCAGCGCCTTTCGTGACGCATGCCAATCTTGCTGTCGGCACAAAGTCACATGCAAATGATTGGGGAGCCGGAATGGACCTGCAACGCATCCGCCGTGCGCCGTCGCCGGATTTCTGCCAAACCAGATGATCAAATCCGTGTTTGATTCGCGTACGCAACGCGCCATCCAAGCGATGTATCGGATTGACATTGATGGGCATATCCTTGCGGCCGCCGGCGCAACCATTCCACTGCAGCAGCCTACCGCTGGCGGCCCGGCAAGACAGATCTTCCCGGTACCGCAAATATTGCAACAGATCAAATCCGGACGTGGTGGTGTGGTCGAGACGGCCTTGCGTGGCGTGTCCGTGGTCATTGCCTTTGACAATATCGCGCCGCGGGGCTGGAGCGTGATTGCCGTGGCCAATCCTGGGCATTTGTTTGACGAAAAGGCACCCATGGTCAACGCGCCAGCCTGCTGATGCCGGATTGGATCGATGGATTGGTTTCCCGCCGGGTTTTTCGACAAACCGGCGCTTGCGTTTTCAACCTGTCGTTTGCGAGGCGCACCGGCTAAACTAGCACGTTGTCCATCCGGAGCATTGCCATGATTTTCGACACCATCGCCACCACGGGTCACGAAGAAGTTGTTTTTTGCCACAACAAGGATATCGGACTCAAGGCCATCATCGCGATTCACAACACCGTGCTGGGCCCGGCGCTCGGCGGTCTGCGCATGTGGCCGTACCAATCCGAAGCCGACGCGATCAATGATGCGCTGCGCCTGTCGCGCGGCATGACCTTCAAGAATGCGGTCGCGGGTTTGAATCTGGGTGGCGGCAAGGCCGTAATCATCGGCGATCCGGCCAAGGACAAGTCCGAGGCGTTGTTTCGCGCGTTTGGGCGATTCGTCAATTCGCTCAACGGCCGTTACATCACCGCCGAAGATGTCGGCATCGATGTCAACGACATGGAATGGGTTTTCCGTGAAACCGAATTCGTCACCGGCGTGCATCAAGTACATGGCGGCTCCGGCGATCCGTCGCCATTTACCGCTTACGGCACCTTGCAGGGCGTAATGGCCTCGCTCAATCACAAGCATGGCAATGAAGAAGTCGGCAATTACAGTTTTGCCGTGCAGGGTTGCGGACACGTCGGCATGGAGTTCATCAAATTGCTGCGTGAACAAGGGGCCAAGGTATTCGTCACCGACATCAACAAGGATCTGGTCAAGCGCGCGGTTGAAGAGCACGGTTGCACCGCGGTGGGCACGGATGAAATCTACGATGTCGATGCCGATGTCTACAGTCCGTGCGCACTTGGCGGAACGGTCAACGACAAGACCATCGATCGGATCAAGGCCAAGATCATTTGCGGCGCGGCCAACAACCAGTTGGCCACCGACGAAATTGGCGAGGAGTTGCGCAAGCGTGGCGTGTTGTATGCACCCGATTATGCCGTCAATGCCGGCGGCGTCATGAACGTGTCGCTGGAAATCGACGGCTACAACCGCGAACGCGCAATGCGCATGATGCGCACGATTTACTACAACGTGAGCCGCATCTTCGAGATTGCGCAACGCGACGGCATCCCCACCTATCTGGCTGCCGACCGCATGGCCGAAGAGCGCATCAACACCATCGGCAAGGTCAAGCTGCCGCACATGGGCAACAGCGCTCCGCGCTTTGCCGGACGCATGCGCGGGCAGTGATTCAAGACCCGGGAACCGGGAATCGCAAATGACACAACCGGTTCCCGTTACCATTGCCGCTCCTGCTCTTGCATTCCCGATTCCCTGTTCTCCAATTCCGACTTCACTCCATGAACACATTCCCGCTAGGCGAAGAACTTGAACTGCTGCGTGAAAGCGTTCACGCGTTTGCGGAAAAGGAGATTGCGCCGCGCGCAGACTTGATCGACCGCGAAAACGCCTTTCCGGCGGACCTGTGGCGCAAGTTTGGCGACATGGGTTTGCTTGGCATTACCGTGCCGGGGGAATATGGCGGATCGGATTTGGGCTATCTGGCCCATCTTGTCGCCATGGAAGAAATCTCGCGCGCTTCGGGCTCCGTGGGTTTGTCATACGGCGCGCATTCGAATTTGTGCGTGCAGAATATTTCCAAGAACGCAAGCGACGCCCAGAAAAAGAAATTTTTGCCCAAGTTGTGCAGCGGTGAATGGGTCGGCGCTTTGGCAATGAGCGAGCCGGGCGCCGGGTCCGACGTGGTTGGTTCGATGACCTGCAAAGCCGACAAGAAGGGTGATGTCTGGATCGCCAATGGTTCGAAAATGTGGATTACCAATGGTCCGGATGCGGACGTGGTGTTGGTGTATCTGCGCACCGCCGACAAACGCGCCGGCTCGCGCAGCATGACCGCGTTCATCGTCGAAAAAGGCATGCAGGGATTTTCTACGGCGCAGAAACTCGACAAGCTTGGCATGCGTGGCAGCAACACGTGCGAACTGGTATTCGACAATTGCGCAATCCCTGACGCCAATCGGGTTGGTGAAGTCAACGAAGGCGTGCGCGTGTTGATGAGCGGCCTGGATACCGAACGTCTGGTGTTGTCCGGTGGCCCGATCGGCCTGATGCAGGCGGCGCTGGACACAGCCATTCCGTACGTGCGCGAACGCAAGCAATTCAACGCGCCCATTGGCACATTCGGCATCATGCAGGCAAAAATTGCGGACATGTATACCGCGCTGCAAAGCTCACGCGCGTTCGCCTACATGGTGGCACAGGATTTCGACCGCAATCACAATTCGCGTATCGATCCGGCATCGTGCCTGCTGCATGCCTCGACCAGCGCCGTGCAGGTCGCGCTGGAAGCCATCCAGTGTCTGGGCGGCAACGGCTACATCAACGAATATCCGACCGGACGCATCCTGCGCGACGCCAAGCTGTACGAAATCGGCGCCGGCACCAACGAAATCCGCCGCATGCTGATCGGGCGCGAACTGTTTCATGGCAAGTGGTGAAGCCGAATCTTTCTCGCAATTGCGCGAACGGCATGCGGCACTCGGGAAAAGGTTCTGGACGATGTCCTTGCATCGCCTGGAATGGCTGACACTGGACGCGATCGAGCGTGCAGCGTCTAGCCCTCGCCCGCCCACCAGAACCGAACAACACGATCGAACGTCCCTGCTTGCATCCACGCATGGCCAGCGCGCCGCCCTGCCGAACCAAATTTTGCTGTGCACTGAAGCCTTCGGTCTGCCGAAACCCGACGTCCAGCCACATCGCCCTCGCATCGAGTTGCACTGAGAAACCTTTGCCTTGCCGCGCAAGGCTGCCGTGCAGTGGAAAGATTACTGCGCAATCCGCAGGTTTCCGCAGCGTCGACACGCCGACATTCGGTCCGGCGCAATTGACCCGATTTCCGGCGCATCGATGCCGGGATCGCGGAAAGCCGTGACGGATGCGAAAACTTGTCAGGTCCCATTCTGAAACGAGCGCAGGCTTTCTGGAATTGCCGGCATCGGGGCAAAACGTCGCGGATTGTTCCACGCCACCGCCGTATTGGATTGCAAATATTGCTTGCGCCGCCCGGCATGAACTGCGCTACACTCATCGCATCCACACAAGGGGGTGGAGAATGAACGCGCTCAGCCATTTCATGCATTACCCGGCGGACGTTTCAATGCCGCCGCCATGGAAAGTGCTGGTCGTGGATGACGAGCCGGAAGTCCACGCGGTAACGCGACTGGTTCTGGGCGACATGCGTTTCGCCGATCGTCCCCTGCAATTTTTCAATGCACACTCCACCGCCGAGGCTGAATCGCTGTTGCGCGAACATGCCGACATCGCGGTGATGCTGCTTGATGTGGTAATGGACTCGGATCACGCCGGCCTGGACCTCGTGCGCACCGTGCGCGAGCGCATGGGTAATCAGTTTGTGCGTATTGTTCTGCGCACCGGCCAGCCCGGTGAAGCGCCCGAACAACACGTGATCGCCAATTACGATATCAACGATTACAAGGAAAAGACGGAACTCACGGCGCAAAAGCTCACGACAACGATGTATGCCGCGCTGCGCAGTTACCGCGACATGCGCAGCGTCGAAGCCAGCCGGCGTGGTCTGGAACGCGTGATCAATGCATCGACCTATATTTTTTCCCACGAACAATCGCAGCACTTTGCCCGCGAGGTACTTGAGCAACTGACGAATCTGGTCGATGGCCGTCCCGGCGTTTTGTATTGTCGGATTGCGGGAAAAAACACGTCGCTGCCGGATCACTTTCTGGTCCACGCGGCAACCGGCGAATTTCGCCATCTGGTCGGTCGCAATGTTGAGGAAAGGCTGCCCGAAGAAATCATCGCATCGATGCGCGATGCCTTCGTCAACCGCCGTCACGTATTTGCCCGGCAGCATTACGCCTTGTGCATGCATGACGAAGACGCAGCGGAGACTCTCGTCTACGCCGGCATTACCGGCGAATCGGCCGACATGGTCAATCGACTGATCGAAGTGTTGAGTACCAACGTTTCCATCGCTTACGAGAACCTGCACCTGAATCGCGAGTTGCTCGACACTCAGCTCGACATGATCTATCTGCTTGCGGGTGCCGCCGAGACGCGTTCGTACGAAACGGCCAATCACGTCAGGCGCGTGGGCCTGCTGGCCGAATTGATCGGCCAGTTGTACGGACTCGACGAGCGCACGACCACCGAACTGCGCCTGGCGTCGCCACTCCACGACATTGGCAAGATCGGCATTCCGGATGCAATTCTGAACAAGCCCGGCGGCCACACTGCCGAAGAGTCCACCATCATGCGCACCCATGCCGAATTGGGCGCGCGTCTGTTGGCAACGTCGAAACGTCCGTTGATGAAAGCGGCGGCTGAAATTGCTCTGACCCACCACGAAAATTGGGACGGCAGCGGTTACCCGCGTGGCCTGCGTGGAGAGGCGATTCCCATTGCCGGCCGCATCACCATGCTGGCTGATGTTTTCGACGCACTGGGCAGCCGCCGTTGTTACAAGCAACCGTGGGACATCGACGACATCCGCGCTTTTCTGATTGAACAGAATGGGGTGAAATTCGAGCCCCGCCTGGTGGAATTGCTGTTCGACAATTGGGAACGCGCACAAGCGGTACGCGCAACGCTGCCCGACTGAAACACGGTCGCTGCGCGATCGCAATCAAACTTCGGGGTTGGTCTGGCTGGGCAATTCCGCCGGCAGAAAAATCTCGAACGTCGTGCCCACACCGGGTTTGCTTTCCACGCGGATGCTGCCCCGAAGCAATTGGGTGACGAGATTGTAGACCACGTGCAGTCCCAGTCCCGAGCCGCCCTGATTGCGCCGGGTGGTGAAGAATGGCTCGAAAATCCGCGCACGCACATCGTCAGACATGCCATTGCCATTGTCGCGGTATTGCAGCTCGACGAGTTTGCCGCTGCGTCGGGCCGTGATGACGATTTCGCCGGCTTGATCATCCGTGAAGGCGTGAGTCATCGAGTTCAGGATCAAATTGCTGACAATCTGATACAGCGATCCGGGATAGGTTCGCAGCGAAATCGGTTGCGCGCAGTCGACGCGAACACGGTGCGGCTTCTTTTTCAGCGTCGGGCCGAGGGATATCAGGATCTCATTGAGGTAGGCACCCAAGTCGATCATGCGTTGCTCTTCCGTGGTTTGATCGACGGCCACCAATTTGAAACTCTTGATCAAGCGATCGGCACGTTGCAGATTGCGCAGGATGATTTGCGCGCTTTCCACGGCAATGTTCTGGAAGCGGGCAAATTCCCGTTCATCCAACGTATTGGATTGCACGTGTCGCATCATGCGTGTGGCTTCTTCCTGCAAGTGTGAAGCAGCGGTAACGGCCACGCCCAATGGTGTATTGATTTCGTGCGCGACGCCTGCGACCAGCCCGCCCAGCGCGGCCATCTTCTCGGATTCCAGCAATTGTCTTTGCGCCAGCGTCAACTGCTCGAGAGTTCCGCGCAGTTCACGGTTGGCGCGACGCAAGTCTGCCGTGCGCAGATCGACTCTTGCCTCCAGTTCCTCATTGAGCTTGCGCAACGATTCTTCGGCGCGCTTGAGCACGGTGATGTCTTGCGTGGTCCCGACCAGACGTAACGCACGACCATTTTCGTCGCGCCCGACCACGCGCCCGCGCGTCAACAGCCAGCGCCATTCGCGATCCACATCGGGACTGCGGTAGCTGATTTCGAGAATGTCGCGCTCACCTTTCAGATGCGCGGACAACCCTTGCTCGAACTGGTGCAAATCATCCGGGTGCACGAATGGTTGATACTGCTGAATGGTCTGGGCCCGCGTTTCATGACTGGCGGCAAGGTGTTCGAGCCGATTCTCGCGCAAAATCTCGCCGGTGCGCAGATCCACGTCCCACAATTCGCCACCACTGCCCCATAGCGCGTACTTGAGTCGCTCTTCGCTGATACGGATGGCTTTTTGCGCTTGCGCATGGCGCCGCCAGTTCGAGCGCGCGCGCCAGCCGATCACCCCTACCAAAAGCAAAAACGCGACGACATAACCGAGAATCGCCGGCAAGGAAAACCATGGGGCCGGGAAAACGCGTACGAAAAGAGTGGCATGACCCTCGTTCCATGCATCGCCGTCGCGACGGGCACGAACACGCAACAGGTACCGACCGGGCGCCAGATCGGTATACGTGGCGTATCGACGCGCAGCATTTGCGTGAATCCATTCCGCATCATGGCCGTCGAGTCGATAACCGTACTCGATCATCTCCGGATCGGAAAAGCCCAATGAACCAAACTGGAAACTGACGTTGTTCTGGCGATAGTTCAACTCGACTCGACTATTGGCCGACCATGGCGACAAACGCAGTGGCGATTCCGCATCGCGCCAGAACGGTGCGACCGGCTCATTGTTCAACAACACGTCAGTGATGATCGGACGGGGTGAAGACGGCAGCTTCACCTTGGATGGATCGAACAGCGTCGCGCCGCTGAGCCCGCCGAATACAATGCGCCCATCGCTCAAGCGCGCCAAGGCATTTATGTAATATCCGCGCGCCAGAGCGCCCTCGTTTGTTCCAAAATTGAGAATATGCCGGGTTTGTGGATCGTAGCGGCTGATACCTGCGGTCGTACTCAGCCACAACGATCCGCTGGCATCTTCGACAATACTTCCGATCGCGTCGGCCGCAAGTCCATCGCTGGTAGAAATCGACTCGAAGCGCGATTTGCCCGATGCATCCGAGAGCAGGTGATTGACTCCGCCGCCTTGCGTGCCGATCCACAGACTGCCATGGCGATCACGCATCAAGGTGGTCACCGCGTTGTTGCTCAACGAGGCGGGATCATTGGCACGACTGACAAAGTGCTCGAACGTCGCGCTGCGCCGATCGAAGCGATCCAGACCGCCGGGACGCAAGCCAATCCAGATCGTGTCGCCGCTGCCTTCCAGAATTACCCCAGCCGCCCCTGAATCGATGCTGCCGGGATTTGCCGGATCGTGACGATGGTGGATGAATGTCGTGCAACCTTCGCACAACTCGTCCACACCGGAATCGACCGTACCGATCCATAATGTGCCAGTGGAGTCGGACATCAGATAGAGCAGGTCGTCGCTGGCAATGCTGCCGGGATCGTTTGGGTCATGACGGTACGCCACGAACTGCGAAGCGCCCGGCAGCAATCGACTCAGTCCACCTCCGGTTGTGGCCACCCAGAGACTGCCATCGCGGCCGCGCTTCATGTCTTCGATGAGATTTCCGGGCAAGCTGCCGGGTCGGGTTGAGTCGGCCGCGTAACTTTGGATCGTTCCGGATTGCAGATCAAAATGGATCAGCTTGTGCGTGTCGGAAAGTCCGAACCACAACGTATCGTCCTTGTCGGCGAACAAGCCGGTGACCGGCTGTGCCGGCAATCGTTCGCCTTGCTCGTTGTTCCATTCGATCGTGGCGAATGCTTGCGTGCGGGGATCGTGCATGCTGATGCCGTTGTTCCAGGAGCCGGCCCAAACCGTGCCGTCGCTACTGACCAACACGGTCTGCTGGCGATTCGCCGCCAGACTCTGTGGTTGCGTGGGATCGTGACGATATTGCTTGTACCCGCTCGCGCTTGAATCCAGCCGCAGCAAACCACTGGATTTTGTTGCCAGCCACAAACGCGCGACCTTGTCGAAACCGATTCCGCGCACTTCGTTGTCGGGCAACGCGTAGATTCCGCTGCCACCTCGAAAATAATGCGCCAACGGCTTGCCTCCAGCCGAAAAGCGCAACAAACCTGCATCGGTTGTGCTGACCCAGATATCGCCGTTGCGCGGATCCGTGGCAATCGCGCGCACATCCAACTGTTGTTGCGGATCGAACCGGATTTCCTGCAATCGGCTGGCGTTGCTGTCGCAACGCCACAAGCCATCGCGCGCGCCCACCAGCACCGATCCATCGGCTTGTTCGACCAGTGCGCGCACATCCATCAATTCATGCCGCATTCCCAGTGGCGTGTCGTGGATACGCTGGCTGGATTGATCGAACCATTGCAGTTTGCCACCGGTTGAGGCTATCCATAACCAGCCGCGATGATCGATCAACAATGCCGTAACATAATCGGAAGCCAGCGAAACGGATTTTGACGGATCCGCCGAAAAGTGATCGAAGCGATCCTTGAGCGGATCGTAGCGATCCAGCCCACCAGCCTGCGTGCCAACCCAGATGACCCCATCGGCATCGGCGGCCAGCGCGTAGATTGCATTATCGGCAAGCGACCACGGATCGGCACGATTGTGTCGGTAAACCTTGAAATCGTAACCATCGAAGCGATCCAGGCCATCCTGGGTTCCAATCCAGACGAAACCGGTCGTGTCTTGTGCCATGGCCATTGCAGTGGCCTGCGACAATCCATCGCTGGTGCTGTAGTTGCGGAATCGAACGGTTTCGACTG
>DASSXQ010000256.1:0-11226 GCA_035703725.1 Rudaea sp.
CAGCCGCACGAGGTCACTGACACTTTCTATCCGACGGTGCAGGGCGACACTGATTTCCGGCTGCGCAATGTGCACCGGGTCAAACAAAGTCTCGCTTGCCCCTTGCGCAGGCTGGGCTTGCGGTGCATGGGATGCTTTCGGGGTTGCTTGCGCATCGGTATTCTGCAGCGGAGGAATTGTCACGGGCAGCAGAGCGACAGATGTGACTGGCTCGATCAACGTCGGATTGCCGCTAACGAGCGCCAACGCATGCGCCGGCATCCCGGCCAGTGCGCGCCCAGCATCCGGTATTGCGGTCGTCACATGTGATCGCCAGACCATGCAAGCCATGGCCAGTACAACGACCAGAATCGGCCATGCGTAATCGTTGCGTGGCAGCGGGTCGACCATTTGTGTGGCACCGACAATACGACGCACCCGATTGAGCAAGATTCCGCCAGCAGCACTCAACGCCGGAGCAGCCGCCAGGTTCTGGCGCAATTCTTCCAGATCGGCCAGCGTCCGCGCGTAGGCCAGCGGATTGCCACGAGCAACATGCAGCACCATGTCGTCGCAGCACTCTTCACGCAAGTTGCGCACGTCGCGCGAAATCCAATGCACCACCGGGTGATAAAACAAGACGGTTTCAATCACGACCTGAATCAGGTTCACCAGGTAATCCCAGCGTCTTACGTGACCAAGCTCGTGGGCGATGATCAATTCGAGTTGATCCGGCGCAAATCCGGTCAGCATGCTTGCCGGCAACAAAATCACCGGCTTGAACAAGCCGATCAGCATGGGCGTCAATGCCTGCGTGGAAACCATCAGGCGTACCGGACGGCGCAACCCGAACCGCGCGCACAGGTCAGCCAGGCGCGCCTCCCATTTTGGCAGCGCACTGGCTTGTTCCACGATTCGCAACAAACCCCGCCATTGCCACAGCGAGCGCATACCGATGATGAAAACGCCGCCGATCCAGATTGCCACCAACCATGGCAGCACGCGATGAAAATGCCAACTCGACGGCATCTCGCCGGCCGCGACGCTCAGCGTTCCTACCATCTGCTGCAATGGACCGTTTGCGGTCGACGCGGCGATTCCGGCCTGCGGCCAAATCCAGGCCAACGTGAGCGCCGGGCAAAGTGCCAGCAACAACAACATGAAGATGCCGAGCCGATAGCGGGTCACCACGTTGGCGCACAACGAACGCAACGCCACATAAACGGCACCGAGCAGCACGCCTTGCCAGATGAAATGCAAAAGGGCGGCGCCGATCAAATCAATACCGGAAGCGAGCGCGGGAGCAAACGTCATCGCTACACCCTCTTGGCCTCGATTTCGCGCAGTAGCGCGCGGATTTCCTTGAGCTCTTCGCGCGAGGTTTCCGGATGGCTTCCCAACGCCTGCAACACCAATTGCGAGGTCGAACCATGAAACAGACGCTTGGCCATATCGCTCACATAATGGCTTTGCGTGCGTTGCTGATCGATGGCAGCGCGGTATACGTGGGCGCGTTGTGAATCGTCGCGCTCCACCAAGCCTTTCGCATGCATGATCTGCAGAAGTTTCAGTGCCGCCGTATAACCCGCACCGTCATTCCCGTAAAGTACTTCGTGTACTTCGCGCACGGTGCACGCACCGTGGTCCCACAACACCCGGAGGATTTCGAGTTCTCCGGGAGTAGGCCAGCAATGGTCGGGTTGCACGCGAGGGCTCATGGCAGATTCAGGCGGCAATTTGGATCAGTGTGATTTCATGCCACCAGCATTGTTGATTGATTTGAGATCGCGTGTCATCTGGTGCTGCGTTGCACGCCGCTCGGCAAGTACTTCGGCATATGTTTGGCACGTCGTAACGGGCAAATGCGAACCGACAGGCGCAACGCGCCGGCACACCAAACGATTATTGTCGTTATGGCTGAGTATGCCGTTGACTTCTTCCTGCGCGTTGGCCAGCGCAATTTTGTCATTCTGCGTCATTTCGGACTGCGCCACACCGGATTGCAGCAACTTGAGCATGTCCCCCAAGCGCGCTTCCACCCGGGTCTTGTCGCGTGCAGAAATATTATCGTATTTGCCGCCAGCCTCCATCTCCTTGCGAATTCGCGCCGAATCAGTCTGGAAGCCTTCGAGAGTCTTGACCAGTATCGGATGTTCGTCGACATTCGACTTGGGACGTGCATTGGCCTGTATCGCCGGAATTGCCAGCAAAGCAGCAACAAGGAAAAGGAGAACTCGGTTCATGATGAACACCTAAATTGGTCAGTCAACAGGAGAATCTACGTTTGCAATCGTACATATACCCGATTTCCGTGTCAACGAATACTTTCGTAGATCAAGTATTGCTTGCGCCAGGCGCATCAACGACCCGCGGCCCGCCGTTTGCGTACACGCCGCACCAGATATTCGACAATTTCCCCGGCAACATCCACTCCCGTCGCCATTTCAATACCTTCCAGACCCGGCGAGGAGTTGACTTCCAAAATCAACGGCCCCCGACGCGACCGCAACAAATCCACGCCGGCCAGGTTCAGGCCCAAGGCCCGCGCGGCATGCAATGCCGTATCGACTTCGATCGGGCTCAATCGGGCCTGGTGCGCGCTGCCACCGCGATGCAGGTTGGAACGGAATTCGCCCTCGCGCGCCTGCCGACGCATTGCCGCAATCACACGACCGCCAACGACGAAACAGCGGATATCGGCGCCTTCCGCCTCGCCGATGAATTCCTGCACCAGAAAATTGGCGTACAACCCACGAAATGCCTCGATCACGCCTTTCGATGCAGATTGCTTTTCTGCGAGCACCACGCCCTGCCCCTGCGCACCCTCATTGAGTTTGATCACATGCGGTGGATTACCGAGCATGGCCAGCAGATCGCTTGTATCGTCGGGATTGTCGCCAAATACTGTCGTCGGCAAACCGATGCCTTCGCGCGCGAGAAGCTGCAAACTGCGCAGTTTGTCGCGTGCGCGCAGAATCGCATCGGAACTGTTGGGCGTGAACACACCCATCATTTCCAGTTGGCGCAGCACGGCCGTGCCGTAAAACGAGACGGAGGCACCAATGCGCGGAATGACTGCGTCGTAATCCGACAACGCTCGGCCCTGATAATGCACGGTAAAGTCGCTCGGCGCGATGCGCATGTAACAGCGCAGCGGATCCAGTACCCGTACCTGATGACCCCGCACGCGTGCCGCCTCGATCAGGCGCCGCGTCGAGTATAATTTTGTATTACGCGATAAAATGGCAATTTTCATCGATTGCGCCGTATCCGGATATTTTCAATTTGACGAACAACCCCGCGGACGTACCGAAGCAGGAACGCCGGAGTCGTGTTTTGTTTGGCGTGTGACGGCAATGCCGACGATTTTTCCCGGTCGATGACGCAACGATCTTGCATGTTGTATTGACCCGGATCGTCGCAACTGTGGCGCAAATTGGAGCGGGTGAAGGGAATCGAACCCTCGTCAGTAGCTTGGGAAGCTACAGCTCTGCCATTGAGCTACACCCGCAGTGGGCGAATACTCTACGTGTTCGGCGCTTTCCGGGCAATGGCAGATGAGCCGGGGTTTCCGGCGCGACGCTGCTGCGGTCCCACGGTGCGCAGACCGCCCACGGGCCGCGCGGCGTGACACGGTTTTGGTGGCTTGCCTGAACCCATCCAGCGCTGCGCCGTGGGATCGTTCCGAATCCTGCCTCGCAGGCACCAAACTGAACCGTAGCCGGATTGCATGGTTCCGGTTGGCGGTCGGAAAGTCGTCATTCAGCTTCACTGCGCTTATATTGTCCACGGGAATTGCAGCGTAGCGGATCAAGCATCCGCACGACGCGATACGGACAGGATTCCGGCGTAGCAAAGCGTCGCTTCGGCGGCGTAACCGATACACCATTCCGTCAAGCCAGGGAGCTTGCAATGTTCAAACTATCTCGCCTTGCTGTGTTGCTCGTCGGCGCGAGCTTTGCTTTTTCAACGTTTGCGCAAACTGCCAGCGATTTCAGTGACCCACCGTCTCGCGTGGCACGACTTTCGTATCTGCACGGGGCAGTCAGTTTCGTTCCTGCAGGCGAAAACGACTGGGTCGAGGCGCAATTGAATCGTCCCTTGATCAGCGGCGACAAGCTGTGGACGGATCGAGGCGCACGTGCCGCGATGGAACTCGGCGACTCGGTGCTGCGTATCGATGAGAACAGCAGCTTCGATTTTCTCAATCTTGACGACAACTCCGCGCAGATCGAGTTGACCCAAGGCACGTTGAACCTGCACGTGCGTCGTCTGTATGACGGACAAAACTACGAAGTCGATACGCCGACGCTGGCGTTTGTCGTCTCGCGCGTCGGCGAATACCGGATCGATGTCGCGCCCAACGGCGATTCGACCATTGTCACGGTGAAAACCGGCGGTGGTGACGTCTATGGCGAAGACAACGCGCGCTTCCACGTGGAAGAAGGCCAATCGGTGATGTTCCGCGATCCACAGTTGCGCGACTATTCCGTCAACGACCTGCCACGCCCCGATGCCTTCGATGATTTTTGTTATCAACGCGATCGTCAATGGAACGATTCATCGTCGCGACGCTATGTTTCCGAAGAAGTCATCGGATACCAGGACCTGGACCGCTACGGTGAATGGAACGATGTGCCGGATTACGGAAATGTGTGGTACCCGACTTCGGTCAGCGTGGGTTGGGCACCCTATCGCCATGGTCATTGGGCCTGGGTCGGCGTGTATGGCTGGACCTGGATTGACGATGCGCCGTGGGGATTCGCGCCATTCCACTACGGTCGTTGGGCGTACATCGGCAACCGTTGGGGCTGGTGTCCGGGACCGCGTTCAATCCGTCCGGTTTATGCACCGGCGCTGGTCGCGTTCATTGGCGGCAGTGGCATAGGTTTGCGCGTTTCCAGCGGACCGATCGGATGGTTCCCGTTGGGGCGTCGTGATGTGTATTTCCCCGCTTATCACGTCAGCCAACGCTACTTCAATCGCGTCAACGTGAGCAATACGGTGATCATCAATCACACCGTGATCAACAACTACTACGGCAATTACTCGCGCGGCCGTCTTGACTACGCAAGCATCAGTTACGCCAATCGTCACGTTGCCGGTGCACTGACGGCAGTGCCGGCAAGCGCGTTCGTCAATGCCCGCCCGGTGTCGAAGGCAGCCATTCGCGTCACCAAAAACACCTTTGCCAACGATCGCGTTCACGGGTTTGCCCGACTTGCGCCGACGCGCGCCAGCCTGACGCCGGATGTGCGTGCTCGCACGCGACCGACGCCAGCGGTGCTCAAGCGTCAAGTCGTCGCGGCAACGCGGCCACCGGCCCCGGTTGCTTCATTTGCAGCGCGCCGCGCAGATTTGGCAAAAAATCCGGGCCGTCCTCTGGCTGCGCGCCAATTGCGGCAACCTGTTTCGACAGCCGTGGCGGGGAGGCCTGGCACCGTTACGGCACGCCCGAACCTGCGCGTGGTCACTCAACACGGTGCCCCGGCCCGGGCGGCCGCACCGCGCCTGCCGGTGAATGCACAAGATGTGCGCCGCGCAGCACCGGCCACAAATGCGGCGACGCCGCGCACCCAGCCGGCGGCGGATACCAGTCGCGGCACGGCGCCGATTCGGTCACAACCCGTCGAGCGCACCCGTGGCGATGTTGCACCACGCCGGCCGAGTGAATCGCAATCCCGCGAGCAATCCCGTGAGCGCGCGGCACCAGCGCGTCACGGCACATTGGATTCGTCACGTTTCGCGCATCCGCAAGCCACGCCGACCGCGCCCTCGGACCGCTCGGTTCGCAGCGCCCCGGAACCGGTAATACGCAGAAATGAAAACAATCGGGCGACGCCGCGATCAGTGCCCGAACACGAATCGGCCCGCCCCACTTATCGGCAATCCCCGGCACCACACCCACGCGAGGAGAACCGCGCCGAGCCGCAACGACCGATTCACGCTCCCACGCAGCGTCCGGAATACCGTCAACGCGTCGAACCGACACCGCGTCCGGAATACCATCAACGCGCCGAGCCCGAGCGGGCGGCGACGCCTCGTCCCCAACCGCGACAGGAATATCGTCCCGAGGTTCGCCCGCACAATGAGTACCAGCGCAGCGCACCGCGGCCGGAAATTCGTCAACCGCAATCTCGACCACAGCCGATGGTGCGCACACCGCCCGTGCGCGAAGCGCCACGTCAGGCGCCGCCAAAGCGCGAGCGCAACAACGATTCGAAAGACGACGACGACAAACACCATCGGCATTGACGGTTCAACCAACAGCCTGTTTTACCAACGCCCGGCCAGACCGGGCGTTTTTTTGGGCATCGTCCGGATGAAATGGCCATCTCGGCTTCGCTGCAGCGACGCATCCGGCTACACTAAGCAACATGCTCACAATTTCCCTGAATGGCGCGCAGCACGAACTGGTCGAAGCGATAAGCGTGGCCGAATTGCTCGCCGAAAATGGTTATGCGCAGCGTCGCGTTGCGGTCGAGATCAATCAAGAAATCGTTCCGAAAAGCGAGCATGAACAACGCCAGTTGCGCGATGGTGATCGCATTGAAGTGGTCCACGCCATCGGCGGGGGGTGAATGAAAGCGCGCATGGGATGCCTTGCATGGCATCACATGCTTGTAAGTACACAGTCTCACCGAACCAACCAGACGAAATTTGCGATGAATGCCCTGCCCCAATCCGAATCGAACGTTGCCCCTGACCCGCTCATCATTGCCGGTCGCCGTTACCACTCACGCCTGTTGACCGGCACCGGAAAATTCGCCGACGCCGAGGAAACCCGTCGCGCCACGCAAGCGGCAGGTGCACAAATCGTGACCGTGGCGATTCGTAGAACCAATATCGGCCAGGACAAGTCCACGCCAAATCTGCTCGACGTGTTGCCGCTGGACAAGTACACCATCCTGCCGAATACCGCCGGTTGCTACAGTGCCGATGATGCCGTGCGCACCTGTCGCCTCGCACGTGAATTGCTCGACGGCCGCAGTCTGGTGAAGCTCGAAGTGTTGGGCGACCAGAAAACCTTGTTTCCGGACATGGTGCAGACACTGCAAGCCGCGGAACGCCTGGTCGCCGAGAAGTTCGAGGTGATGGTTTACACCAGTGACGATCCGATTCTGGCGCGACGTCTGGAAGAAATCGGTTGCGTTGCGGTAATGCCATTGGCCGCACCGATTGGCTCGGGTTTGGGTATCCAGAATCGCTGGAACATTCTGGAGATCGTGGAAAGCGCCAATGTTCCGGTCATTGTCGATGCCGGCGTCGGCACCGCGTCAGATGCCGCGATCGCGATGGAATTGGGTTGCGACGGGGTATTGATGAATACCGCGATTGCCGGCGCACGCGATCCCGTGCGCATGGCCGCGGCAATGCGTCAGGCAGTCGAAGCCGGGCGCGGCGCATTCCTTGCCGGACGGATTCCACGCAAACGTTACGCTTCGGCATCGAGTCCGATCGACGGCACCATCGGCTGATGGCGATGACGCCCGCGCAGGACATGGATGACCAAGCCGATCCCCGCGTGCGTCACATCCGCAGTTTCGTGCTGCGCCAGGGCCGCTTCACTCCGGCACAACAACGCGCGTTTACGCAGCATTGGTCGCGCTTTGGCCTTGATCCCGCAATTCGGCAACCGGACTGGAAGCAAGTCTTCGGTCGAGCCGCGCCTGTGGTGCTCGAGATCGGTTTCGGCAATGGCGAACAGTTGTTGTGGTCGGGCTTGAACGAACCGCAGAACAATTTTGTCGGCATCGAAGTGCATCGCCCTGGCGTTGGCAGATTGATGAACGCACTTGCGGCACACAATGTGGACAATGTGCGTTTGTACAATCATGACGCGGTGGAGTTGCTCGAGCAGGTAATCGCGCCGCATTCGATTGATCAAGTGCGCATTTATTTTCCCGATCCGTGGCCCAAAAAGCGACAGCAAAAGCGTCGCTTGATCCAGCCGGATTTCGTCGAACTGCTGGCGCGGCGCGTAAAACCGGGCGGACTTGTGCATCTGGCGACCGACTGGGTCGAATACGCGCAGCACATGCTCGAAGTGCTCGATGCGGCCACGAGTTGGCGCAACGTTGCCGGCAGCGGAAACTACTCGGAACAGCCAACGTGGCGCATCCGCACGCACTTTGAAACTCGCGGATTGCGCCTGGGCCATGAAGTACGCGATTTGCTTTACTTGCGCACGGACAGCAGATAAACAAGTTCACGCCCCGATGAACGCCGACCTGACCCTTACCCATGACATGATGCTCGTGCTCGGGCTGTTGTGTTTTACCGTGCTCATGCTGGTGCTGGAATGGATTCGTGGTGATTTGATTGCACTGCTCGTGGTTGTGGTCATTGGCATCACCCAATTGATTCCGGTCGAGCAGTTGTTCGAGGGCTTCGCGGGTAACGCGGTTATTTCGCTGCTCGCGGTGATGATCATGGGCGCGGGGCTTGATCGTACCGGCGTGCTGGGCAAGGCGGCCGCGTTCATCCTGCGCATGGCCGGCGGGGTCGAGTCGCGCCTGGGCAACCTGATCAACACCATGGTGGGAATGCTCTCGTCGATCATCCAGTCACAGGCACTGGCTGCACTGTTTCTGCCGATCACGAGCCGCGTGAGCGCGCGCACCGGTGTGCCCTTGTCGCGTTTGCTGATGCCGATGGCGTTTTGCATTCTTGCCGGCACCAACATGACCATGATCTCGAACTCGCCGCTGATCCTGCTCAACGACCTGATCGCAAGCGCCAACCGCAACCTGCCGCCAGGCGCGCAGACCATCGAACCGTTTTCCCTGTTTGCCGTCATGCCGATCGGCATTCCCTTGTTGCTGGTGGGGCTGGCCTACTTTGCGTTGTTTTCCCGACGCCTGCTGCCAGCAGACAAGGAAAGCCAGAACGTCACGCCGGGACGCACCGAGACGTATTTTGCCGAGACCTATGGCATTGCAGGCGAAGTATTCGAGTTGACCGTCACCTCGGAGAGTCCACTCGTCGGCATGAGCATTGTCGAGGCGGAAGCCTTGCACGATGCGCCGTTGATTCTGGCAATCAAGAACGGTGACGAGACGCGCCTGGCACCCCCGGCCGACACGATGATCTGGGTCGGCACGATACTTGGCGTACTCGGCAAGCGCGAACAGGTCAGCGAGTTCGGCAACCTGAATCTGCTGCGCGTGCAAAGCCGGTTGCGCAATTTTCGCGACATGTTCAATCCGAATCGTGCCGGTATTGCCGAAGCCGTGGTGCCGCCGAATTCCCGCTTCATCAAACAGACCGTGAGCGAGTTGCGCTTGCGCAAACGCTTCGGCGTCAGCGTGCTTGCGGTGTATCGCGGCGGCGAAGTGTTTCGCGAGGATGTACGCAAAATTTCCGTGCGTGCCGGCGATACCATGGTCCTGCACGGCTTGTGGCGCGACCTTACTCTGGCAACCGAAGACCGCAATTTCGTCGTGGTCACCGATTACCCGAAAGAAGAACATCGGCCCAGCAAGATCTGGCATGCCTTGTTCTTTTTTGCGCTTGCTCTGGGTTTGGGGTTGTTTACCAACATGAAATTGTCGGTCGCAATGCTGACCGGTGCAGTCGGCATGTTGCTGGCCGGCGTGCTGAACATGGAAGAAGCGTACAACGCGGTCAACTGGAAGACGATTTTTACCCTGGCCTGCCTGATTCCGCTGGGCTGGGCGATGGATACCACCGGTACCGCTGCGTGGATTGCACAAGAGGCCATGCGTTATCTGAGCGGCCTGCCGCAATGGACCCTGCAGGCCTGCGTGGCACTGTTGGCACTGACGTTTTCGCAGATCATGTCCAATGTCGGCGCCGCCGTGATGATGGTGCCGATGGCCATCAATATTGCCCTGGCATCCGGCGGCAATCCTGGCGTGTACGCGATGATCGTCGCGGTGTCGACGTCAAATACCTTCCTGATCCCCAGTGCCAGCCCCGTCCTGCTCGTGGTTGCCGGTCCCGGCGGTTACACCAGTCGCGATTTTCTGCGCGTGGGTTTGCCGCTGACCTTGTTGATGCTGGTGGTGATGTTGATTGCGGTGAATCTGCTGTTTTGAGGCAACGGCAAAAACGCATTTTCTGCAACTTTTTCGTCCTGACCAGGCGTATAGTCAGCCTTGAGCATGAGCGACGGAATCATCGCGATTGCGAAACCGGATAGTCGCAATCAGACAGGTCGATCGCCGGTCCGGCAGGCCGCCAGCATGCACGCCCGACGACCAACGGACCTCAGGCGAATGCACAGTCGCCGCGCGGATTTCTCCGCGGCTCGTGTTCGGAAGCAATCCCTTGCGCAGGGATGCGTCCCACGCAAATTGATGGAGGCACGTCATGTACCATTTCCTCTTCTCTGCCATGCTTTTCGTCCCGGCTGTCGCCGCATTCGGGTCCGGTGATTCGTGCAGTGTCTCGGGCACCGCCTATGATGTTGCCGGTAAACCGTTGCCGTCGGTCATACGCCTGATCGATCGGCACACCAGCACGACTCGCTTCAGCGCAACCGATGCGCAGGCAGCATTCGGGTTCGACGGGCTGGTTCCGGACGAGTCCGGGCAGCGCTATCAGATCGATCTGCTCAGTCCACCCACGGTGGTTACCGGATCACGCATTCCGGTTCGCTCCATCATCGGCATTGCACCGCGTTTTGCCTGCAATGCGGGCCAAATCGCACGCACGGACGTGCGCGCTCAGGTGCGTTGAGGCAGGCCTGACCCGGCCACACCATGATCGGTTTGCGCAACGTCTTTGCGCAACCGGTCATGGCAGGCACACCTGCCCATCGACGACGTCAACATGCAGCGTGGCCAATGCAGCGCCGCGGCACGGCCCGGCATGACAATGTCCGGATTCGATGAAAAAGCTTGCGCCGTGCGCAGCGCAGATCAGCATGCCACCATCGATCAGGAATTTTCCCGGCGCCCATTCCAGCCGGCGTCCGGCATGCGGACATTCATTGTGATACGCAAAAACCTGCGTACCCTGACGCAGCAGGATCAGGCTGAATCCACCGGTACTGGATTCCACGTCGACGCAAATCGCTCCACCATCGGGGATCGCATCGAGCCGACATAACGTTTTACTAACAGTCATCGCGCTATTACAACCTTTGGCACTTGTGGCCGCACCCTCGCGACCCCATCCTTTCACCCATTCTGACACGCAGGAGCAAAGACGCCATGCTTTACTGGCGCTGGTTCAATCGTCCGCGACATCCGCTGCTGAGTTTGTTGCTCGGGGTGCTGG
>DASSXQ010000099.1:0-14229 GCA_035703725.1 Rudaea sp.
ACTGCAGCGGCATCGTGATGTTGGCGCTGCGCAAGAACGCCATCGCGGCCTGCACATCGTCTTTCTTTTTTCCGTTGACGCGCAACTGGTCACCCTGAATCTGGGTCTGCACCTTGAGTCCGGAATCCTTCAAGCGCTTGACAATATCCTTGGCCAGCGGCTGGTCGATTCCCTGCTTCAACGTCACGTTTTGTCTGGCGGTGGCCAGATTGATTTGTGCGTCGTCAATTTCCGCACAACCGATATCGATGTGCCGACTGGCCAACCGTTGCTTCAAGATATCGAGCATTTGCTTGAGCTGGAATTCAGCCTGCGCTTTGAGCACGACGGTGGATTCACCTTCACGTTCAAAGCGTGCATCGGTGCCTTTGAAGTCGAAGCGGTTGTCCAGTTCGCGATTGGCTTGATCCACCGCATTGGTCAATTCGTGCAAATCGAGTTTGGAAACGATATCGAACGATGGCATTGGAAATGCTCCCGGTTTTCAACCTCGATTCTACAGGGCCGGCCGCGTGCTTTGTGCTTCACCGTCGTGTATTGGCGGCCAATTATCGCGAGGCGCGCCAAGCCAGGATGAATGCGATGGCACCGATGGAACTGGCGAACCAGCCAATGAGTGGGTAACCGAAAAGATGTGGGCCGTGCACGTCCAGTGAGCACAACAACACGCCGGCAATCGACGCGGTGCTGCCCGCCGCAATCCACACGAGCAGGCGACGGTTGGCGCGTGCAAGCATTTCGCGGCGTGCCAGAGTCTGTTCACGCTTATCGGTATCGAAGTCGCCGGCTGCGGCTTTTTCCAGAAATCCGTGAATCAACTGCGGCATTTGTGGTGCGGCGGCAATCCACTCCGGCAAGCGCTTGCGCAGCTCGCGCAGACTGCGGCGGATGCCGTAACGTCGCCGCAGAATGTTCGCCAGCACCGGTTTGGCGGTGGCCCAGATATCGATCTGCGGATGCAGCGTGCGACCAATCCCCTCGATGTTGAGCAAGGTCTTCTGCAGCAAAATCAATTGCGGCTGTACGGTCAACTCGTAACGGCGCGCGACCGAAAACAGTTTCATTACCACTTCGGCCAGCGAAATTTCGGACAGCGGCCGGGTGAAATACGGCTCGCACACGGTTCGCACCGCCGCTTCAAGTTCGTCCAGGCGCACATGCGCGGGAATCCATCCCGCAGCCAGGTGCAGTTGCGCGATGCGTTGGTAATCGCGCTCGAACATGGCCATGAAATTTTCCGCGAGCCAGAATTGATCACGTTCCGGCAGCGAACCCATGATGCCGAAATCCAGTGCGATGAAGCGCGGATTCTCGCGCCGGGTGGCGTCCACCCAGATGTTTCCCGGATGCGCGTCGGCGTGGAAAAAATTGTCGCGGAAAACCTGCGTGTAAAACAGGCGCACGCCTTTTTCCGCCAATGCGATGCGATCGATGCCGGCGGCATCCAGCGCGGTCAAATTGTCAACGCCGATACCACGCACGCGTTGCAATGTGAGCACGCCGGTGCTGCTGTGCGACCAATGCACTTCGGGCACAATGAGATCGTCGCCAGCCAGAAAATTGCGTCGCAGCAGGCTCGCGTTCGCGCCTTCACGCTGCAAGTCCAGTTCGTGGGTCAGCGTCGTCTCGATTTCGGCGACGATGTCGCGCGGCCGGATTTTGTCGGCCGCCGGATGCCAGCGTTGGGCCAGTTCACCCAGCGCGCGCAGCAAGGCGACATCGGCAGCGACACGCGCATGAATGCCAGGACGCAGCACCTTGACCACGACGTCGCGACCATCCTGCAACTGTGCCGCATGCACCTGCGCAATCGACGCCGAGGCCAGCGCGACGGTGCTGAAATCCCCGTACAACTGCGCAATCGGCTTGCCCAGCGCGGCTTCAATTGCTGCACGCGCCTGATCGCCGGGAAACGGTGGAACCTGATCCTGCAACAGCGCCAATTCTTCCGCAACGTCGACCGGCAGAAGGTCACGGCGGGTCGACAGAATCTGCCCGAATTTGACGAAGATCGGACCCAGTTCAATCAAGGCCAGACGCAGACGTGCCCCGCGCGGCAAATTTGCAATGTCGGCACGTGGAAGCGGCAACAACGGACGCAACCATTTGAGCGCGCGAAACACGTGAGCTGCATCGACCAGATCGTCGAGTCGGTAGCGCACCAGCGTGACGCCAATGCCGAGCATCCGCGGGAGTTGGCGCAGCGCGGTCACGATGCGTCCCGGCGCAAACGCGACGCGAGCTGCTGAACTCGCGCTTCGAGCCGATCGGCGCGTTCGCGCAAGGTGTCGACGTCATCGAGGAATGCTTCCATTTCTGCCGGGGCAATCAGGTCGCGGCTTTCTTCGCGCAGGAATTCTGCCGTGTCGCGCACCAAGGCACCGGCCGATTCCCGACTCCAGGCAAGACCACGCCGCAACGCACGCGCCATCGGCACGCCGATCACGTCGCCGAAGGTTTGCGCGAACGCCTCCTCGATATCGGGTTGGAAGCCGCGAACAAGCTTTTCGACACGACGCGCCAGTTCGGCATCACCGGAAATCTCGACCTTGCCCGGAGGCAGGAACGAATCCTCACCACGCCGCAATGCCATTGCCAGCAAGCTTGTCGGAGCGGCGCGCAGATTCAGATCGTGCTCGGCGTCCCAGTGTGGACCGACATGCAAGCGCCCATCGCTCACCGAAATTGCCAACGCCAGATCAAGCCCGCGCAATTGGATGCCGATGCGCCGACCTTGCAATGCTGCAAGCCGTTCGCGCGTTTCCGCATCCAGCGCCAGTGCGCGATTGAGCGCCATTTCCAGCGCACGTCCAATGCGCACGAGCACCGGATTGGGTTGGCGGGGTTCGACTGCAGCCACGGAATTCATCTTTGCAATTCTAGCCGGTTGCGTTGCCGTTCGGCGCGCAGCAGGAACACTTCTTGCCATTTCGGGTGCAATGAAAGTCAGCCGCGTTGTTGCATGCGCGTACGCACCAAATGTTGCGACAGTCGTGCCATGCCTTCGCTCATGCTCACGCGCGGGGCATAACCCAAATCGCGACGTGCGGCGGCGATGTTGAACCAGTGCGCCGTGGACAACATCTCGACAGTGAAGCGCGTCAGTGGCGGCTCGGTCTGAATGCGCAACCCGGCATAGATGGTTTCCATTGCCGTGCCGAGGAAATTTGCGAGGCCCAGCGGCAGGTGCCGCGTTTCCGGGGGTAATCCGGCGGCCTTGAGCCACGCATTGATCAGTGCTTCGTGGGTGATCGGTTCGCCTTGGCTGATGAAATAGGTTTTGCCGGCGATCGGCGAGCCGACATCCAGCTTGTTCAGGGCCAGCACGTGCGCTTCGGCAGCATTGTCCACGTAAGTGGTATCAATCTTTTTGGGCCTGTTGCCAATCAGGCGCAAGCGTCCGCGACGAGCCTGGTCGAGTATGCGCGGCAACAGGTTGGGGTCACCCGGACCCCAAATGAAGTGCGGGCGCAATGCCACGCTTGCCAGTTGTTCCCCATTGGCCGCCAGCACGCGTTGTTCGGCCAGCGCCTTGGTGCGTGCATAGGCCGAGCTGAAATGGGTGGCGTAGGGTGCCGACTCGTTGACCCCTTCCAGATCGGCGCCGTTGTGCACCACGCTCGGGCTGGAAGTGAACACCAACTTGCGCACGTGCTGCAATTCACAAGCGGCCAACACGATGTCGGTGCCGCGCACATTGGTTTCGTAGTAATCCTCAAGCCGGCCCCAGCCGCCGACCTTGCCAGCGGTGTGAACGATTGCATCGATGCCTTCGGCCGCCGCCGAAACGCTATCGAGACTGGCAACGTCACCGATGCGTTGTTCAACCTTCAATTCGTCCAGCGCCGGATGGCGATTGCGATTGAACGCACACACGTCGTGACCGGCCGCCACAAGCTGCGCACAAATCGCCTGCCCGAGAAAGCCACCCCCACCGGTTACCAGAACTTTCATTGATCGACCCTTCGCCGCTGTGTCGAATATCACCGGCCGATTGTAGCCAATACGTCTGGACATGACCGTGATTTACTTCGGCTTAAGGCCTCAACGGTTACTTTTCACGCAGTTGCCGGAGTTTCCCCATGTTTCGCTTTTGCGTGTTTCTCGCCACCACCGCGCTGTTGCTGGCGGGTAATGCCCATGCCGAACGTGATTTCACTGGCCAAACCGCGTCTGGCGCGTTTTACCGCATGGCCGTGCCCGACGGCTGGAAAGACGGCGACCCGTTGATCCTGTTTCAGCATGGATTGACGTTTTCCGAGGCGGCACCAAATCCCGGCCTGGGCCCGATTGCCGACTTGCAACTCAGCGAAGGCTACGCAATTGCCGCATCGAGTTTCAGTCAGCGCAGTTGGGCCTTGTTTACCGCCGCAGACGATAACGCGCAGTTGCTGGCGGCTTTCAAGCAGCAGGTGGGTACGCCCGGCTCGATCATTCCCTATGGCGGATCGTTGGGTGGGTTGATTGCATTGAAGCTCGCCGAAGATCCGCGTTTTGCACCCGTGTCCGGCGTCTATGCGGCGTGCCCACCGGCGGCTGGCGCGCGTGTCTGGGATACGGCCATCGATTTGCGCCTGGCCTACGATGTGGTGTGCAAGGATGCCGGCAGCTTGCCCACGGGTACCGCGCCCTATCCGTGGGCCTACGATCTGGAAAACATTCCGAACGATCTTTCCGACTTGTCCGATGAGGCGCGTCTGCTGCGGACGTTGCTGCCGCTCAATCAGTGCACCGGGGTGAACCTGCCGGCAGGATTGCGCAATGGGGCCATGCAACGTCGGCTTGCACAATTGATGGGTCTGGCACATATCACCGACGAGGATTTCTTCGTCACCAACATGGGCTATGCCACCTATGCCTTGAGCGATTTGGTGCGCGCGCCGGACAAACTTGGCGGCGTGAGTTCATTCGACAACTTTGGCGTGGATTACGGCGACGCCACGATCAACGCAAACATTGCACGCATTCATGCCGACCCGCTGGCGTCGCTGTATTTTCATTGGGCATCGGACTTTCGCGGCAAACTTGATCCGCTGACCAAGGTGGTGTCCATCCATACCAGTCAGGATCAACTGGTGATCCCTGCCAACCAATCCGCTTTGCGCCAACTGCTGCCGCCAACTCAACTCACCAGCGCGCTGGTCAACGAAACCTCGCCCAGCCATTGCGGTTTCAGTCTTGCTGAAGGTGTGGCGGGCTGGGAGGCGTTACGCACCTGGATTGCCGACGACCAGCAACCCGATGTGGCCGATATCCAGAACGCCTGCACGGCCGCACTGGGCGCTGGCGCGCAAGGCCCGTGTCGTTTCGACCCCACGGTCGTGGTGCCGAGTTTCGAGAGTCAGGTCCGACCGCGCCAAGCCGTCGCCGCCGCACCCGTCAATGCGCACTACAGCGGTCAATGGTACGACCCGGCACGCAGCGGCGAAGGCATCGACCTGGAAATTCTGCCCGGCAACAAGGCGCTGGTATATTTCTTTACTTATCCACCCGCAGGCGTTGCCGGCGCGCAAACCTGGCTGACCGGCGTTGGCGACATTATCGGCAACGGTATTGAATTTGCCGACGTGCAGTTGCCGTCACTGGATGCCGACGGACATTTCGTCGGTCAACATTGGGGCCGCATCGGCATCAGCTTCGACGATTGCGATCACGCAACCATGCGTTGGGATGGACCACCGGCGTGGGGTTCGCTCGAGGTTCCGCTACGCCATCTGACCACACTGCAAGATCTGGGTTGCGGCATCCAGGGCACATCGCCACCGTCGCTCAACGCCGCCAGCGGCGCATGGTACGACCCAGCCTACTTCGGTCGCGGCTTCGTATTCGAGCAATACGATACGCAACACATCGCCACGATCTGGTACGGATTCGATGCGGACGGCAATCCGCTGTGGCTGACTGGTGTACTGCAATCCGGCAGCGATGGCGCCTTCAGCGGGACGCTGGTGCAAGGGCTGGGACCGCATTTTGGCTCCGACTACGATCCGGCGGCGTTTCATTTTTCCATCCAGGGCAATCTGAATCAGACCCGATTCGGGTGCACCACTGCGCAGGCACGTTTTGGCGCAAGCAACGGGCAGGCGGGTTTGATTCCGTCGAGTTTGTCGCTGAGGCGCATCACCACACCGCTGGGTGTTCCTGCTTGCATGCCTGATTGATCGGCCAACGGCTTGGCATTTGCCCTGCGTATGGGTGAAAGCACGACCGGCACTGGGTTCAGTTCATTCCACAGGATGGGTGAACGACACGATTTTCGCGACCAGCCCCCTGCGCCGATGAATCGGGGGAGAACGAATCAGGACGCAAGACGGCGTTCGGTGCGGTGTGGACGCGCGCGTTACACTGCGTTTTTCGGAGACTGCCATGCAACACATTCTCGTCACCGGAGCCAACCGCGGCCTCGGCCTCGAATTCACGCGGCAACTGCTCGCGCGCGGCGATCGTGTGTTTGCTGCCTGCCGTCATCCGGGTAAAGCCAATGCCCTGACAACGCTGGCTGGTGCGCATCCAGGCCATCTGCATGTGTTGCCACTGGATCAAGACCAGACGCGCTCGATCGACGAACTGGTCCGCGAAATTGGTGCGATCACCGACACACTCGACGTAGTGATCAACAATGCCGGCGTGCTGGTATCCGGCGAGCGCTTTGGCGAAATCACGCCCAAAAGCATGGCGGAAAGCTTCGCCACCAATGCCATCGGGCCGCTGTTGCTCAGCCAGGCGTTGTGCGCGCTGCTGGAAAAATCTGCACACGCCAAGGTGATGAACATGTCATCTCGTCTGGGCTCGCTGGCGTCCACCACCCGCTTCGGCACACCCAGTTACGCCATGAGCAAGGTCGCGCTGAACATGGTGACGCGCCAACTTGCCGCGGCTCTCGAGCCACGCAACATTACCGTGTTTTGCGTCAGTCCCGGCTGGGTCAGCACCGACATGGGCGGCGCCAGCGCAACATTGACGCCGCAGCAATCCGTCGGCAACTTGCTCAAGGTGCTCGACGCGGCAACCTCGCGCGACAGTGGCGCGTTCATCAACCATGATGGTCAAGCGATCGCGTGGTAGTTGCCGGCGCAATTGACAACACGAGGCTGGCGAGCGCAGCCTGCCTATGTCGGTGCAATCGCCACTGCCGATGATTGCGCCGGCAATTCCAATGCATCGAGAAATCCCAATGCGCATTCATTGAAGCGTTCGGTGGCATCGAATGGCGTGCCGTGGCGCGAACCTTCAATTACGACAAATTCCAGTTGTGGATAATGTTTTGCTTCGGCACGTTTGTCCGCCAGCGGCGTGTAGTCGAATTCGGCGCTGATGATCAAGGTCTGGCAGCGCAAGGTGGACAGGCGTTCGAGCACGCTCCAGCCGATCAATGCGTGGATGCTGGACAGATACGCGGCACGTGGATTGGCGCCGACCACATCGATGACGCGCTGGCGCTTTGGTGCCTGGTCTTCATGCGGAAACAACCGGTTCGCAATCAGTTTTGCGGTCCGGCGAAGACCCAGCGTACGCACCAGCGCAACCTGCAAGTGTGCCTCGGCCCACTTGCGCCAGGTGTCGGTTCGATAATTGGCCAGCGCATTGCACAGCACCATGCCGCGCACGGCCTGTGGTCGCATCAACGCCATTTCCTGCGCGACGGCACCGCCCAGGGAAAAGCCAAGAATGTCCGTGTACTCGATGGACAATGCGTCGAGCAACGCCCACAAATCCGCTGCAAACTGGTGGATGGAATACGGCCCCGGTGGTTTGGCGCTGCGGCCGGAGCCGCGCAAGTCGGGCAGAATCAAGGTGTGTCGACGCGAGAAATCTTCCCGTTGAAACGCCCAGTCGTCAGCACTGGAGCCCAGGCCGTGAATCATCAGTAGCGGCGGACCGTGACCGATGCATTCGTAGTACAGTTGCGTCGCATTGACCTCAATTGTCGGCATGGAAAGACTCTGAATGAATGTGAAAATTATAGCGGCTGTGTTCGCAGCATTGGGCATGACGACGGCGATTGCGGCGGAAAATTACACGGGTGACGCGTACGCGAAAGATGGCGGCCAGTTGCTTTATCACGAGTCCCATTTCCTGTTCGATGCCGATGGCATGCATCAGCGCGTGGTGCTCTACCTGTGTCCGGATGGCGAAGCCTTCGGGCGCAAAATCATTCGTGATGACGGCGATCCGCAAGCCCCGGATTTTGCCATGCTCGACGCACGTACCGATTATCGTGAAGGCGTGCGACGCAAGGATGAACAGCGCGAAGTGTATGTGCAGCGCGGCAGCGATCAGGCGGAAAAATCAGAGGCGATCAGCGTTCCTGCCGACGGTGTCATCGACGCCGGATTCGATGTCTACGTGCGCAATCACTGGGACGAACTTGCTCAGGGAAAGACTTTGCAACTGCCGTTTCTGGTCCCAAGCAAGCGCGCGTTCTACAACTTCAAGTTGGCCAGCGTTGCCGCCGCATCGACCCCGCAAAAACTCGCTGTGCGTCTCTCGCTCGGCGCGTGGTACGCATTCCTGGCACCGAGCATCGACGTGGTTTACGACCGTGCGACACATCGCCTGCTGCAATTTACGGGGCTGTCGAACATCCGCGACACCGATCTGAAAAACTACACGGTGCGTATCGAATTTCCGCAGCCAGCGCACAGCATCACGCAGGCCGATGTCGACAATGCAAAAGCACTGAAGTTGGCGCATTCGTGCAAGGCCGACGCGCCGACGCAAAAGTAGTCCCATGTTCAACGTTGTGTTGCATGAGCCGGAAATTCCGCCGAATACCGGCAACATCATTCGGCTGTGCGCCAACTCCGGTGCGCGCCTGCATTTGATCCGCCCGCTCGGGTTCGATCTGGATCACGCCAAGTTGCGTCGCGCCGGCCTGGATTATCACGAATTTGCCGACGTGGCCGTGCACGATTCTCTGGACGCGTTTGTCGGCGCGATCCGCCCGAATCGCTTGTTCGCACTGTCTACGCGATCGAGCACGCTGTACACAAACATCCGGTTTGCCGATGACGACGCCGTCGTGTTCGGGCCGGAAACACGCGGCCTGCCGCAGGCACTGCTCGATTCGCTGCCACCCGAGCAATGCCTGCGCTTGCCGATGCGTCCGCACAATCGCAGTTTGAATCTGTCCAATGCCGTTGCCGTGGTGGTGTATGAAGCCTGGCGGCAGCGTGGATTCGATGGTGCCGCGTGAAGCCCCGTTGCGAACGAATGGGGCCGACTCAATGGCCGTCATTTCCCCGAGCGCACGAATCCGGAGACTCCAGGTCCCCAGCGCCGTGAAGGACACTGGATTTCCGCTTTCGCGGGAATGACGAAAAGCGGGATTATTTCAAATCCGTGTCATTCGGCACTGATGCACTTTGTTCTAGGCGGAACGAAAAAGCTCCGCCGTCACTGGCGAGTGCTGCAAGACAATTCGAATCGGGGCGTCGATGAAGCCGGCATCGCCGTTGACGATGTGCTCGAATACCTCGCGTTTGGCCGCACCTTCGATTTGCACGTACAGCGTGCGTGTCTGCACCAATGCCGCCAGCGTAAACGTGATGCGTGGCTCACCTGCATCCGGTGCGCGCATGGGCAGCACGCGCGCGCTTGACTCCGGATCAAGCGCTGCCTGCAAATTGTCGCCGTCGGGAAACAGCGACGCACAATGCCCATCCAGGCCCATGCCCAGCACCACGACATCGAATGGCAGTTTCAACACGCCAACATTTTTTTGCACGGCTGCAAGTCCCTGCTCGGGTGTTGGCGTATCGACATACAACGGTATGAAGCGTGCTGCTGCCGCATTGCCGCGCAACAAGGCTTCGCGCAGCAGCGCTTCGTTGGAACGCGGATTGCCCGGTGGTACCCAACGTTCGTCGGCCAATGTGATGGTGACACGCGACCAGTCCAGCCGTTGCTCGGCAAGGCATTGCAGTAAGCGGCGCGGCGTCTTGCCACCGGAAAGCGCGATTGACGCATGACCGCGCTGCGCAATCGCGTCGCGCAGATACTTCGCTATGGTCTGGGCCAGCGCGATGGCGAGGCTTTCGTCGTTGTCGAAGTCGTGTTCAACCAGGGCAATCGGGGTCATTTCACGTTTCCTCTTCGTGCCAGGTGCGGCCGTCGCGTTCGATCAAGGCAACGGCGGCACTCGGGCCCCACGTGCCGGATGTGTATGGCTTGGGCAAATCGTCGCTGGCTTCCCATGCGGCGCGGATCGGATCGATCCATTGCCATGCGGCTTCGATTTCGTCGCGGCGCATGAACAGTGTCGGGTTGCCGCGCACGACATCCATCAACAGACGTTCGTAAGCATCCGAATTGCGCACACCGAAAGCCTCGGCAAAGCTCATGTCCAGTGGCACGCGGCGCAGACGCAGCCCGCCCGGGCCAGGAAATTTGATCATCAGCCACAATTTCACCCCTTCGTCAGGTTGCAGGCGCAATACGAGCTTGTTGGGCGTAATGGGTCCAACCGTCGATTCGAAGATGGAGTGTGGAATCGCGCGAAACGTAATCACGATTTCCGAGACGCGCGTCGGCAAACGTTTGCCCGTGCGCAAATAGAACGGCACACCCGCCCAGCGCCAATTGGCAACTTCAAGTTTGAGCGCGACAAACGTGTCGGTGTGTATGTCGTCGAGTCCGGATTCGTCCAGATACGCGGACACCGGACCGGTTTTTGAAGCACCCGCGCGGTACTGACCACGCACCGTTGCTTGCTCGGCGTTGCTCGCATCAATCGGTTTGAGGGCGCGCAATACCTTGAGCTTTTCGTCGCGAATCGCATCCGGTTCAAGCGATGCCGGCGGCTCCATCGCCACCATGCACACCAATTGCAGCATGTGATTCTGGACCATGTCGCGCAGCGCGCCGGCCGCCGCGTAATAAGCCGCACGTTGCTCGACACCAATGGTTTCAGCCACCGTGATTTGCACGTGATCGATATGCTCGGCACGCCATAATGGCTCGAACAACGCATTGCCGAACCGCAGTGCAATCAGGTTTTGTACGGTTTCCTTGCCCAGATAGTGATCGATGCGGAAGGTTTGATTTTCCGGAAATGTGCGGCCGACTGCATCATTGATAGCTGCTGCGCTGCGCGAATCGCTGCCAATGGGTTTTTCAATCACCACACGGGTTTTGTCTTGCGGCAAACCCAGCGCACCCAGACGTTCGCAGATCGGCACGAAAACATTGGCGCCGGTGGCAAGGTAGAAAACACGTACGCGATCACCGCCGCTTTTCAACAAGGTGTCCAGTTCACTCCAGCCTGCGTCGCGTGTGGCATCCAGAGCCAGGTAACCGACCAGTTCAAGAAACTCGTGCAACGTCTGTGTCGAGGGGGCCTCGTTGACCAGTGCGCGCTCGAGTGCGGCACTCACGCGCTCGCGATAAACGGCTTGTTCCAGGGAATCGCGGGCGATGCCGATAATCCGGCTTCCGTCCGGAATCTGTCCATCGGCATAACGATGAAACAGCGCCGGCAACAACTTGCGCAAGGCGAGATCTCCGGTACCGCCAAAGATCACCAGATCAAAAACCTCAACCGCCTGAACCAACGTGCTCACGATCACCTCGTCCGATTATTGGCAATACAGACTGCGCAAGATACCACCAGGAACGCGGTGCTTGGCTGGTTTGGCGACCATCAGCCGAGGCATGTTCGTCGCTGAGCCGACGAACGCGACGTTGTTTGGTCAGTTGATTGCCTTGCGGCCTTGTCAATCGACTTGTCGACGACGCAATCATGGTGGTTGCCGTCGCGCATTTGCATCGCGAGCCAGGGTATCGGGTATCAAGAGCAACGTGATCGTGCCAAATCGTTGCAAACGTCGCGACCCTTCACACCTCGAGTCGATCATTGGGTCGCGCGACCAGCGCGTAAAGTGCCGGCATCAGGAAGATGCTGATCAGCAGCCGCGTCAGCAGTCCCCAAACGATGACCAGTGCAAACGGACGTTGTGAATCGGTGCCCACGCCGGTAGCGAGCGCCGCCGGCAGCAATCCGAGTGCGGCAACCAGCGCAGTCATCATGATGGGACGCAGGCGCAGGATTGCGCCGTGGCGAATGGCTTCATCCAGTGGCGTGCCGTTGCGACGAAGTTCGTTGACGCAAGATATGTACACGACGCCCGTCAGTACCGACACGCCAGACAAGGCAAGGAAGCCGATGCCGGAAGAAACCGAGAAGGGCGTGCCGGTAGCCCACAGCGCAACGATTCCGCCAATTGGCGCGGAAAGCAGCACGCCAAGCACGGTGATGAACGGGAATTTGAAGTTGTTGTACAGCGCAAACAGGATCAGGAAGATCGAGAACAGCGTCAGCGGCAAAATGATGTTCATCTGTGCGCGCGAGGCGGTGTATTGCGAGTATTCGCCGCCCCAGGCCAAGCGATATCCCGGCGCCATCGGCACCTTGCTCGAGACTTGCGCAATGGCGTCTTCAACGGCACCGGCCAGATCTCGACCGGCAACGGAAAACTGCACGCCGATATAGCGCGAATTGTTTTCGCGATAAATGAACGACGCGCCGTTGGCCACGGAAATGTCGGCCAGTTGCTTGAGCGGAATTTGTTGGCCGTCGGGTGTGGCGACGGGAATGTTGCCTATTGCTTGCGGGTTGTCGCGATATTGTTGCTCCAGCCGCACGACCAGATCGAATTGCTTTTCGCCTTGCACCACCTGCGTGGCCACGTCGCCGCCAATGGCTGTCTGGATCAAGCTGTTGATGTCATCGACGTTCAAACCGTAGCGCGCAATCTTTTCGCGTTCGATGGCAATGCGCAGGCTGGGCTGGCCAAGTTCGCGCACCAGGGTCACGTCGTGAATGCCGCGCACCTGTTCGAGAATCTGCTTGATTGCCTTGCCCTTGGTCTGCAACGTTTTCAGATCCGGTCCGAAAACCTTGACCGCAAGTGCGCTTTTCAAGCCGGTCTCGGCTTCGTCCACTGCATCCTCGGCAGGTTGGGTGTAGTTGAAGGTGATACCCGGGAATGCATCGAGCTTGTGATTGATTGCCTTGATCAAGTCGGCTTTGGTTCGCGTCGTGCCCGGCCATTGCGTATACGGTTTCAGACCAACGAAAAATTCGGCGTTGAAAAATCCGGTGGAATCCGTGCCGTCATCCGGGCGACCCAATTCCGAAGTCACCGTGGTGACTTGCGGGAACGATCGCAGGATGGCGCGTATCTGCGGCGTCACTTTCGCGGCTTCATCGAATGAAATGGTGTACGGCATGGTGGCGCGCACCCACAATGCGCCTTCGTCGAGTTGCGGCATGAACTCGGCGCCGATGCGCGGAATGAGCAGCAGCGAAGCGATCAGCACAACGGCTGCAGCGGAGGTGGTCGCGCGCGGATTGCGCAAACACCGATCCAGGCCCTTCACATAGCCGCGCTGGATGGCCTCGAAGGCGCGATTCCTGCGTTCGCGCACGCCGTGACGCATGAACCACGAGCACAGCACCGGCAGCAAGGTTAGCGTCACCACCAGCGATCCGACCAGCGCGAAAATCATGGTGTCGGCCATGGGTTTGAACAGCGTGCCGGAAGGCCCGGTCAGCGCATAGATCGGCAGGAAGCTGGCAACGATGACGGCAACGGCATAGAACAACGGGCGGTCCACCTGCGCTGCAGCATTGCGGATGATCCGGGTGATGTCGAGCGTGCTGCCTGCGTGCGCGGCAATCTGGCGGTAGATGTTTTCCACCATGAAGATTGCGCCATCCACGAGGATGCCGAAATCCACCGCGCCGATCGAAAGCAGATTTGCCGAAGCACCCTGCAGATCAAGACAGAAGAACGCAAACAACAACGCCAGCGGAATGGTAACGGCGACGATCAAGCCGGCGCGCAAATCGTACAAGAAGAAGATCAATACAACGATGACCAGCAACACGCCACGCAGCAGGTTTCGTTCGACAACTTTCGTCGTCTGCGCAATCAGGTTGCTCAAGTTGTAGAACGGATGAATCTTGACGTCTTTGGGCAAGACCTGGGTGTTGAGTTCGTGCGTTTTTGCTTCGATGCGTTCGAGCACATCCTGGGTTTTCTCGCCCTTGCGCATCATGATCACGCCTTCAACGGCATCATCGACGTCTTCGTAGCCGAATTCGCCCAGTTGCGGCGCCGTGCCAATAACCACGCGGCCCACGTTTTTTACCAGGATGGGTGTGCCGTTGTGCACCGCGAGCACGACGTTGCCGATATCATCCAGCGTCTTGATCCGACCGGACCC
>DASSXQ010000143.1:0-29032 GCA_035703725.1 Rudaea sp.
GCGACGGGTGCCGTAGGCAACAACGTGGTCGGCAATCAGGGCACTTGCCAGACCGGCAAGGTCTGCACGACGACACACGAGCTCAATCCGGTGGTGACGTACTTCAAGTCGTCGACCCCGGCGACAGGCACGAAGGTGACGGCGGGCGATACGATTACGTATACGCTGAGTGCGACGGTGGCGAATGCGCCGCTGGTCAGTGCGTTGACCTTGAGCGATACGCTGACGAGCAACCAGACGTTTGGTAGCGTGACGGCCAATCCGGGCAACTTCACGGCGGTAACCAATGCCAACCCGTTGACGTTCACATTGCCGAGTGGCACTGCGATCGGCACGTACACCGTGACCTACACGACGACGGTGAAGACTGACGCGACGGGTGCCGTAGGCAACAACGTGGTCGGCAATCAGGGCACTTGCCAGACCGGCAAGGTCTGCACGACGACACACGAGCTCAATCCGGTGGTGACGTACTTCAAGTCGTCGGCCCCGGCGACAGGTGGCAGTGTCAATCGTGGCGACACGATTACCTATACCTTGACGGCAATCGTGCACAACGCTCCGCTGACAACCGACTTGGTGTTGACCGACATCCTGTCGGGTGACCAAACATTCCAGAGCGTAACCGCAGGAAGCGACTTCACGGCCGACACAACAGCAAAACCAACGCTGAAGTTCACGCTGGCCGCGGGTAAAGGGCCGGGAACATTCACGGTCAGTTACACCGTCAAGGTCGATCAGGATGCGTCCGGATCGGTTGGCAACGTGGTTACGGGCAACCAGGGTACCTGCGAGTCCGGCAAGGATTGCAATACAAATCACCCGCTTGCGCCGAACGTGACTATCGTCAAGGCGCTCATGACTGAAGATGGAAGCATCACGGGCGTGGCCGAACCGAACGAGACGTTGACCTACACCATCACGCTGACCAACAGCGGTGGCGTCGATGCAACGGCTTACGGTGTGACCGATCCACTGGATGCGAACGTCACGTTCGTCAGTGCCGACCACGGTGGTGAAGACACCTCGGTTCCCGGCTCGGTGACATGGGCTGGCCTCACTGTTCCCAAGAACAATGGAACGACCGATGGCAAGTTGGTTCTGACGGTAGCCGTGAAGGTGAAGGCCACGATTCCGGATGGCGTGACGAAGATCGTCAACCTGGCGTACAAGACCGGAACCACACCGACGTGCGAATCTGCACCGAATCAGTGCGTGACCATCCCGACACCGCCGAAAGTAACCATCGCCAAGGAATTGACCGGGCAGACTGGCACCAACGACAGTTATGCCGAGGCTGGCGAGACGCTGACCTACACCATCACGCTGACCAACGCCGGCGGTACACAGGCAACCGGTCAAGTAGTCAACGAGAAGGTGCCGGCACATACAACCTATGTGCTTGCCGGTTCGTCTGCCTGGACGGGTACGGGATGTGTCGATGGCGCGCCTGCTGCCACCGCCTGCACGATTACGGTTGACGTGCCTGCCGCTACGGACAGCACGCACTTCGGCACCAAGACGTTGACTTTCGTGGTCAAGGTAGAAAATCCGCTGCCGATCGGAACGACGGAGATCTACAACACCGTCGGCCTGAACGGTGAGCCGCCGCCGTGTCCGCCGGGTCCATGGTGTGTCACTACACCAACCCCGCCATATGTGGTGATGGAAAAGCATCTGACTGCAGAGACAGGCTTGGTGGCAGGCGTTGCCGAGCCGGGCGAAACGCTGACTTACCAGATCACGTTGACCAACTATGGTGGCTCGGATCAAACCGGCTACAGCGTTACCGACCATCTGGACCCGTTCACGACGTTTGACAGTGCAGACCACGCTGGAACGCACAGTGGCGGTACGCCGAACGGCGGTGACATCACGTGGACCAATCTGACGGTGACGAAAGCTGGTGGCACGCTGGTGCTGACGGTTTCGGTCAAGGTTGTCAATCCGATTCCGCAGGGAATCACGGACATTTTCAACCTGGTCTACCAGACCGGCACCCCGCAACCGCCTTGTTCCGTGGCAACGGATGCCGGGCCGCAATGCGTGGTTACGCCTACTGCTCCGAACATTGCAGTATCCAAGGCGCTCACCGGTGAGAGCCTGATTCAGGACAGCATCGCCGAGTTTGGCGAAGAATTGACCTATACGATTACCGTGCGCAATTGGGGCGGTACGGCGACGGTCGGTACAATCGTCAATGAAAAGGTGCCGGTCTTCACGACGTACGTGTCCGGTTCGCCGCAATGGTCCTGCACGGCAGGTGCGCCTGCCGGAACGGCCTGTTCGGCGATGGTCAACGTGCCCGCCGCGACAGGCGCCATGCAACCGGGGATGTCGACATTGACATTCACAGTCAAGGTCGACGACACGCTGCCGCCGGGTGTGACGCAGATCCTGAATGCGGTGGGTTACAACGACACGCCGCCGCCGAACTGCCTGGTGGCCGATCCGGCTTGCGTGGTGATCCCGACGGTGAACCTGAACATGGTCAAGTCCGTTACCTCGGTGACCGACAACGGAGCGGGAACCTATACCGTGACCTACCAAATTGCCATCGCCAACACGGGCGGCGCAGCGGGCACCTATACGTTGTTCGATACGCCAAACTTCACTCCAACCGGTGTGAGCTACAACGGCCTGGCGCAGGTAACGACGACGGGCGGTAGCGTCAATCCGTCACTGACTGGCGGGAAATTCACGGCCGCCAACGGTTCGGCGACGCAGTTGTCCGCTGCCAATGTCACCATCGGCTTTGGCGAAGTCGATTACTACACGGTCAGCATCCCGGTCGGCGTGAACGGTGGACAACTTCAGGACGGTTCCTGCAGCGGAATGCCGAGTAATGGTTACTACAATGCTGCCGACCTGACCGGAACCTATGATTTGCATAGTGCTGCCTGCGCGCCGGTATCCGGTACGCAAGCTCTGATCAATCTGGTCAAGGACGTCAATCTCGCTCAGGACAACAATGGCAACCATTATGGCGACGTCGGTGACGTGATCGGCTATACCTTCACGATTACCAACACCGGCACCGAGCCGCTGGGAACGATGCAATTGTTTGACACGAGGGCGAAGAACCTGCATTGTGAAGCAACCACGGCAAATGGCTTGCCGCTGCACGTGAAGTTCAGTGATTCGCTCTTCTATGATGGGTTCGAGGGAGGTGCCGACGTGCTGCTGCCATTCGACTCCATCACGTGTACCGGCGACTATGTGCTGACGCAGGATGATGTTAACCGCCGCAAGGTCACCAATTCAGCAACTGCGCAAGCCAGCGGCCCAGGCGGGCAAGTGGTCAGTGCGGTTGGTACCGCAACCTTTACCTTGTTCCAATGAGGAAATTGGCATGAAAAGCTACATGGCGAGTGGGACCCGGACGCTGTTGTTCGCTGCTCTGGCAGCAGCGTCCATAGGAATGGCAAACGCGGGTACCTTGGACGTTGGTCAGGTCAGCCAGTCGACTGCTGCAAGCAATGGCACGTTCAACTTTGCGATCACCAACAATGGTTCGACACCGTCGAGTGACGTGCGGGTTTTCGTGGGTAGTCAAGCAGCAGTGTCCTGCGCCAATTCAACGGCGCAGGGAAATGCGTTTGCTCTGCAGGGCACGCTCGATGCCGGAGACAGCGTCCAATGCAGCAGTAGTTCAACGGCAACGATGAATAGAGACCTGAGCATCACGGTGTTGGCAAAGGATCACAATGGAGTGCCGTTCACACAAACCGCGCACCAGATCTTTTCCACTGCAGCCGTGCCGAATCAGGCAGTTGTTGGAATTCTGGTGGGTGGAGTCTTCGTTGACACCGATAGCGACCAGACTTTTGACGCAGGCGAAACAATCAACTTCAGTTACACGGTGTTCAATCTTGGCAATGTGGCACTTGCAGGCCTTTCGGTAACGGATGACCTGATGACGCCAATCAGTTGCCCGGCGAGCAGTCTGACAGTTGGCCAGTCGATGGTATGTAATGGCACGTACACAATCACGGCGGGAGATGTGGGTGCTGGTCAGGTAAGCAACGAAGGCTACGTTGACGGTACCAGCCCGGTGGCGTCTTCCAGCGACAGCATCTTCCGTACTGGCAGCTCTGCCGCCGAAATACGGGCATTGAAAAGCCCATTGCTTTCGCAAGACAAGGACGGTAACGGGGTTGCTGGTCCGGGCGACGTGGTGGCCTATACGTTCGCCATGAAAAACAGCGGAAGTCTGCCGTTGAATCCAGTCAACATGATTGAGGCTGACCCTACCCGTATTGATGGAACAATAACCTGCAATTCGACAACTCTCGGTGGAAGTGCATTCAGTGGTCTGGGTACGGGAGCGCTACCTGTTGGTGACACCATTTTGTGCTCAGCGGCACATACCATCACCCAGGCGGATGTAACCAGTGGTCAGGCAGCGAACCTCGTCAACATTACCGGACAAACCCAGTTTGCCAGTGCCAGCGGATCGGCGGCTTCGAAATTCGTGGTACCGCCAGCGCCAGACTCCGTAAGCAAGGCGGCTACTCCAATCAATGACTGGCGCGCAATGTTGCTGCTCGGCCTCGGCTTGCTGGCTGCCGGTGCTCTTGTCACACGGCGCAAGCAGCAAGGGCGCTAAGCCATAACGTTTAATTTCTGATCAAGTCCCGGGCCGCATGGCCCGGGACTTTTTTTTTGCGCTTCAAAAGCACCCTCCGCGCGCCTGGTCGAAACCCTTGAGCGAGCTCTCGAGTTGACGCAGCCATGGTGGCTCGCTAAAGTTTTCGCCGTCAGCAACCGGCTGACAAGGGGTTTCAAGAGTGCAACGCGAAACTGCGGTCATTGATGACTGTGGCGGCAGGCGTTTGCCGATTCTTGCGGTCGAAGTTGTCTGGGGGATTTCATGAAGCGAAACAAACTTTGCCTGTTGGCATTTGGTCAGCCGTGCGTGCAATTTCTGCTCATCTTGCTGGGCCTGACGATATTGAATACGTCGGCTTGGGCCATCCGTGCGCCGGACGCGAATTCGAGTCAGCCCGCCAAAGTCGGGCATTTCGTGCATGCGGCCGAGTTGGATGTGCATCCCTCTATCGGACCCACGCAGTCGCTGACCGCACTCTCCCCGACGAACACGACCATCGCGGGATTCGTCAAACGTTACCCCGGTCATTGGGTCGTCACCTGGGATAGTCGTGGTGATCGTCCAAACATGTTTTCCGGCGGTGGCATTCCATTGCTTCCAGGACGAGGAAACAATTTGAGCCGCGCCAGTTTGGGGCTGACAGCGAGCGAACCAATGGACCTGGCAACCATCAGCACCCTGCTCGATGGCTTCATCAAGCAAAACGCCGACGTACTCAAGACCCAGGGACTGGAATTCAAGGTCGACAACAAGTCCGCGCAACCGTTCGGTAAAGACCAGTCGCACTGGTTCATCGACTTTCAGCAGGTGAAAGACGGTCTTGCCGTGGAAGGTGCGCATTTGTTCTTTCGCATTGCTGCCGGCAATATCGTGCAATTCGGAACCTATCTGGTCGCCCCGGTCGAAATCGACACGCGGCCGCAAAGCAGTGCCAGCGCGGCTTTCACGCAAGCTTTTGCGGCGTTGAATTTCCCCGCGGGTACTCAGGTTGTTGACTGGCTTGATCGCGGTTCTCTGTCGATTCGCCCGTATATGCCGGACGGCGCAGCGATGCTCGGACACGCGTTTCGCGGCGCGCCCGGAACCGGCTACGCGCACAAGCTGGTGTGGCGCTTCGTTTTCCGCGTCGATGGTGATCGCACCACCTATCAGGTGCTGGTCGATGCCCGCACGGATCGGGTCATCGACGTGCGCGACATCAACGAATACGCAGCGGCTATCGTCGACGGTGGCGTATATCCCGCCGGCCAGCCGAATACCGTATCCGAAATCATCCAGCCTTTCACGTATGCCAATGTAAGCAATGGCAGCACCAAGACGACCGATATTGGCGGCATGTACGACTACAGTGGCGCAGCGGCCAGTACGACCCTGAATGGTGCGCATATCAATATTTCCGATGCATGCGGCAACCCATCGCTTGGCGATTCCAGCACGGGCAACTTGCATCTGGGCACCAGCGGCGGCACCGATTGCACAAAGCCTGGCAACAACAGCAGCACGCATTCGGCGCGCAACGCGTTTTATTACCTGACCCAGATCAACCGCAAGGCGGCCAGCTTTTATCCGGGCAATTCCTGGTTGAATGGCAAAGTTACGGCAAACGTCAACATTGACGATTTGTGCAATGCGTATTGGGACGGTTCGGCGCTGAATTTTTTCAAGTCCGGTATCGCAAACGCCCAGATCAGTTGCGCCAATACTGGTGAATTGTCCGGCGTGTTCATGCATGAATTCGGACATGGCATTCAGCAAAACGTGGCCGGTCAATCGCCGAACGATTTCGGCACTGGCGAAGCCACGGGCGACACGTTTGCGTTTTTGCAGACCCGCGATGGCTGCATTGGCAATGGCTTTTTCACCAACCAGAATGAATGTTTGAACTGTTCGGCAAGTTGTACGGGTGTGCGCGATATCAACCAGTTCAGTCAGGCTGGCCCCAGCGGCTTTGTGGTGACGCCCGCCACGATTACCGCCAGCGGCGGTCCGGATTGCGACAATGGCATGAGTTGTCCGTATCTCACCCCGCAAGGTCAGCCTTACCAAGGCCCAATGGGTTACGAAGGCCATTGCGAAAGCTATATTGCCAGTAGTGCAAATTGGGATCTTGCCCACGCATTGGCTGACGCGATGGGTACTGACGCCGGCTGGCAAAAAATGGACGAATTGTGGTACGGCATCCTGCCGAACAACACCGACGCGTATCAGGTGGCTTCGGGCGGGAAGTGCAGCACCAGCGCCACGGTAAATGGCTGCGCTTCAAACAATTGGTACAACCTGTACCTGGCAGCTGATGATGATGACGGCAACCTCGGCAACGGCACACCAAACGCCTGCCGCATCTGGGATGCATTCAACGCGCACGGAATTGCCTGCGGCACGCGCCCGGTTTGCAGCACGATTGAGCCGGGGTTTTCGCTCACGCTGACACCATCATCGAACGATGTCTGCGCACCCGGAAATCAGATCTATAGCGTGGACACAACGGCTCTCGGCCAGCCGCCGTTCACCGGCATGATCACGTTGCAGGCAACGGGTTTACCCACGGGTGCCAGTGCAGCATTTTCGCCAAACCCCGTCGCGCCTGGCTCCAGCAGCAGCTTGAGCCTGACCGTGGATGGCACCGTGGGTTCCGCAGCCATTGCGTTCAACGTGGCCGGGCACGCGACTGGTGCTGACGACCAAACCGTTGCCGGCACGTTGAACGTGTCCAATGGCGCGCCCGCCGCGCCTGCACTGTCGCAGCCAGCCGACAGCGCAACCGATGTCTCGCCAAACGCAAACCTTTCCTGGAGCGCGAGTGCCGGCGCAACCAGCTACAACGTTGATGTGGCTACCGATGCAGCGTTCGCCAACATTGTGAGCACGCAAACCAATGTTCCGGGCACCGGCACCAGCGTGAATCTTTCCGCCATGACCACGTACTACTGGCGGGTCATGGCCAACAGCACGTGTGGCGCGGGTGTGTATTCGAGCGCATTCAGCTTCACCACAGGCGCGTTGTCTTTTCCGCAGCCGTACTGCGACGTAACCTTCCCCAACGGCGTCGAACCAATTTCCCACGTCACCTTTGCCGGTATCGACCATGCCACTTCGGAAAGCACCACAGGTGCCGTTGCACTGGAAGATTTCACGAACATCGTTGGTGGCGTAATTGTCGGACAAACGCTTCCGATCAGCGTAGAAGGCAACACGGACGGGCCTTACACCAATCCGATCAGAGTGTACGTAGACTGGAATCACGACGGCGATTTTGCCGACGTTGCCGAGACCTACGTACTGAGCGATTTGAAGAGTTCCACGGGTGCGGATGGCAAAAAGTCTACCGGGCAAATTGCCGTGCCTGCCACGGCCATGGTCGGGCACACCCGCATGCGCGTGATGAAGCGATTCGGTGTTGCCGGCGATCCTTGCAATGCGGCGGGCTACGGACAGGCTGAGGATTACACGTTGAACGTCGGACTCGGACCGACGATTGAGGTTGCGCCCACGTCGCTGTCGCTGAGTGCAGTGGTGGGCGCATCGACGACCACGCCGCTCAGTATTGGCAACATTGGCGGCGAGACGTTGAACTGGTCAATTGCCGAATCGGTCGCCGATGCAATGACCAGCCCGCGCGCTGCGCCTTCACCTGAGATGTTCGCGTCACGTGACGGTACCGGCTCGATCGCCAATGTCGCGGCACCGCGTGCCAATCCGCAAAGGCCGCTGGCATTGACACTCGACGAGGGCTTCGCCGATGTCGAGACGCTGGTCACTACCGGTGGCTGGATTCGCGCCAATCACAGCGAGCCACTTGGCAATTCCTCTTGGGCGCAATGCGGTGGAACCGCGATCCCGCCTGCGTACGATGGTGGGAGCAACGAATGCGTTCTCGTGAACTACAACAGCACCACTGGCGCCGGTACGATCAGCCAGTGGTTATTGACGCCGCAAATCACTTTCGACGCAGGCGCAACCGCCAGTTTCTGGACGCGCACAGCGACGAACGCGAATTATGCCGATCGTCTGGAAGTACGCCTGTGCACGACCGGGGATTGCACCAATTTTGGAACCGGCGCAACCGATACGGGCGATTTCTCCACCGTGCTGCTCACGATCAATCCGAGTTTGCAGAGCGGTCCGGACGCAACCGGCGTCAACGGGTATCCCGATGTCTGGACACAGTTCACGCTCAATGGTTTGCCTGCATCGGGTACCGGACGCATTGCATTTCGCTATTACGTGACGGATGGCGGGCCCGCTGGTACGCATTCCAACATTATCGGCATTGATCGCGTTACGGCAGAAAACGTGTCCTCCGTCGGCTGCATGGCTCCGAGCGATATTCCGTGGTTGAGCGCGACTCCGTCTACCGGAGCAACCGTTGGTGGCAGCAGCTCCGCGGTTACCGTGACGGCCGACGCAACCGCGTTGGCGGTGGGCACGTACACGGCCAACTTGTGCGTGACGTCAGACGACGCCGCCCACACACTGACGAGCGTACCGGTGAGCTTTGCCGTGAGCCCGGCGCCTGTCACCCATCAGGTAACGCCAAGCGTCGCCAGCGGCAATGGTGCGATCTCGCCGAACAACGCGCAGACCGTCAACGACGGCGAGACGACGAGCTTTGTGTTGACCCCGGCTGACGGTTACCACATCGATACCGTGGATGGCACCTGCGGTGGCGTACTTTCCGGCAACGATTTCACCACCAATGCAGTGGTTGACGATTGCACGGTACAGGCGCACTTCGCTGCCAACGTGCTGGTCTTCACCACGCAACCCGTGGACGTAGCGCAGGGTGACGTTCTGGGTGCCGTCGTTGTGTCCGAGCAAGATGGTCACGGAAATGCGCTGACCAACGACAGCGGCAGTACCGTGGATTTCAGCGTGTCGGTGTGTGGAGGTCCGGTCAATCTGGGCAACGCCACCATGGTCGATGGCGTTGCCACGTTGACCAGCAGTCAGCCGTTTTTTGCTGTTGCCAGCGGTATCATCATCCATGCCGTCAGCAGTGGGACCTTGAATGCGAGCGCAGACAGTGCCGGATTCTCGGTGCTGGCAAATATCGACCTCTTGTTCAACGACGGTTTCGAAGACTGTCGACCGTGACGACAATTGCCCCGGTGTTGTCGTGCAACACCGGGGCAGGCTGCAGACCCGCAGTGACCTGACGGGTTTGCGTCTACCGCCCCGGATTTTGTTGCGCGAGTCGGCCACAATTCGTGTGCGTCTGCAGGTGCACCAGGTTGCGCCTTGGACATGCCAGACAGGCGTACCGGCTGTCGGGTTCGCTGCAACGCGACAGGGATCCGCCCCTGCTTTGCGGTGCAAGCATGGATCATCAACATTGTCTCCAAAGTTTGTGCCTGCGAGGGATTGCGCTGCCTGGAAACTATCGCGCTATACTGCAAACGCAAGCGCGTATCCTGCGCGCGACTCGTCTTGAATTGAGGGGAATATCGCATGGATATCGCCGAGTTACTGGCATTTTCTGTCAAGAGCAAGGCTTCGGATTTGCATTTGTCGGCCGGGGTGCCGCCGCTGATCCGCGTGGACGGCGACGTGCGAAGGATCAACATTCCGTCGCTGGATCACAAGCAGGTGCACTCGCTGGTGTACGACATCATGTCGGACAAACAGCGCCGCGACTATGAAGAATTCCTCGAGGTCGATTTCTCGTTCGAGATTCCCGGGCTGGCGCGTTTTCGTGTCAATGCGTTCAACCAGAATCGCGGTGCCGGCGTCGTGTTCCGTACCATTCCTTCCGAGGTACTGAGCCTCGAAGACCTGGGTTGCCCCAAGATTTTCAAGGAACTCATCGATCAGCCACAAGGATTGATTCTGGTTACCGGCCCGACCGGCTCGGGCAAATCGACCACGCTGGCGGCGATGGTGGATCACATCAACAAGAATGAATATGGCCACATCCTCACCATCGAGGACCCGATCGAATTTGTCCATACCTCGCAAAAGTGCCTGATCAACCAACGCGAAGTGCATCGCGATACGCATGGCTTCAACGAAGCCTTGCGCTCGGCATTGCGCGAAGATCCGGATTTCATTCTGGTCGGCGAAATGCGCGATATCGAAACAATCCGGCTGGCGCTGACCGCTGCGGAAACCGGGCATTTGGTCTTTGCCACGCTGCACACTTCGTCTGCGGCAAAGACCATCGATCGCATCATCGATGTGTTTCCGGCCGGAGAAAAGCCGATGGTGCGCTCGATGCTTTCGGAATCGTTGCGCGCCGTGATTGCGCAGACCCTGATGAAAAAAGTCGGCGGCGGACGCATCGCCGCCCACGAAATCATGGTTGGCATTCCGGCCATCCGCAACTTGATCCGCGAAGACAAGGTTGCGCAAATGTACTCATCGATCCAGACCGGCAACCAGTACGGAATGCAGACCATGGATCAATGCCTGCAGGATCTGGTCAAACGCGGATTGGTAACGCGCCAGCAAGCCATCGGCCGCGCCAAGAACAAGGAAACTTTCAAGTAGCGGCGGCAGCGTGCGGTGCTGTCATCACGTGCAGCACGGGGTTGAGCGATTGCACGGAATCCGGTTGCAGAATGGCGGATTTTTGAACCCGTCCGCTACTCCATGCGCGCGGTAGATTCCCCCTCATTGCTCAATTTGACGGCGCACAAGAAGGCATCGGATCGGACTTGTTTATCACGGCCGGTTGTTGCCCCCTGATCGGTTTTTGCGGCATTCGCGGATGTGGGTCTGGCAAGGCGTTGATGCGGGATCCGATCGTATCTCGGGCCATGCCCGAAGACCGCCATGGTGCCAACCATCGCCCATGACAGACGCCGGTCGCGACAGTGTTGGCAATTTGCTGCAACGCTGGGCCGAGGGCGATAGCGCAGCACGTGATCGCCTGATGAAGAACCCGTGTCGGGCATTTGCACGGGCGACGTGCGGAAAAATCGCCGCATCGCTGCTGCAGGCACGGTAAGATTCACGGTCTCACATCGGCAGGGCCGAACATTTGAACAAATTTCTGCTGGTCCTGTCTTGTCTTTTTCTCGTCGGCACGGCGCACGCTGCCGATGTGCGAAAATCCGCGGCAGAAAAATCTGCAGCAAGAACGATCATCCTGGTGCGACACGGCAATTACGTCCCGGATTCATCGTTTGCGCCAAACGTTGGGCCGCACCTGTCGCCAATTGGCGTGGCTCAGGCGTATTTGGTTGGCGCGCGTCTGGCCGGACTGCCGCAGCGCTTCGATGCCATGCTGGTCAGCCCGATGAATCGCGCGCGTGATACGGCAGCCGCCATTGGCAGCAATTTCCCGGACCGGCATTTCGAGGTGGTTGATGATTTGGCCGAATGCACGCCGCCGACGCGCCGGGCCGAAATCACGGCGCATGAGAAACCAGCCGACCTGGCGGCATGCGCGACACGACTCGATCGCGTTTTCGCCAGGTATTTCCAACCGGCACCAGGCCGTGAACAAACCGATTTGATGGTTTGCCATGGCAACGTGATCCGCTATTTGGTCACCCGCGCATTGGGCGTGGATACCAAGGCATGGCTTGAAATGTCGGTGGGCAATGCCAGCATCACCCGGATTCGCGTCGAGGCCGATGGGCGCCTCAAGGTCTTGTCCGTCGGCGATGTCGGGCATCTGCCGCCAGACTTGCGCACGGGCGCGACGGGTGATGCGTCGCACGACCTGAAGTTGCCGGCATTGCACTGATTCCGGTGCGCAATGCACGTCATGGACACAAGGTGCCGCGAGGCGCCATCGCAGCGGCAAATTTTGCTCGTGGCATACGTCGGGAGTCCGAAAACCACGGCGCACAGGGGCAAATTCGCCGAACCCGCGATGCATCCGCGACCCGTATCGCAAACGTCTGACGCGACAGGCTTTGCAAGCGCTGGTGGCTGGCGTAGCATGCGAATATCGTTGTTTTCCAAGGGCTGGTCATGAGCGCCATAGACTTCACCTCCTTCCTCAAATTGATGGTGCACAAGAAGGCGTCGGACTTGTTCATCACATCCGGCGTTGCGCCATCGATCAAGGTGAATGGACGCATCGCGCCGATTACACAAAATCCTCTGACACCACAGCAGTCGCGCGACATGGTGTTGAACGTGATGACGCCATCGCAGCGCGAAGAGTTTGAAAAAACCCATGAATGCCAGTTTGCCATCGGCGTATCCGGCGTCGGTCGCTTCCGCGTAAGTTGCTTTTACCAACGCAACAACGTCGGCATGGTGCTGCGTCGCATTGAAACGCGGATTCCAACCATCGAGGAACTCAGCCTGCCGCCAATCATCAAGACGCTGGCGATGACCAAGCGTGGCATCATCATCTTCGTGGGTGCGACCGGTACCGGCAAATCAACTTCCTTGGCGGCAATGCTCGGCTATCGCAACCAAAACTCGACCGGTCACATCATCACGATCGAAGACCCGATCGAATATGTGCACAAGCACGAAGGCTGCATCATTACTCAGCGCGAACTTGGTATCGACACCGACTCCTGGGAAAACGCGCTGAAGAATACGCTGCGTCAGGCACCAGACGTGATCATGATTGGCGAAGTGCGCACGCGCGAAACCATGGAGCACGCGATCAACTTTTCCGAAACCGGTCACTTGTGTCTGTGCACGCTGCATGCGAACAACGCCAATCAGGCCATGGATCGCATCATTCACTTCTTTGCCGAAGATCGACGCGAGCAGTTGTTCATGGACCTGTCGCTGAATCTGAAAGGCGTTGTTGCGCAGCAATTGATTCCCACACCCGACGGCAAGGCGCGGCGCGTCGCCGTCGAAGTATTGTTGGGCACTCCATTGGTGCAGGACTACATCCGCAAGGGCGAAGTCCACAAACTCAAAGATGTGATGAAGGAATCCACCAATCTGGGCATGAAGACATTCGATCAGGCCTTGTTCGAGCTTTATCAAGCCGGAGAAATTTCCTACGAAGATGCGTTGCGCTATGCTGATTCGACCAATGAAGTGCGCTTGAAGATCAAACTCGCCCAGGGCGGCGACGCGCACACCTTGTCGCAAGGCATGGATGGCGTGGAACTGGTGGAAAATTGATTGGAGAGCCGGGAATCGGGAATCGGGAACCGGAAAATAACGAGCTCGTCATTCCAGCGAATGCTGGAACCCAGTTCTTTCTTTTCCCGTGTGACCTTCAATCAAGAGCAAAAATTGGATTCCAGTTCGACCCGTCATCCGACGGCTGAAAACCGCTGGACTGATGTTTGATGCTCTTTCGACTTCCCACTTCCGCTCCTCTTCTCCCATGCCCAACGATCTACACCACTTGCGCGCGACCTGGAATGCGCTGGGTAACGATGACCCGCTTTGGGCGATTCTTTCACGGCCGGACAAGCGCGGCGGACGCTGGGACGCAGACGAATTTTTTGCGGCTGGCGAAATCGAGATTGCCGCAATTCACGCGGTTTGCGAGCAACTTGCTCGCCCGCGTGACCATGCAACTGCCGTGGATTTCGGTTGCGGGATCGGGCGCCTGACGCGCGCGCTGGCATCGCGTTATGCGCAAGTGATCGGAGTGGACATCTCACCGAGCATGTTGACGCAAGCGCGCGAGGTGAATGCGCATCTGGCCAATGTGCGCTTCGTGGAAAACGCGCAACCGCATCTGGGTTTTCTCGCCGACGCCAGCGTTGATCTGGTTTATTCGGTGATTACCTTGCATCACATGCCGCCGCGTTTGCAGCGTGCCTACATTGCCGAATTCTTGCGTGTGCTCGCAACGGACGGCATTGCCGTGTTCCAGATCGCAACCGGCTTCAGTCGCGATTGGCGTGGCCTGGGTTATCGGCTATTGCCCAATGCGATTCTGGCGCCTGCACGCCGCATCGTGCATTCCAGCGCAGCGGCGGCGGAGATGCACGTGTTGGCTGAAGTCGACGTCACCGAGACGGTGCGTTTTGCAGGCCGGCGCATTTTGCACGCACATGATGTCGACAGCGCCGGCCGCGGATTTCGCGGCCGGCTACTGTGGGTGGGTTGAATCCCGCGCGATCTGCGTGAGCTTGTCGCGCGCGAGTGCTCGCCGAAATTCTCGGCGAACCCGAAGTGCTCAGTTCTGCTGCACCGATTCTTCCAGGGCGATCCCATGTGCGTTGACGCTCATGGTCAACTCGACGGACTTGACCCACTTTTCGTAAATCTTGAACAATTTCGTTTGTGCGTCGAGTTGCCCTTGCGATTCGGCAGGCAGCTTTGCTCTGGTCTGTCCCATCAAATCGGCCAACAGGCCGTAAGTGGCGCCACTGGAACGGATGCGCAGGAATTCCGATTTGTCCCCGGTTGGCGCGGCCAGCAATTTTGCCAGCGCGGCTTCTTCGCCGGTGCCGGCACCAATCGCCAATCCCTTGTCGGACATCGCCGCAAAAAGTGGTGGCGTGCCTGCTGGCGCAAGTCCGGCAGGCAATGCGACCGGCTTGCCGTCTGCGCTCAATTTCAGGTCCTTCAACGCGGGCATGGTCAATTGCGCCATCGCCAACGCGGCAGCCGGATTGTTTGAGGCAAACAGCAATCGTCCGGATACGCTCGGCATGGCGTCTGCACGCAATTGCAAAGTATCGATGATCACCCGCCAACCGAGCATGTCGCTCAGCGGCGGTGGAATGGTGATGTCGAGCTTGGACTTGAGTTTGGTGAACCCTTCGTTGACATCCGCCAGGCTTGGGCAGGCGAAAGGTTTTGCGACGACGGCGTCCGCTTGCGCCAGCCAGAATTCCTTGAGCTTGAGCAGTGGAACCGACACGCTGAAATCGACAATGCCTTCGCCTGGCGCGCCGGTGCCCGGAGCGGCTGGCAGCGCAGCGACGAGTTGTTTGGCCAGATCCGGATCGGTTTCCAATTGCATGCCGAATTGCACGCTCTTTTCACTGACGTCTTCGGCACCGAAAGCAAGCCGCGGGAATTTTTTTGCAATACGCAGATAGTCGCTTTTGCATGCCGCGTCGCTGCCGTCGGTTGGCAAGCCGATGGCTTTGGCAATTTCCAGATCAGTGCCTGTTGGCGCGTTGCTCAAGCGTGTTGCAATTCGGGTAAAGTCAATGAAACCTTCGCCGTACGGAGAATAATCATATTGTTTGGCCAGAGCTTGCAGCGCACCGGATGCAGCAAGCGATTGAGTCGGGCGGATCATGCCGAGCAAGGTTTGCTTGAGCGTGTCGCTGGCATTCTTGGGTGCGACGGTCACAACCAGTTGTTTGCCTTCAATGGCGATCATGAATATGACATTCTCGTCGCCAAGCTGCCAATACTCCTGTGCGCCGGTTTTGCCGACCGGCAACGTTTCGCCAGCCAATTGTTCAATCCGCGCGATTTCAGCCTTGAATGCTGCAGGATCGCCCAGTTCCATGCGCATGACCGGGGCGATGCCGACGCCATAGAAAGCGGCCAGTGCATCCGGTTTCAGTCCGATCTTGCGCAATTTGTCCCAATTGTCGAATGTCTTGACTTCATTCACGATGACATGCGCGATCTTGACGAGCTGGGCGCTCTTCGCATCGCCTTTCTTGTCCAGTTTGCCGAGCATGTCGTCGTACATGCCAAACACAACCGGCCAAGATTCCTGCATGTGCCTGGACCACTGGTCGGTGACGGCTTTGGGCGTCGGCTCGATATTGGCAAATACGTAAGGCGTATCGGCAGGCACAAAGGCGAGCGGCGCGTTGGCATCGCTGCCGGCTTTGCTGCAAGCAGCGAGCAGCATTGCGATACAGATGCTGCACACGAGAAGACGAATGCGAATCATGGATGCTCCGGATTTGCCGCGAACACGGCAATAGAACCACAATTATGCGTGATTGAGCCTTGCTTGTCTGTGTGCAACTGCGCAAATTTCGCAACCCCACGGAATCGTGAGCGACAGCGGCTTTGGCCCCGCAATTGCTGTCCGCCGCTTTCTGCCACCCGCGCCCCTAGTCGGGATGGACGTTGAGCAATTGCGTCAGTGCAGCCATGCGCGCGAACACGCCATTGGCAACTTGCTCGAGAATCAACGATTGCGACCCATCGACAACCTCGCTGGCAATCTCCACGCCGCGATTGATGGGTCCCGGATGCATCACCAGGCAATTTTCCCGCGCAAGCTTCAGGCGCGACGGTGAAAGCCCGAAGCGGTCGAAGTATTCGGTTTCGGATGGAATCGCGGCGGCCTGCATGCGTTCTTTCTGCAAGCGCAACATGATGACGATGTCGACGCCATCCAGCGCTTCGTCAAAATTGTAAAAAATGTGGCAATCTGGAAATTCGGTCGGATCCGCCTGCAGTTGCTCTGGTGCGCACAGGCGAATTTCGCGGACCTGCAGCGCGCGCAGCATGTGAATGTCGGAGCGCGCGACGCGCGAATGGCGGATGTCGCCACAAATCACCACACGCAAGTTGTGGGTGTCAGGCCGATGCAATCGCAGCGTTACCGCATCCAGCAGTCCCTGCGTTGGATGCGCGTGGCTGCCATCTCCGGCATTGATCACGACAGCGCGCGAGTGCAAGTTGCGTGCAATGAATTCCGGTGTGCCCGTTTCCTTGTGACGCACGACGAATGCATCGCAATGCATGGCCTCCAGCGTGTGTACCGTGTCGAGCAGACTCTCACCCTTGATGGTGGAAGAGTTGGCGATATCGAAATTGATTACGCTAGCGCCAAGGCGTCTGGCAGCCAGGTCGAAGGACGTGCGCGTGCGCGTGGACGGCTCGAAAAACAAGTTGATGACGGTACGGCCGGCGAGCAAATCCAGTGGTTTCGTGCCGGCGTGACTATCGCGACGCAGGCGTTCAGTGCGTTCAAGCAAGCCGATGAATTGTGCCTGTGGTAACCCGTCCAGAGTCAGCAAATGACGCAGGTTGCCGTGGCGGTCTGATTGCGCGGCCGCGGTCGAATTCGCACTGGTGTCGTCGATCATGTTCGGTCCGGGTCAGGGTATTGCCGGGGCAATTGTGTCAACCAGGTTTCAATGATGATTTCTGCGGCAACCGCGTCAAGCGCCTGCGCATGCTTGCGTCGCGCTTGTCCGCTTGCTCGTCGCGCGGCAAAACGCGACGCAGCCGCGTGCGAGCTCAGGCGTTCGTCGACCAAATCAGTGCGTAGTCCAAATCGCTGCTCAAGCGCAGCGGCGAATGCGCGCGCTGCACGACTGTTGGCTTGTTCCTCGCCATCCATGGTCAACGGCAGCCCGATCAACAACGCGCCGGGTCGCCATTCGCGCAACAGCGCTTCGATCCGTTGCCAATCGGGCCCACGATCACCATTGCCGATCACATCCAGTGCACGCGCACCGGTCAGCGCGTTGCCGACGGCTACGCCAATGCGCTTGGCGCCGTAGTCGAAGCCGAGGACAGTAACGGATTCAGGGCCGATGGTTGAGGGCTGGTGGCTGGATGAATCCGGCAAAACCGAAGGTTGCGATTCGGTCTCGCGTCCTCGGCATTCAACCCTGCGCCCTGCGCTTTTCGCTACCGGCTCTCGATGCTGCGCCCTGCTCTTGTCACGCATGCCCGGCATAGCCCGTAAGGCTGGCAATGTTCACGCCAACCAATGCAGCCGATTCTTCCCAGCGACGTTCCAGTGGTGTGTGAAAAAGTATATTTTCGTCGGCGCTGGCCGTGAGCCACGCATTTTCTTTCAATTCGCTGTCGATCTGACCTGCTGTCCATCCGGAATAGCCCAAGGCGATCAACGCCTGCGATGGCCCTTCGCCGGCAGCAATGGCGGCCAGAACATCGCGGGATGTGGTGACACAGAGCCGTTCGGAAATCTTGTACGACGATTCCCAGGTTCCGTGCGGCGCATGCAGTACGAAACCCCGTTCAGGCTGCACCGGCCCACCAATCAACACCGGTGCATTGCTGATCTGGCTGGAATCGCATTTCAGGTTTATCTGCGCGAGTACGTCACCCAACCGGTATTCGGAGAGTCGGTTGATGAGCAGCCCCATCGCGCCGTCTTCGCCGTATTGGCACATGAACGTGACCCCGCGGCGAAAACCCGGATCGCGCATGGACGGCATCGCGATCAGGAAGTGATTGGCCAGATTACTGATCGGTTGCAGGATAGTCATGTGGGTATTGTACTAGCGCCGCACTGAATGGCGAGGTGTGCCGACGCGGTCCAGCAGGGGATTTCAGCCGCCGTCCAAATCAGCCTGCAGCGCCCACAACAACTGGATTCCAACCTGATCAGCCTGCGGCTGTGCAGAGCCGCCGGAAAGACCAGCTTTTGATTCTACGATTCCCGATCCCCCAATCCCGATTTCCCGCTGCATCACCGATTCCGCAAAATATCCCCCGGCAAGAACTGCCACGTCCGCGTGATGTACAACTCATCGACGCCTTCTTTTGTCGGAATCCGCGGGAACGGGGCCGCCAGCTTGACGATGCGGATGGCCGCATCATCGAGAATCTTGTGTCCGCTGGATTCGATGATGTCGATGTGTTTGATCTTGCCGGATCGGTCAAGTGCCACCGTCATCACAAGTTGGCCATGCAATTGCCGACGACGCGCTTCGTCGGGATAGTTGAGATTGCCGATGCGCTCGATGCGTGCGACCCAGGCAGCCATATACGCGGCATAGGCATATTCCCTGGTGTTGGCGGAGATGTACTTCTTTTTCGGACGTTTGGCATAAGCTTGCGATTCATGCGCAATTTCTGCGGCCAGGCGCGCCATTTCAAGTCGTTTTTCCATCAACTCGTGAACATTCGGTTCGTCTTGCCGAGGCTGTTCCGGAGCCGCTTGTTCGGTATGCACCGTGAATGATGATTTTTGCTGAACCAACAATTCGTGCGGTGTCGGTGGTTGCGGTCTCGGGGCCGAGGTGATGGTGGCCCGTGGCGCGATGCCGGGAGTCAGTTTCGGTTGTGTGCTCGACGTCAGATCGCTTGGACGCACGGCGCGGTCGCTGTTGCCGCCACCGGAGTTGTTGGCCTGGGCGAGGAAATCCGCCTTGGCTGGTTTCTCGCCGCTGGCCGATTGCACCAGGATCACATCAAGCGAGGGCAGGCTTGGCGCCGGTTTGGGAAAGCTGAAGGTGATACCCAGTGCCAGCACGCCGTGGGCGATCAAGGAAAACAGCAGGGTGACTCCGAGTCGATCGCCACTACCGACAGCGGCACTCATTGGCGCTTGCCCTCGATGACATCGAACAGTTGTCCGGCAATATTCAGATTGAATTGCGCATCCAGCTCGCGGATGCAGGTTGGCGAGGTGACGTTGATTTCAGTGAGCCAATCGCCAATGACATCCAGGCCAACAAAAATCATGCCGCGACGGCGCAGTTCGGGTCCTACTTGCGCGGCAATCCAGCGCTCGCGATCCGTAATCGGCATGCCAACACCCTTGCCACCGCGGGCAAGGTTGCCGCGAAATTCGTCGCCCTGCGGAATGCGCGCCAGTGCGTAAGGTACAGGCTCGCCATTGATGAGCAACAAGCGTTTGTCGCCCGCGCTGATTTGCGGCAAATAGCGTTGCGCGACCGCAAAATTTCGACCTTCGCCGGTCAGTGTTTCCAGAATGACATTCAGGTTCGGATCGTCGCGACGGCTGCGGAATATCGATTGACCACCCATGCCGTCCAGCGGCTTGAGTACGACCTCGCCCACCTCAGCCACGAAGCGCTTGATCTCCGCGGCGTCCCTGGCGATCAGGGTCGGCGGAATGCATTGTGGAAAATGCAATGCATAGAGCTTTTCGTTGGCGTCGCGCAGTGCCTGCGGATCGTTGACCACCAGCACGCCAGCGCGCTGGGCCAGTTCCAGCACCATGGTGTCATACAGGAATTGCTCGTCGAATGGCGGATCCTTGCGTTCCAGGATCACGTCGACCTCGCGCAAATCCAGCCACTGCGCCGGTTCCAGCGCGTACCAGTGCTTCGGATCGTCACGCACTTTCAGCGCGGCGGCCTGCGCCCACGGCGCAGCTTCGCGCAGGGCCAGGGATTTTTGCGTCAGATAGAACACGTCGTGCCCGCGCCGCTGTGCTTCCAGCAGCATCGCGAAGGTGGAGTCCTTCTCGACGTGGACGTGTTCGATCGGGTCCATCAGCACCGCGACGCGCAATTTCATGGCCGAATCACGGCGCAAAGTTGCGCAAATTGGTGATTGTTGGCACGGGATGTGCTGGAAAAACAAGTCATGGCTGACAAGGCGCGAGCGACCGGTGGCGGGCTATACTACCACTGCGGCGCTATGCGCCGAGCGTGTTTGCTGCTCCAGTTTGGTCAATGTGAGTCGGGATTTTTTCCAGCAAGCATGGTCGCTTAGCGGAAATACTTGACATATTTGCTAAGTATTGGTTAAACAGCATAGGCAAGACTTGCGCAATTGCGCGGGCAACGATGCGCGAACAAGCATTCGGCACTCCGTAGGGTTTGGGGGTAGGACGTGGAACAGACAGCAAAAGATGGCCAGTTGGAAGGTTTGAAAGTCATGGTTATCGATGACTCGAAAACCATTCGCCGCACGGCTGAAACCCTGCTCAAGAAAGAAGGTTGCGAAGTGGTTACGGCAACCGATGGTTTCGAGGCGCTGGCAAAAATTTCCGACCAACTGCCCAACATCATTTTCGTCGATATCATGATGCCGCGTCTGGATGGCTACCAGACTTGCGCTCTGATCAAGAACAATCAAATGTTCAAAGCCACGCCCGTGATCATGCTGTCCTCCAAGGATGGCCTGTTCGACAAGGCGCGTGGTCGCATTGTGGGTTCGGAACAGTATTTGACCAAACCGTTCACCCGGGAAGAATTGCTCGGCGCCATTCGCCGGCATGTCAGCCATAGGTGAGCGTGGAGGCCATCAGTACAGGCAAGGGGAAAACGATGGCGCATATTCTAATCGTCGATGATTCACCAACCGATGTACGCGTATTCACCACGCTGCTCGAGAAACACGGACATCAGGTGAGCAGCGCGGCCAATGCCGAAGACGGTATTGCCATGGCCAAACGCGCGCGTCCGGATTTGGTGATCATGGATGTCATCATGCCCGGCATGAACGGGTTTCAGGCCACGCGCATGCTCAGCCGCGAGAGCGATACTTCATCCATACCCATCCTGATCGTGACGACCAAGTCGATGGAAACCGATCGCGTGTGGGGATTGCGCCAGGGTGCGAAAGACTTCCTCGTCAAACCCGTTGCCGAGCAGGAATTGCTTGGCCGGATTCAGAACCTGCTGGCGGGCTGAATCGATCATGTCCCCAGTTCTTGACTCCCGGCAACTGTCGCCCTTTGAAGCGCTGGCAGACTACGAGCGACGCAGTCTGGCGCACGTCGCCGGTTTGCCGGAGCAGATCGAGGCTCCGGGCCTGTGGCGCGGAATCGGTTTTCGCGTCGGCCCACGGCATCTGGTAAGCAGCATCAACGAGGTCAATGAAATCCTCACCATGCCGTCGCTGACCATCGTGCCGGGCACGCGCAATTGGCTGTTGGGTGTTGCCAACGTGCGCGGCAACCTGGTGCCGGTGGTGGATTTCAAATTGTATTTGATGGAAGAACGCACGCAGTTGACCGATTCCAGCCGTGTTTTGTTGGTGCGGCAGGGTGGTGGCAGCGTCGGGCTGTTGATCGACGAATTGCTCGGCCAACGAAGTTTTACCGAGGAACAGCGCAGTGACGCGCTGGAAGAACAAGACGAACGCTTCCAGCGATTCGTTGCCGAGAATTATCCTTTGGGCGATGTGCATTGGGGCCTGTTCAGCATGGCGGCTCTGGTTCGCACACCCGATTTCATTCAGGCGGCAGCATGAACGCCGTCGACTATCCGAAGGGGTGAGTTATGAGTGTGACGACTGGTGCAGTTGGCGGTAAGGAACGGGCAGGTGCCAATACGCTGCTCGTCGTATTGCTGATCTTGGCGATCATAGTGGCCGTTCTGGACTTCGGCTTGTTGACTTACAACGCCTCGCAGGATGCCAAGGCTAGTGCGTTGGTCACCAAGATTCAGGTGCTCTCGCAACAGTTGTCCACTGTGGCCAACGACGCTGCCAGCGGCAATATCGATGCGTTCAAGAGTCTCGAGCAGACCCGCAACACCATCGACGGCATGCTCATGAAACTCAAGAACGGGGATCCCGATACCCACATGCACGGTTATGCGGATACCTCTGGGGTAAAGGCGCAAATCAAGGATCTGGACAGTGCCTGGGCAGTGCTCAATACCCACGCCACCAAGATCCTCGGCAACAAGGAGCAAGTGCTGAATACTGCCGCCGTGGCGGCGGATTTCAATGCCAAGATGCCGGTGCTCAACTCGCGCATGGAGGAGGTGGTCAAGATCCTCACCGAGAAAAACGGTTCGGCCAATCAAGTGATGATTTCTTCGCGTGAGATGCTGCTCGCCGACCGCATGCAGCGCCGCGTACAGACCATCTTGCAGGGTGGCGAAGAAGCGCAATCTGCGGCGGATGGTCTGGCCCGCGATGCCCAGTTTTACGGTGCGGTGCTTACCGGTTTGATCGGCGGCAATCCCGACTTGAATATCCGCGCGATGAGCGATGCCAATGCCAAACAGATTCTCGAAGATGTCAACACGCAATGGCAGGCGCTGGTCGGCGATTCGGTCAAGAAGTTGCTCGATTCGGCATTGGCGTTGCAGGATGTAAAGCAGGCCGCCGACCAGGCTTCCATCGACTCGCAGACTGTTTTGCTCAAAGCCGATCCGGTTGCCCAACGCATCAACGACTTGCCCTCCAGCCGCATTTTCCCGAGCTTGCTCATTGGTGCGGTTGCGGCATTGCTGTCCATCATCCTGGTCGTATTGCTGGTGCTCAGCCAGATTCGCAGCCAGCGTCAACGCTATCAGGTTACCGCTGAACTGAATCAGCGAAACCAGGAAGCCATTTTGCGCTTGCTCGATGAAATGGGTTCGCTTGCGGAAGGTGACTTGACGGTAAAGGCGACGGTGACCGAAGACATTACCGGAGCGATTGCCGACTCGGTGAACTTTGCCGTGGAAGCGCTGCGATCGCTGGTTACCACCATCAACGACACCGCGATGCATGTGTCGACATCGGCGCAGGAAACCCAGGCCACGGCCATGCATTTGGCCGAAGCCGCCGAGCATCAGGCACAACAGATTACTTCGGCATCCGCAGCCATCAATGAAATTGCGGTGTCCATCGATGAGGTATCGAAAAACTCGGCCGAATCGGCCGACGTGGCGCAGCGCTCGGTGCAGATCGCGTCCAAGGGCGCGGGCATCGTGCGCCAGACCATTCAGGGCATGGATTCGATTCGTGACCAGATCCAGGAAACGTCGAAACGTATCAAACGCCTCGGCGAATCCTCGCAGGAAATCGGATCGATCGTCGAACTGATCAACGACATTGCCGAGCAGACCAATATTCTGGCCTTGAACGCCGCAATTCAGGCGGCATCGGCAGGCGAGGCCGGTCGCGGCTTCGCGGTGGTTGCCGACGAAGTGCAACGATTGGCCGAACGCGCATCCGGCGCTACCCGCCGAATTGAAACACTGGTGCAAACCATTCAGGCCGATACCAACGAAGCGGTCACGTCGATGGAACAAACCACCACGGAAGTGGTTGCTGGTGCGCGTCTGGCCGAAGATGCAGGCTTGGCTCTGGGCGAGATTGAAAAGGTCTCGAACGATCTGGCAGACCTGATTCAAAACATTTCCGAGGCCGCGCGCCAGCAGTCCGCGGCGGCCACGAACATTTCGGCAACCATGAACGTGATTCAGGAAATTACCACGCAGACGTCGGTGGGTGCCGGCCAAACGGCCGAGTCGATCGGTAACCTGGCCCAACTCGCTGCCGATCTGCGACGTTCGGTGGCCGACTTCAAACTGCCGGCGTAAGCAGTGACGCATGGCGTCCGAAATGGACGTGTGCGTCGTGCGATACCACGAACAAGCGGTGCGAGGAGTTTCTCGATGGGCGTGGAATGCAATTCACATGCGACACGACGAACGCAAACAGTTGAAACCGATCGCAAGATGGATTGCGTGTCGTTCGAGGTGAGTATCGGGTATGGCTACAGCCCACGGGAACTGGTCGCCACTGGCACCCATGCCGGGCATGGACGACAGCGAATTTGCGCGTTGGGCGAGCTTTCTCGAAAAGCGTACGGGTGTGGTCGTGCCATTGACGCGCAAAGCGTTTTTGGTGACGAGTGTGCGTGGGCGCATGCGCGAAACCGGGCATGCGGATTTCGAGACGTATTTCCGCGATTTGCAGACAGTGCCCGAAGGGGCGATCGAATGGACCACACTGGTCGATCGACTGACCGTGCACGAAACCCATTTCTTTCGCCATCCGCCTTCGTTTTCGCTGATCTGCGACGAATGGCTGCCTCGCATGATTGGCGCGGCGGAGCCGACGTCGCTGCATGCCTGGAGTGTGGGTTGCGCTACCGGCGAGGAAGCCTACACGCTGGCGATGGTGCTCGATGCGCAGATACGCGCTGCCAACCAGCCGCGCATGTACTTTGGTGTAACCGCCACCGACGTCAGTCTACCGGCTTTGGCCGTAGGTCGTGCCGGGCTTTACCCGCGCCAGAAAATGCACGAGATTCCGGAACAATATCGGCACGAATATTGCGACGAATTGGATCAGGACAGCTTTCAGATCCGCGAATCCCTGCGCAAACGCGTTGGCTTCACGTCGTTCAACCTGCTCGATGCGGCGCGGGCGCCGTTGAAACGGCTGGATTTGATTTTTTGTCAGAACGTGTTGATTTACTTCGCGCGCGAACGGCGTCGCGAATTGCTGGTGACATTTGCCAACCTGCTCAAACCGGGCGGTCTGCTCGTATTGGGGGCAGGCGAGGTGACGAATTTTGCCCACGCCAAACTGCAGCGCGTCGAAAGTCGCAACGTGCTGGCGTTTGTACGCAATAGTGGGATGTGAAGCGCTCGTTGACTGCGATGCACGGATGCAGCGCAAGCGGATCAATCGCATGGATGATGGTTTCGCACGGCGGCGATCGCGGGCACGGCTCGCGCGAGACACCCGAGAAAACCCGCGGCGGGTTTTTTCGGCAATCTGATTGTTGAGGCAACAGCTATGAAACTGCAAGATGGCATCGATTTCACCACCCTGAATTGGGTCAAGCAGGAACTCGACGAGACCTTGAAACAGGCGCGTCAGGCGCTTGAGGCGTACGTCGAAGATCCGGCCGATTCCAGCCTGATGCGATTCTGCGCAAGTTACCTGCATCAGGTTCAGGGAACGTTGCGCATGGTTGAGCTGTACGGAGCGGCGATGGTCGTGGAGGAAATGGAGCGCGTCGCTCTGGCCTTGCTCGACAAACAAATCAAGCCACAAGATGAAACCTACGCCGTGTTGATGCGCGGCATCGTGCAGTTGCCGGATTACCTTGAACGCCTGCAGAGCGGGCACAAGGACATTCCGATCGTGTTGTTGCCGTTGCTCAATGACCTGCGCGCAACCCGTGGCGAAAAACTGTTGACCGAATCGGTGTTGTTCTCGCCCGATCTTTCCGCGCGTGTACCGGGCGATGTGGCCGGCGCCGCCCAGGCAATGCCGGAAATGCAGCTCAAGGCAGAAGCGGCCCGCCTGCGCAGCGCCTTTCAGTTGTCGTTGCTGCGCTGGATTCGCGACGACGCGCCGGCAACCCAGCACGAACGCTTGATCGGCGTGCTGGATCGCTTGCGCAACGATTGCAATCAGGACATGGCATGCAAGTTGTGGTGGGTTGCCGCAGGTGTGATCGAATGCGTTTCGACCGGATCGCTGGAAGCCAATCCCGCGGTGAAACTGCTTTTCGGCAAGGTTGATCGCGAAATCAAGCGTTTGGTCGACACCGGCGAGGCCGGATTCCGCACGTCGCCACCCGTCGAGTTGCTCAAGAATCTGCTGTACTACATTGCTCATTCCAACGGCCCGGGCGAGCGTGCCACGGCCATTCGTGAAACCTACAAACTCGATTCGCTGCTGCCAAGCGACAAGGAAATCGAGCACGCACAAGGATCGATTTCCGGACACAATCGCGCATTGCTGGATACAGTTTCAGCCGCAATCAAGGACGACTTGCTGCGCGTCAAGGAAGCATTGGATATTTTCCTGCGCGCACACGACGGCGATCCGGCCGAACTGGGTACGCAAGCCGAGGTGCTCGACCGCGTGGGCGACACGCTCGGCATGCTTGGTTTGGGCGTGCCGCGTCGCGTCGTATTGGAACAGCGCGGCATCGTGCAGGAAATCGCCAACAGGTCCCGACCCGCGGACGAAACCACGTTGCTCGATGTGGCTGGCGCCCTGCTCTATGTCGAGGCCTCGCTGGATGATCACATTGACCGTCTCGGCGCGGAAACCGCCGACAGTCAGGAGTCGACCGGTGAACTGGAATTGCCCAAGGCAGAAGTTCGCAAGATTCTCGATGCCTTGATCAACGAGGCGACAACCAATATCGCGCAAGCCAAACAGGACGTGATCGCGTTCATCGAATCGCCCTGGGATCATTCGCGCGTTGAACCCATCCCGCGGTTGCTGGAAGAAATTGCAGGCGCCATGCGCATGCTCAATCTGTCCGAACCTGCGCAGTTGATGAGTGGCATCGTGCGTTTCGTGGAAGTCGAGCTTCTGCGTCATCGGCGTGTGCCGACGGCCGAGCAGTTGGACAAGCTCGCCGATGCGCTGGCGTCGATCGAGTACTACATGGAAGCCACGCGCGAACAACGTCCCGGCCGCGAAAAGATTCTGGAAATTACCCGGCAGAGTCTGGCTGCATTGGGTTATTGGCCGGTACCCGATGATGACGGTGGTGGCGGTTCATTGCCGCAATCGCCGCCGCCACAGCGACCGGCAACGGCGGTTGCATACGGGACCGACGCCACATCGGCCGCCGCTTCGTTGTCGGCTGCCGACGCACACGCCGGTGAATTTCCGCGCTGGGGTGAAGATCTGCCGGCATCCGGGGAAGGTGGCATGAAGCTGGAGCTCGGCGACGCGGAAGAAAATTCCGCGCAAATGCCCAGCATCGAGTTGACCGAAGAAAGTCTTGACAGCTACATCGCCCACGTAGGTCTGGGTGAAGACGCAGATGTGGCCGAAGCGGCGACTCCCGAGGCAATCGTCGAAGCGTCTTTCGATACCGATGCGCAACCAAATGTTGATGTTGCTCCCGGCCACGGACTGGAAGATTTGATTGTTGGAAATACGCTGACCCACGAACCGCCCGTACACGATCTTTCGGGCCTGCGTCTGGCTGAAACGCAGGCCACAAAAGTACCGGAACCAAAAGTTCGCTACGTTGAAATCGAGGAAGAGATCGAAGAGGACGTTGCCGATGTTGACGCGACGTCGCCCATCGCCGATGCCAGCTTCGCTGCCACGCCGTCGGATGACATCGACGAGGAGATTCGTGAAGTCTTTGTCGAAGAGGTGCAAGACGAAATCGATAATCTGAATCGCTGCGTTCCGACCTGGAAATCCGACGTCAGCAATTTTGAAACGCTCAAGCCGATTCGTCGCTCATTCCATACACTCAAAGGCTCCGGTCGCCTGGTCGGGGCCATGGCTCTGGGCGAGTTCAGTTGGAAAATCGAGAACATGCTCAATCGCGTGCTCGACAAGACCATCATGCCGGGTCCCGCCAGCATCGCGCTGGTGGATAACGCCTTGTCTGCATTGCCCGAATTGCTTGCCGCATTGCGCGGCGAGGGCGCTCCGAAAACCGATATCGGCGCCATCATGCGTGTGGCCGACGAGGTTGCTGCAGGCGAAGAGGCTTACGTTCGCAGCGGCGGCGCGCAACGCATGAAGAAGGTCAAACGCCTGGTCAAGCGCCTGGTGCCGGTGGCGGATGAATCCGCCGCGGATGCTTCATCGATGCCGGTCGCGGATGCACCAGGTGATCAGCGCGACGCGGCGATCTCGGTGCTGGACGAACCTGTCGAACTGGACAGTTCCGTGGATATTCACGACGCCTTCTCCATGCCGCCGGAGCACGTGGCGGTTGTTGCTGGTGGCGATCCGGAATCGTTGGCGGATTTCGCCCAAGGCCCATTGCCGAACATCGATCCCGTGTTGTTCGAAATCCTCAAAAGCGAAGTTGCCAGTCATCTCGAGGTGATCGAGACCTATCTCGGCGAATTCGCCAACAATCCATTGCTGCCAGCCAGCGAACCGCTGCTGCGCGCGGTACACACGCTCAATGGCGCAATCGCGATGGTGGATATCCCCGTCATCACGCATGTGCTTGCGCCGCTGGAGAGTTACGTCAAGCGATTGCGTGCTGGTCGTCGGGCACCCGATGAGCGCGGTGCTGCCGTGCTGGGCGATTCCGTGGCGTTGATCCGTGAAGCCATCGCGGCACTGGAAAGCGACAGTACGCAACTTCCCGATTCGGATGCGCTGGCTGCGCGCATTGCCGAAGTGCGCGACACGTTGCCCGAGCCGGACATGATGCATCCATTGTTCTCGGCCACTGCCGAAAACGAAACGGAT
>DASSXQ010000148.1:0-25851 GCA_035703725.1 Rudaea sp.
GTGAGGGGTTGTGAAGCTCGTCCCTGATCGGCGGGAAGTCGGTCGTCTGAGGACGATGCTCACGCCACGCTCACACATTGCGGTCCACCGCGGGGTCTATTACTTCCGGCGCAAGCTCCCCACATCCGATATCGGGGACATTGCGGTCTCCCTGGGTACCACGGGGTTCCGTGAAGCTCGGCACTTGGTTGGACTTGTTGATCGCGCCTTCCAAAAATTCTTCGACGGCTCAGGTGCACACGGTCACGACGACGCCAGCCAATGCTGCCGACATCACCGAAGCGGCAAATCTGCTACACGGCCAAGAAGTCCGTGCATTCGGCGACGCGGGCTATACCGCCAACACGGCCCAGATCATTACGCAGTTTGCCTTGTCGAATTTGTGGATGCCGCGAAATGCGTTGTTGTCCAACGCAGGATAATTGCGTCTGACAACTGCCCAAAAGGACAAATCGAATCAAAAACGCGCCAACACTTCGGAAAAACCGGGCAAAAGGTCGAAGATTGATTGAATCGAGTATACAAAGATACAAGGACCGAAAAAATTGACTGCTTCATGCCCGGTAGCTGGAATTCATGGGGCTGCGCAGACCTTCCACAGGAATTCAAGAAAACCGGGGTGGGCGGCAAATCCAAGTGATATGCATTCGGCCCCACGACAAGAACGGCATTTGATCAGGCATGGCTGATCGCGTCTGATACCCGAGGTCCCGGGAGATGCCACCAATTTCGTAGAGAATGGATTACGCGAACAAGTTGGCGCATCCCTGCGCCGAGGTCAAATGCTCCGAGTCGAAAGGCGGCGCGTCCGTGCGCCTTGATCGACTGCTCCGAGTCGAAAGGTGGTGCATCCGTGCACCTTGTTCGACCGCTCCGGGTCGAAATCGAACTCACTTGCTGCCGGCGCGTTTGAGCGTGAACTTGCCGACCGCGATACCGATATCGACGCCTTCGCCGGTACCGGCCAGAGCGAGCGATACCGTGCCCTTGGTAAGCACTTGCGCGTGGCCCGCTTTGCCGACGCCAGCATGCGCCTCGCCCTGGACGTAATCGCCAAGCACCTCATCAATGCTGTGTACGTCGGTGAATGCGCCGGTGCCGTCATCGATATGGAATTTGCCGACGGTCAAGCCACCGCCTTTTGCGGCAATGTCTACGGCCATGGTGGCACCGTTGGCGCAGGTGACCGTACCACTGCCCTCGGCGTGCTTGTAAATCGCTGACCAGCCAGTCAGTGAGTAGTGAAGTTTGCAGTCCAACTGAGCGCTGGCTGCATACGCATTGCTGGCGGCGAAAGGAATGGCGCAAACCGCAACGGTCAATGCAATGGATTTGAGTGCTGAGTAGGTCATGTGTTTCTCCTGATTGATAGTTGCTTTTTGAAGACCTGCTTGCGAGCTGTTCAACGCCAGGTCGCATTGACAACATCGCAAGCCTTGTGCCAACGGATTGGTAACGGCAAGTGATTGATTCAACGTTGGTTTATGAATTTCATTCGGTGCGGAATGACCGATTGATTCTTGCGGCCGTGCAAAATGCAGAGGTTTTTGCTGCGCGCTCATGAGCAGCCGTTTGCAGGGCAAGCTGACGGCTGGGAATGGTCACCTGTTCACGGAAACACCCAAGCAGGCGTCGTTGCGATGCGCGCCGAGGCGCCGTTTTCATCGGGGGCGAAATTCACGAATAGCGTGCATGGGTCTGATCCAACACGACCTCAACGCTGCAACGGGTTTGTGGGCGATGGACAGTTACGCCGGGCGATCGCGACTCAAGGTGACCAGGGTAAGGTCGTCGCTTTGAATCTCACCGACGGTAAAGCGGGCCAATTCTGCCAACAACGCGTCAAGTGCGGATTGCGCTGTGCCGCCGTGTTCGGAGAGGGTCTGCACGACGCGCGATTTGCCGAAAAGTTCGCGTTGTGCGTTGTGCGCTTCGTCCAGGCCATCGGTATAGAACAGCACGCAGCCGCCCGGCTCCAACTGCACCGTGTATTGCTCGAACATCGTGTCCGACATCGCGCCCAGCGGCAGTGCACCTTCGGCACCCAGATCGTGGACGCTGCCATCCGCATCTCGTGCGAGGGGGGCTGGATGGCCGGCATTGGCCAGCTTCATCTTGCCGGAATCCGGATCGAGTGATGCCGCAATCATGGTCACGAACATGCCAGGCTCCAATTCCTGCGCAAGCTTGCGATTGAGCGCCGTCAGCAATTCAACCGGGCCGGCCAGATGTTTTGCCAGCATGCGCACCTGAACACTCAGGCGCGCCATGTACAACGCCCCGGACACGGCCTTGCCGGAAACGTCGGCGACCACGAGGCCGTGATACCCATTGTTGAACTGGAAGAAATCGTAATAATCGCCTCCAATCACGCGCGCTGCCGAATAGCTGTCGGCAAATCGATAGCCGGGCAACGAGGGTGGGGATTGCGGCAGGAAGCGTTGCTGGATGCGACGCGCCAAGGCAAGGTCATGTGCTTCGATCGCGCGCTCGGGTGATTGGGTTTGCGCCGCACAAATGATCCACGCCAATTGGCCGGCAATGGCGGCGAACATTTCCTGATCCGCAAGACGCCAGGCCTGCCCGGTTTTGGCGCTGTCCAGATAAAGCACGCCCAGAACGTCACCGCCCAGACGCAAAGGAACTCCCAGCACAGACGCGGGCACGGAAGCGGCACGAAGCCTGGCACCCAGTGCGTCGCGATCGGCCTGGTCGACAACCATCAATCCATGTTGCAGGCGCAATGCCTCGCGCAGAAATCCTTCAATCTGAGCGAAAACGGTTTCGCCTTCCGGACTATTGCGTTGCGCCAGCACTGCCAGGTGCTCGCTGCCTGCGATGCGTCGATAAATGGCCAGATGACTGGCCTGCGGAAACGCGGTCTGGATTGCGGCAAGGGCAAGATCAAGTTGTTCGCGCAATTCCTGTTGGCTGCGCGCGAGCGTTCCCAGATCGCCAAACAACTTCAGTCGCGCCAATACATCGCGCATGCCTGGCGTTGCTTTCGGCTCGGCGACGGATATTTGCGCATCGAGCGTTCCGCGGGCACGGGTGGCAGTGTCGTTGACCGCGGCAATCGAGGGCAACGACGGTTGGTCGCTGTCTGCGCTGCGATAAATGGTCTTGATCTCGCCGAATTGCAACTCGTCGCCATCGCGCAATTGCGCCGCATCGGTGATGCGTTCGCCTTTGTGCAAGGTGCCGTTGGCGCTACCCTGATCGTGCAGAAAATAGTGCCCGCCATCGCGTCGGAACAGCGCATGGCGACGCGAAACGGTCGGGTCGTTCAGGCGCACATCCGAATACTGGCCGCGACCAACAACGGCATTGTCGGAAAAGCTGAATACCTGTCCGGCAAGCGTTCCGGAGGTGACGATCAAGCTGGGCATGGATGGGGCTGCATCTGCACGGTGAATCCAAGTTTGGCATAAACCCGGCCGTGGTGGATGATGCGAGCTCTTCCCGGGAGATCAAGCCATGCATGTGTCTTATTGGTGTGTACTCGTTGCGGCGCTGATGCCGATGCTTTTCACCGCCATTGCAAAAACCATCGGGCGGCGACGATTCGACAATCACTCGCCACGCGAATTTCAGGCCAGCCTGACGGGCATTGCCTTGCGAGCGCATTGGGCACACCTGAACTCGTTCGAGGCGTTCGCGCCATTTGCCGCTGGCGTGTTGATCGCGCAGCAGTTGGGCGCCGCGCAAGGGCGCATCGACATGCTGGCTATCGCGTTTGTCGTCCTGCGCCTTTTGTATGGAGCGTGTTATCTGGCCAATTGGGCGACGGTGCGCAGTCTGGTCTGGGCCGGTGCGATGGCATGCACGGTCGCACTGTTTGTCATTGGGGCCTGATGCGTCAAGCGTTCAGGCAAAAAAATGGCCGGATGGTAAACCACCCGGCCCAGTACGCTGCGAAAATCAAGGGGAGGGAGTTCCCGCAGCGTATCTCGTTGTGCAGGCTCAATGAGCCAGCGCGTTATTCTTACTTGGACGCCTTCTTGGCTGCAGTCTTGACCTGCTGGTTGAAGCGGTCGTTGGCGGCTTCGAAGTTGGTCTTGGCCAACTGGCCAAGCGCTTCGCTGGTCTTCAACGTCAGGCCGAACACTTCCTGGCCATTCGCATACAACGTCTCGGTGGATTCCTTCAGCAGATTGACGCCTTTCGGCCAGAACGCCTTGACGCTGTCGAAATCACGCAGTTCGGCGGCTTCGGACCAGAAGTCCACGGCGGCGTTCATGCGGTCTTCCAGCGTCTTCAACTGCAGGCTGGCAATGCGCTCGGCACCTTGGGCGGCAACGCCGTGGGCCTTGAACGCGATGTCGGCGAAGTTTTTGCTCATCGCCAGGAACTGGGAATTGATTTGCTCGTACATGGTATTGCCCTCGGGTTTACTAGGAGTGTGGACGCACTATACCGCAACAGTTGCTGCATTGCAACATATTTGGATCAAATCCCGATAAGCGATGGTAAATCGTTGTATTCGCGACAAGTTTGCAAATCCAGCACGCTGGCTGGAACGTACGTGAACGCGCCAAATTGTGCGCTTGCGCAAATCAAGAAAATGGCGGTTGCGTGTTACGGGCGCGCAGAGTGAGTTCCGGTATATACACAGCCTGACGTGCATGTCTCATGCACCACAATCTTGCTCAACTGCGCCAGACGCGGCTTGAGCGCATCCCAGATCCAGATCGCCAGACACTCGCTGGTCGGGTTTTCCAGGCCTGGAACCTCATTCAGGTAATGATGATCGAGTTGCTCGAGTATCGGGGCAAAGGCCACCTTGAGATCGGCAAAATCCATCACCCAGCCCGATTCGGAACCCGGCACGCCATTGACATGCACCTCGACGCGAAACGAATGCCCATGCAATCGCGCACATTTGTGTCCAGCCGGCACATTCGGCAAGCGATGCGCCGCCTCGATCGAGAAAATCTTGAAGATGTCCATGTGGAATCGTGCTGTCGCAAATGTCGGGCCACGACGGACATGTCGGGCAGATTGGTGGTATGGGTGCTCTCGAACAAAGGCCACCAAACCTTTGCTCAGCATGGTTCTCGGAAGCAAAATCGCAAAACCTACCGTCAAAGTTGCCTTCAGACGTGAGACTTTGTCCCTCCTGTTCCCTCGCACATTGTACAGATTGTTGAAATTGACGTCCCACTGCAATCCTGTCGCATGAGCATCAAAGCGCGATGCAAAACGCCAGTCATCTGCCATCTTCATCACGGCAATGCCATGTGCAGCGACTCGCCGCGATGGCGCTGGAGGTATTTACCGGACGGTCTCGCGAGGACATGCATCGTGGACGCCACACGGTTGCCAGCGAAGGATTGGCTTGGGTATTGCCGATGCCGGAGGACAGGGATCGGGTAGGATTTTTGAAGCCACTATCACCCGTTCAGTCCGTTCCGAGCGGAGTGCGATTCTCGCGCGACCTGCATCGACATACGGCCGTCCTCGGACATCGCCGCCCACTGGCAAGGATGCTTTGGCGCTCCCTGCGCGCGAGGCAAAATTGCTACAGCGCTTACTCATTGGCTGCGGCCATGACGGCCACTCGGTTCAAATAACAGCGCATGCGGCGCCCGCGTTTCGCAAGATGCGAGTCAAGCGCCTCGGCAGTAGCAAGCGCTACGCAGTCCTGGAATTGCAGCGGATAATGGCGCTCGTCAACGCAGGAATATCGGTATCTTCGCGCTGCGCCAGCGCCGCCAGGTCATCCTGCGTGGTGCCTCGCGCACTTCCAACAATGCTTGGCCCAGCCGCAAACGCCCAAATGCGTGTGTGATCAGCGCGTAGCGAACCCATTCCGGGCGCGAGACTTCCATGGCATCGGCGAGAAGGGTCAATGCCGTGTATACCGATTCCGGCACCCAAATCTTCAACTTCAAATCGCGGGCTAGCAAGTGCGCGGCACTGTTTTTGCGCTCGCGCGAACTCACCCCGACGTAATCAATTGCCATGGCCGCGATTATTCCGCAATCCCGCAACCCGGAGAAGAATAGGGAAGTTTTCACAGTCGCAGTCCTTGCGACGGCACCATCGCACACTGTCGTCGTCGGCAGCCACCGACTCACACACCCACAGGAGACAGTCATGCGCAGAGAAGAATGGCAGTTCGAATACGCGGCCGGCAAGCTGGCGCAAGCCGCGGCGGACAAGATGAAATATCACAAAGATCGCCTTGCCTGGTGGCTGGCCAAGCGCAAGGAAATTCTCGACGAGATTCGCACGCAGGGGCTCGAGTTCGACGAGAAGCTCGTGATGTCGGCCGGCGTGAGTCCGAAGGGCCGCGACTGGGACAACGCCGCGCGCGTGTCCATTCGCGACGACTTGCGCGACGGCATCGAAGAATCGCAAAGGAAACTGGCGTGGCACACCAACCAGTTGCGCGACTACGAAGGTTGGCATCAGGCGCTGAGCGCAAACACCGATGTGCCTTTGCGCCTGGACATCAACGACTGGCTGTTTTTCTTCGGCAAGCCGTGAAGCCATGATTTGCGTTTTCTACCGCGAAGAAATGGTCGCCAACGCGCAATCGTTCTCACCGAGCGCGGGCAAGCCGCGCGAGGTGGTTGCGTCGTGGCGGCGCCGGTTTCCGGTACTCGAATACCGCGAACCGGTGCCGGCGACATTCGAAGAACTGTGTCTCGCGCACGATCGCGGCTATGTGCGCGCCGTACTGGAATGCAGGATCGCGAACGGATTCGGCAACACATTGCCGGAGATCGCCGCGGCGCTGCCGTACACCAGCGGCGCGATGATCGCGGCGACGCGCGCGGCGATTGAATCGGGCGTCGCCGTCGCGCCCGCGTCCGGATTCCACCACGCTTGTTACGAATCCGGCGGCGGCTATTGCACGTTCAATGGGCTCGTCGTTGCCGCGCAAGTCGTGCATGGCGAAGGCGCGCACCGCGTCGGCATCCTCGATTTCGACGAGCACTACGGCAATGGCACCACCGACATCATCAAGCAGCTCTGCCTGGATTGGATCGAGCACTACAGCGCCGCCGCGGACTGGGAAGAACCCGCGCAGGCGAACGATTTTCTCAAAGCCATTCCGAGGATCATGCAACGCTTCGCCGGCTGCGATGTGTTGCTGTATCAGGCCGGCGCCGACCCGCACATCAACGATCCGCTCGGTGGCTGGCTGACGACCGAGCAACTGCGCACGCGCGATCGAATCGTGTTTGCACAATGCCGGGAGATGAACCTGCCGCTTGCGTGGAATCTCGCGGGGGGCTATCAAAATCCACTGCGCAAGGTTCTCGACATCCACGACAATACGATGCTCGAGTGCATTGCAGCGTTTGCAGGACAAACCTGAAGTACAAATCTACGCGTTTTGGGATTTGCACGCCGCGATGCAGAGCGCGTTCGCCTGGAACGACAGCCATCGGCATGAATTCAAGCCTACCCATGAGAACGGCAAGCGATCTTGCTTCGGTTTGACGGTAGACGGCGACTTCGATCCCGCCCGATCCCGCCCGATCCCGCTGGCGAGATGCTGCCGGTTTGGAAGCACAAAGGCGCGGACTATCTGGAGGCGCCGGTTCGATGGCCATTCGCAGACCCGGAAGGCTCAATCCAATACCACTCGTGCTTTCGTGCCCGCCAGTTCGTGCATGCGGGCAACGGTGGCATCGAGCGCACGCGCGGGCTTGGTGCCACGCTTGAGGAAGATAGCCGCCACCGAGTGGTAGTAGCGCAGCGTGCCATCGCGCCCAGCGGTGAAGCGATCGAATACCGAGACGCCGACAGCCGGATCTTCCAGGTCGTTGACGATGGCGCGTGCGTTGTGCAGCTTGTCGCAGCACGAAACGAGTAGCGCATCCGCCGATTCCTCGCGCAGATGGGCAAGATAAGCGAGCTTGCGCTGGCGCCAGTTTTCGCGTTTGGCCTCCGGCGTAGTTGCCTGCGCCTTGGATTCTTCGGTGCCGTCGGTGCAAGCCACAACGATATCGGCGACGCGATCGCCGAAGCGTTCACGAATGATGGCTTCGTGCTTGCCGCCACAGTCTTCGATGACATCGTGCAGAAGCCCTGCGATAGTCTGCTCTTCATCGCCGCCAAACTCGAGCACCAGGCTCGCGACCCCAAGCAGGTGATAAATGTACGGGATACCCGAGCCCTTGCGCGTCTGTTCCTTGTGCTGCTCGCGCGCGTAATCGACGGCCTCGGTAAACCGCTTCGAAAGATAAACATCCGGCGTGCGCTTCATCAATTGCTCCTGCGTCAGTTGGATTTCCGCCCGAACAGCCACTCAAGGTGCTCCATTGGATACGTCGGCGCTGGCGTGATCTTGTCGCGCAACTTCCGCAGCCGACCAACTTGCGCCAAGCGCATGGGGCTGTCGCGAAGCAGGCTCGGATTGATCGAATCATTTGCCAGCGATCGATGTGCGGTTGTACCACGCAACGAGCTTCTCGCCCTCTTGCTCCGTGAAGCCTTTGCTGGAGTCGGTCAGCACGAGGTTTGGGCAGGAGTTCTCGAAAAACAGGGCGTTGTCATCCAGTGCGACCCAGTTGCAATCATTGCCATCGAGGCTTTCGGTCGTCAGGTAGGACTGGATCTCCATCTGCCTCCCGCCGAGATCGTAACCACGATCCAATGACGGGGTTACGCCCGAAATTCTGCAACGAAATGCGGGAGAAAAGAACTGCCGTAACTCCTCAAGCGTGTGGTCTTCTCGCCAAGTGGAGCTGACCACAACCTCCGCCTCTGGCATTTTTGCGAGGTAGCTCTCGAACAGGGGCAACAGCGAGAACAATGCGACGCCATCAGGATGCAGCACGCCGTCGAAGTCAAGGAAGATGATCTTGCGCAGCATCTCGGGTTTGCCAACGCCGGCGATCCGATCCGCATGCACCACGGCCACGCATTTGCCCTGGCGTGTCAGCTCGTCAAATTCGGATCGTCGTTCGACCAAGTGTACGGCGGACTGGCATTTGCCGCAGAACCGCACGCGCGGATCGGCGGGCAGAACTTCGAGCGATTCCCAGCGCTGCTCGCAACGATACGACAGACGGCAGCGCTCGATCTCGATGCTCACAAGATCTCCCGCTGTGCGGTGCTGGTGTCGACGACTTCCGGCAGTTCGCCCTGACGCAGCACCAGCACCGTGTGCTCGGCCTGTTGCTTGCGCACCCGCTTGATGCGCTCGCGCAGGGCGCCGTCGTCGAGTTTGCGCGCGGCGGATTCGAGCCAGCCGAGTTCGAAGTCGTCCATCTGCTGAAGCTGCATTGTGCCGGCGAGCGCGTCTTGCCATTCCAGCCGCGCTTCGTCCTTCTTGCCCATCTTGTCGAGAATGTCGCCGCGCAGCACGCGATACGCACGCCGCGGTTCGTGTTCCAGCGCATAGTCGACATCGGCGAGCGCGCGCTCAAATTCGTCGTGGTTGTAGAGCAGCAGGCCGGCGTTGAAATGTGTGGCCGACCACTCGCCAGCTTCGCGGTAGCTGTCCATGGCGCCGTCGCGGTCGCCAATGCGTTCGCGGTAGATGCCGCGCAGATTGAGCAGGCCGCGCGTGGCGCCCTTCTCCTGCATGGCGAGGCTGAGAAAATGCAGCGCCTTCTCGAATTCGCCCAGTGTGGCGCAATCCTTGGCGTGCTGCTCGAACGCCTCGCCGTGTTCAGCGCGCGGGATTTCGTCGTTGCGGATCGCTTCTTCGCGTTCGAGCAGGCGACAGCGCACCAGCTGGCCCGGGTCGCGATGCATGATCGGCGCGTCGAAGCGCTGCACGAACGGTTCGGTGTCGTCGTTGTCCATACGCGCCAGGCGCAACTCCACGCACTGGTTATCGTCCATGCGCCAGTCGAGCGCGAGACGATCGCGGGTGGATACCGGTGCGGGCAGGCGCCACAGCGAGCGCCCGACGATGCGGTTGGCGTCGGCGACGACTTCGACCGCGATATCGGTTTGCGCGTGGGCGCTGTCGCGCGGCGGGCGCAACAGCGTCGATTCGCGCGAAGCGCTCGGCACGCGTTCGCCCGCACGCAACAGCGGTACGGTACCGGAAACCACGCGCAGCGAAAGTTCGGCGCTGCACACCGGCGCGATCAACGGCTCGCCCAGCACTTGCAGACTCAGTGCCTGCAATGCCGCACCGCGCGCCACTGCGCCTTGCAATTGCTCGGCATCGCCGAGCAACGCCTGTCCGGCATCGGGAAATTTCTTGGCCAGCGCGTGCTGCACGCAGGGCAACAGGCTGCTCGAACCGCACAGCAAGATGCCGTGGATATCGTGCGGTTCCAGATGCGCGCGCATCAAGGCCTGGGCGATCGGCGAGAACATCGAGCTGCGCTGCACGTACTCGTCGCCGGCTTCCGGCGCCGGTTCGGGATCGAGGAACGGGCGCATCAGCTTGTCGAATTGCGCCAGCGACAGACTCGGCTCGTCGAGAAACAACGTGGCGCCCTGCCATTCCAGCGCAAGCGCGACGCCGCGCACGGTTTCCGCGTCATCTGCGGTCTTGCCGGCCGCGTGCAGTGCGGCCACACGCAAGCTCAACGCGACCTTCAGACGTTCGGCCACTTCGAGCAACTGCGGTTCGAGTTTGCGGCGCTTCTCGAACCAGGAAAACGCGAAGCGATCCAGTTCGTTTTGTTCGATCAGCGCCGGAATCAGCACATCGTGCACGATGGCGCGATCGATGTCGCCGCCACCGAGGCGGTGATAGCGGCTGGTGCCGGACAGGCGCGCACCGAGCGTGCCGCCATTGATCGCGTCGACTCGGAAGATCGCCACATCACAGGTGCCGCCGCCGAAGTCGAACACCAGAATATTCGCGTCCTCGCGCAACAACGCATCGGCGCGCTCGGGATTGCGGAACTTCAGATCGACGAAGGCCGCGTAGGGCTCGTCGATCAAGCGGATTGCATCGTTCGACTTCGCTGCGAACGCCGCGCGCGCCGCCGCAACCGTGGCCTGACGTTGCGCGCCATGAAACGAAGCCGGCACCGCAACAACCGCAGGAAACCCTGCGTTCCTGGCCGTTGCATCGGCGATCCCGTCGCGCAGGTGGCGCAGCAATTGCGCGGCGACCTCGCTCGGATTGCGCAAGCCCTGTGGCGCGCGCGCATAGGTGTAGCGCAGGCCGATCAGGTTCTTGGTTTCGAAAAAGATGTCGCGCTCGGGCAGCACGCCGGAGCGCCGCCGCCGTGCCAATGCCGGCGCACCGAACAACAGGCGTTCGCCATCACGCGCCGCCACCGACGGCACCGCCACGCGTCGCGTGCCATCGCCCTGATCGTATTGCAGGCACTCGCACGTCAGCGTGCCGGTGTCAGCATCGAATGATGCACAGGCGACACTGCTCTTGGTGGTGCCCAGATCGATGCCGAGCGCGGCGGCGGATTTACCCTTCGCGCGCAGCCGGGCCAGCAACTGCAGTTCAAGGTCGGAATGGTTCATCGAAATCTCCCGATTTCACCGCCGGAGCGCGGCAGGGGTATTTCAGCGCGGAGTGATCTCAGAACCTGCGACTGCGGAGTCTCAATCGCCGAGATGGGCATGTCTCAGGCTTCATCTGTGGCGCAGCTCGTTTGCATTGCAGCGACGATGGGTTCGTCCATGCAGAACGCGGGGTATTTGCCATGCCCATGTTGAAGAGTGGCCGCCACGTCGCGCTCAGCGCGAGTCCTTACGTGGATCTGCTTAAATCGCAATACTCGGACGACAATCGCATCTATTTCACGATTGTCGCGATTCGCCTGAATATCCCATCGTCGGAACAGTTGCGCGATCATTTGGTGGTCGGCTACTTCAGGCCGGAAGGTGAGCCACCCAATGCGCCGTCGTACTACTCCGGCTACTGCGTGGCCGATATCTTCTCCGGCAGGTCTGACTGGAGTCAGGATGAGATCGAGGAATTTGGTGCGTGGATCGAAAGTGATGAGAGATTCGAGCCATGGCTCGTTGCGCAATTTGACGAGATCAACGCTGCGATCCAGGAAAGTTTTATATGGAACTCGCCACTTCTCGCCGATGACGATGTCGCCCTCGTCAAACGCAGGCTGATCGAAAAGGCAGCATTGGAACCTGCAAGCATGGAGCAGATTCGCTCTTTGATCCCGCGGCCCAATCTGTGTTGACCGTCTTCTACACCGGACGCCTGGTGGCCGATGCGCAGTCGTTCTCGCCAAGCGCCGGCAAACCGCGAGAGGTCGTCGCCTGCGACGTTCGAGGAACTGCGTCTCGCGCATGATCGCGCTTACGTACGCGGCACTCTGGTTGTACTACCCGGCCTCTTGACACGAGCCAATCATTTATAGACACTATTTACGACATCAATAGTGTCTATTAGATGAAACTGAGCCTGCAACAACTATGTGAACGTTCCGACGTACCGGGACGCACCGTGCGCTTCTACATCCAGAAGGGGCTATTGCCGCCGCCGCTAGGAGAGAAGCGCGGTGCTTACTACACCCAAGCGCATCTGGGCGAGCTGCTGCGCATTCGTCAGTGGCAGGAAACCGGATTGTCGCTCGACGCGATTGCCGATCTGCTGCAGGCCAAACGCGAACCGCCGGTCGCGCCGGCTAGGCCCGGGGCAGTGGAAGTGCGCTCACACCTCATTGTCGCCGACGGTCTGGAGTTTGTGGTCGCACCCGACCGCACACGACTGACACAAGCGCAGCTACGCCAGCTGTTCCGCCGCATGCGGGACGCGTATGACGAAATCCGGGCCGAAAAGATGCCCGACTCGGCCCAGAACACGGACTCAACAAGTCCAAAGGAAACCCTTCCATGAACGTCTTGCAATCTCGCGCCCTCAACGCCACGCCTCTTGCCCATAGCGCGCTTACCGTCACGATCACTGACCTCGTCGCCGAATACGAATTGCGGCATGTGTTCTGCAACGACTGCCCGAAGGCGATCGAGGCAGTGTATTCGTTCCCTGTGCCGCTGGATTCGGCCTTCATGGGGATGGAGGCAACATTGGCGGGCGAGCATCTGATTGCGAAGATCCTTCCGAGCAAGCATGCGAGCGAACGCTACGACGATGCGATCACTGACGGCAATAGCGCCGTCCTGCTCGAGCGCATCGAGCCGGGCATGCTCTGCGTGAACCTCGGCAACTTGAATCCGGGAGAAGATGGCGAGATCACGTTGCGCTTCGCAGCGCCACTACGCTGCGCGGGCGGTACCGCGCGCTTCAGCTTGCCGCTCGTGCATCGCCCACGTTATGGATGCAGCGGTCTCGATGAGCTAGTCGAGCCACGGAACGATTTCGCGGTGGAGCACCCTTTGGAGGCGGTCATCCGCGTTCGTGGCTTGCTGTCGAATGTTCCGGTGAGCTGTGCCAGCCATGCGGCGCGCTTTTCGACCGATGACACTGGTCTGCAGCTACGTCTCAACCAAGCCATGCTCGATCGTGATCTCGTGCTCGTCTTCGAGCTTCCGGCGGATTTCGCGGGTCATGCCCACTTGGTATGTGATGGCGACGCTGCAGTCGGCGTGCTGGGGTTCAACGTGCCAGTCAGCCTGCGCAATAGCGGCCCCTGCGATCTTTGTCTCGTCATGGATGGCTCGGGCTCAATGACGGGAGACGCCATTGCGCAGTCGCGCGCGGCTTTGTCAGCTGTCGCTGGCATGCTGGGCGACGAGGACCGCATCCAGGTGCTGCGATTTGGCTCGAAGACCGTGCCATTGTTTCGACGTCCGCTCAAAGCCAGCGCACGCGTTCGGGATGCCATGGCTGAATTGTCAGGCACGATCGATTCCAGCCTTGGCGGCACGGAGATTGGTGACGCACTCACGCAAGCCACAACTTCATTGGCCGGGTTGCAGGCGCATACGGATCGCCGCCGCGCCGTCATCCTGGTTACAGATGGTGCTGTGCATCCCAATGAAATCGAACATGCCAAGGCGCGCGCGTCCAAATACAACATCCGAATCTTTGTCGTCGCAGTAGGAAGCAGCGCCGGAGCGGATGTGTTGGCACCGCTTGCAACGGACACCAATGGCGTCATCGAGCGTGCCGTCCCAGCGGAATCCATCGACGAGGTCGTACTGCGCCAGCTGCAACGCGCGCGAGAGTTTGCTCCCGTTGCAGTGGAGGTCGACTGGGGCCACCCGGGAGCCAACCCGTTGCCGATCGCCCCAGTCTATGCAGGCGACGCCGTGACTGCCATTGCCATGCTTTCAGACCAGCGGAGTTTGGAGCCTGAAATCCGTATTGGTGGCAGTCGATTCCAACGGTCATTTCGGCTGGACAAAGCGGAGGATGCGCCTGCCTTGCGTGCGCTTGCGGGTCACTCGGCGTGGCTGAGCGCTCCCGAAGAAGCCAAAGAGGCGCTGGCAATGCGCTACGGACTGGTAACCGACGAGACATCGGCGGTCCTGGTCAAGGTGCGCGCGGATGCCCAGAAGATCGAAGGGCTACCCATGATTGTGCCGGTCGCTCACATGGAGCCGGAGGGTATGGTGGCTTCCTATCGCGATCATCTTCCTGTTGCATTGGAACTGCCGAGTTATGCGTCATCCGGCGTAATGGCGTGCCTTCGGGGCACCACGGCTTGGGATATGGGCATTCCTGCATTCCTTCGCAAGCTGCCTGATGACCCAGCTAACATCTCGGAAAGCCGCCCTTTGCGCCCACGTGGCAAACGTGCGACTCGATCCGTATCGCCACCGATCGCCTTGGATCCAGAGACGCTCCACACACTGGCGAATGCGCTTGCCCGCCTGCTTTTCGACGAGAAAGATGGCGAGGTGACGGTTGATAATCTTCTTGCGTTGATCGATCCTGCATTGCGCGATCAAGTTGCGGCATACATTGCGGCCAAGTGCCCGAAAGGCATCGACTATCAATCAGCAGTGAAGCTGATGAAGCGACTCTTGAAATCCACCGGGATCGCGCTAAGTGACGACCAAGAAGCGAAATTCGCTGTCATGACCCAGACAACCAAAACGCGGTAGGCGCACTCGTGATTGGCCAGATTTGCGAGAGAATTGAATCCGCCGGGATCTGCGATCTGCGCCACGAAAAATTTGGGGGTGTTTCGGTCTTTTCGGCTCAACTGAACGCCACGCTGCGCAGCCGTGTGACAGCTCAGCGATGATTCAAACCGAAGAGCGTCTGCGTTTTCTCAATGACCTGTGACAAAAACAGTGCCTGGGTCACTGACCTAGGCACTGACGAACGGCTGCTCTCGGAAGTGCCAGGGTCGAATTTGGAGTGCTTGGGTCAATGCACTCTGCGTGGGTTTGTCACAGAACTTGCCACAAAAATGTCACAGGCAAATTCATGCGGAATCGGGCCAAAGCAGAGCTGCAAGACGGGTTCGTTCGATTTCGCGTCTGTGACAGGCTCTTCTGGCACAAAAAACCCCGCGACGAAGGCGGGGTCTTTGTTGGCACATCAAGCAATTATGGTGGCTAGAGGCGGGATCGAACCGCCGACCTCAGCATTATGAGTGCCGCGCTCTAACCATCTGAGCTACCTAGCCGTCGGGGGGCGGATTATACACGTGACCCCGGCATTATGAGTGCTGTGCTCTAACCAGCAGAGCTACATAGCCAACGGGGCGAAGCGCAGCCGCGTAGTGTAGCGGTGCTGGCTTGCCAGGTAAATGGTCTTTTCCAGTTCGCCTTGCCGATGCGACGCCGGGTGTGAAAAAATCGGAAAATCAGTTTTGGAGTGTTGGGTGTGATTGATCCGGATGGCTTTCGACCGAATGTCGGCATAATCCTGCTGAGCGACAGCGGCCGCGTTTTCTGGGCGCGGCGCGCGTTTCGCGACGGTTGGCAGTTTCCGCAGGGCGGCATGCGCAGCGACGAAACGCCGCTTGAGGCCATGTATCGCGAGCTGGAAGAAGAGACTGGATTGCGCCCGGAGCACGTCGAAGTGCTCGGCGCAACGCCAGGCTGGCTGCGCTACCGGTTGCCAAAACGCTATTTGCGTCATCACGAAAAACCGTTGTGCATCGGCCAGAAACAAGTCTGGTTCCTGCTGCGCTTTGTGGGCGACGAGTCGCATGTGCGTCTGGATCTGACGGATACGCCGGAATTCGATTTGTGGCGCTGGGTGGATTTCTGGTATCCGGCCGATCACGTTGTCGCGTTCAAGCGCACGGTTTACGAACAGGCGTTGCGGCATCTTGCGCCCCTGGCCGGGCATCTGCGCGCTTTGCAGACGGAATAGATGTTCAATCGTGGAGGCGGCCGCAACAGTGCGGTGCCTCGTGCGACGGGATTCGTTTTGTACGACGACGCGCGAGGTCGGTCTCACGTGGTCGTGATACATGTCTGGCGTCGAATCGGCCGAATCAGCCATACGGATCCGGGCACCTGCCGGGTCTTCATCAACAACGTGCGCAGCGGCTTGTCGGACGGCGACCCCGAGTTCATTCTCGATACTTGTCGTATCGCCACGGCAATCGTGCCGGGGAACCGGCGCGTCGGGCCTGCAGGTTACCGGCCCGGCAGAACCACGGGCACGCCGGTCAACCTCGACGTGAACCGGGATTTGCCGGCCATGGCGACAGACGATGTGCTCTACGGCGCATTCGATGTTGGCAGTGGCGAGGCTCCGGGCAGTGTCGGTTTCGGTCCGGTCGACTGGACCGCGACCTTGCCTACAGCGACGCCTGTGGCGACGTGCAAACCAAACTGCACGGCAACTTGCTCGTTTGCTGCGACTATCGCGGACAGGAGTCCACGCAGTTCGATCTGAGCTTCAAGGTCCGGGCAGGCAAATCGGCCGCCGGCACCGATCAATTGCTGCGCCGGGGCAGTGTGTGTCGATGGCATGGTTGACCGCAACGGCGATGCCGTCATCCACGTCAACGGCAATTTGATCTTCGCGCCGATGAGCGACCGGACCCCGCCGGTCAATACCTCCTTGACTGGTGTGCCGGGCGTCTGGCACGACGATGATTCGAATCCGAATGTTGTCAGCGTGAGCGGTGAACACTTCTCGGCTGTCGTGCACGACAGGTCGTTGGGAGCGAACATCGACATCACTCCGGAAACCGATTTTGCCGGGATTTCGCCGGTTACCGTCCGCGAGACCGACAAGGACCATCCGTCCGACACGGTGTCGACCCCGTCCACCTTGAATGTCGTGCGCGTGGAAAAGATCTTTGTTGATGGTTTCAAAAGTAACTGATCGGCATTTCGGCGGATGCATCCGCGTCCGCCGGAATTTTCGGCAGCTCGCCGCAGCGGCAGCCCGCAGCTCTTACGGTCGCAGTTGACAATCATTCGCATTTGCATTTCAATAGATGTGTCGGCTTGCTCGAGTGTATGAATATGTACGTGTGTCTTTGCAATGGCATTACCGAGCGCAGCGTGCGCCAAGCCGCTGCAGAAGGTGTTTGCAGTTTGTCCGAATTGACCCACCGCACCGGCTGCGCCGGTAGTTGCGGCAGTTGCGCCGATTTGGCCGAGCAGATACTTTGCGACGAACGCCAGCGGCAAGCGTTTTCCTTGCCAATTTCGGCCGCAGCCTGATTCCGATTCCGGCCAGCCAATTCCGGCTTGGCCGACGTCTCCGCGAATGTTCACGATTCGCATTTCCGCATCGAATGCGCATGCGCGTTATATTTGCGCCTGAATTTGCGCCAAAAGGGAAATCCACATGAAAGGCAATGCCGACGTCATCAAGCATCTGAACAAGGTGCTGTTCAACGAGTTGACCGCGATCAACCAGTATTTTTTGCACTCGCGCATGTATCGCAACTGGGGCTACGGCGAACTGGCAGAGCACGAGCACAAAGAATCCATTGACGAGATGAAGCATGCGGACAAGTTGATCGAGCGCATCCTGTTTCTCGAAGGCTTGCCGAATCTGCAAACGCTGGGCAAGTTGCTGATTGGAGAATCGCCAAAGGAAGCGATCGGGTGCGATTTGAAATTGGAACTGACCGCTCACGCGGATCTGAAAGACGCCATCGCCTACTGCGAGTCGTGCGCCGACTATGTCAGCCGGGAATTGTTCGAGCGCATCCTCGAATCGGAAGAAGAACACATCGACTGGCTGGAGACCCAACTGGGTCTGATTGAAAGTCTGGGCGAAGCCAACTATTTTCAGACCAAGATTTCAAGCTGAAAAGTTGCTGCGTGAATCCAACCGCGCGGGCGCGGATGCGGGCCGTCCAATTCAGGCTGCGCTGTTGGCCAGCAGGGCGTTGAGCTCGGTTGAAGCGTTCTGGAAGGCACGTTTGATTTCCGCGACGAGGATCGGTGCCTCGTTGCCGAGCGTACCCGAACGCGCTCCATGTTCGAGGCGTTTGGCCAAATCCGACAATCCCATCGCACCGAGATTGGCGCTCGTGGATTTGAGCGAGTGCGATGGCGCAATCAAACCTTCGCTGTCGGCATTGGCTGCGGCTTTGTCCAGTGCCGCCAGTGCCTTGGGTGTGTCTTCCAGATACACGCGCACCAGATCGGTGAATTCCTCGCCCATCACCTCAAGCAAGTCTCGAATGATGTCGGCGTCCAAAACGCTGTCGGAGCGCGCGTGCCCGGCAAATACGGCCGCGGGTACCGTTGCCATTGGCGCAAGCGCCGATGGAATATTCGCTGGAGAAGTTGCCAGCGGTGCGTTTGCGGCGGGTTCGGGGCTGGCGGTCGTGGTGCGGGTCGTTGCGTTGGCTGGAATCCAGCGGCGCAAGGTCTGTTCCAGCAGCGCTCGGTTTAGCGGCTTGGACATATAGTCGTCCATGCCTGCGTTCAGGCACTTTTCGCGATCTCCGGCCATGGCATTGGCAGTCATCGCAATGATGGGGATGCGCGCAAGTCCGCTGGATTGTTCATTCTGGCGGCGAATGCGTGTAGCCGTATAGCCGTCCATCACCGGCATCTGGCAATCCATCAACACGACATCAAATTCGTCACGTGGAAGCAGATCCAGTGCTTCCTTGCCATTTTCGGCAACGGCAAAACTCACGCCGATCAAGCTGATCAGGCGTTGTGCGACCTGGCGATTCACCGCGTTGTCCTCGACCAGAAGCACGTGACCGGTCAACGGCTTGATGGCATCCGTTGGCGAGGTGATTTGCACAGCGGGAAGACTGGCCGGCGCCAGTGGCGGCGGGACAAAAGTGGCCGGCGCTTCGCCACCCAGCAATGCCGTAAGAGTACCGAGCAATTGGCCCTCGTTGTATTGATGCGGCAATGACGCTGCGCGCACTTCGCCGGAAAACTCTGCAGGCACGTCAGTGTCGATCAGCAACAGACAACCGCAACGCCTGAGCGTGGGCTCACGCAAAATATTGTGCAGCAAGCCGACGGCGGCGCTGTTGGACAAATTGGCCGCATCGGCGATGACCAAATCGTAAGCCCAGCTTTCGCCCATGCTCGCTGCGGCGCGCAATTTGCCGAGCGCATCGGCGACACCGTCTGCCTTCAGGAACGTAACGCCACAAGTGTTCAGGTAATTGCCGATGCGCCGCACGCAAGCGTCATCGGCGCTGATTATCAACGCGCGCGCGCCTTGCAGGTCGCGCTGCCTGTCGACATCTCCCAGTGCCTTGTTCAACGGCACGCTGAACCAGAACAGCGAGCCTTTTCCAAGTTCCGAGCGCACACCAATCTTGCCGCCCATCAAATCGACAATGCGTTTGCAAATGACCAGACCCAAGCCGGTGCCACCGTGGATTCGCGTGGTTGAAGCGTCGGCTTGCGAAAATGCCTGGAACAATTTCCCCGTGGCGTCGGCAGCGATGCCTACGCCGGTGTCCTTGACGGCGAACAGCAACTCGTAATGCGTGCGCGTTTCGCCGCGTTTGCTCACGTGCACCTGGACCGAGCCGTGCGCAGTGAACTTGATCGCATTGCTCACCAGGTTTGTCAGGACTTGGCGCAGCCGCACTGGATCGCCACGAACCGCAAGACGTACACCCGGATCGATGGTGACGTTCAGGCGCAAGCCTTTGGCACTGGCGTTGCGTTCAAGCAGACGATGGACCGATTCGAGCAACTCGCGCAGATTCAGGCCGACGCACTCCAGCTCCAGCTTGTTGGCTTCAATTTTGGAGTAATCGAGAATGTCGTCGACGATGCGCAACAACTCGTGCGCGGATTTGTACGCCGTCTTGAGGTAATCGAGCTGGTCCGGTGCCAGCTTGGTCGACAGCAGAATGTCCAGCAACGGAATGATGCCGTTGAGCGGCGTACGAATTTCATGGCTCATGGTTGCCAGGAATTCGCTTTTGGCCATGATGGCCGCTTCCGCGTCGAGCTTGGACTGCAGCATCTCTTGCCGGATGCCGCGCAGCGAATCCAGTTCCGCCTGCGCGGAAGTGGGCAGGAGCACCGACGTTGCCGCGTTGGTTTTTTGCGCCGATGGCACAACGACCGCATTCGCCACCGGGGTTTCGACGCGCAGCATCGCTGCGGCATGAGCGCGCCATCCGAACCAGCCGCCAAGCGCCGCAAGCAGCAGCGGCGGGCTGATGATCAACGCCTGCGGCGGAGGTAGCAGAAACGGTGCGCCCAGAGCGACCGCAATAACCAACGCCAGACTCAGGCGCACGATCCACGCCACGGCCGGATGCAGGGGGTTACGGGAAGCGTCAGGCGGTTGCGGCATGGAAGTCGAAGCTCAATTCCTGACCCGCCTGCTGCACGAAATCGCCTTGCAGGTAATCCACATCGGCGTTCCAAAGCAGCGATGCGCTTTGTGCATCTTCGATGCGCGGGGCAATGACCTTGCTGCCATGCGCGTGCGCGACAGCGACGATCTGTTGCAATTCCTCGCGCACTTTCGGGTCGCGCAAGCGTTCGCCACTGTAGCGCGACGACAGTTTGAGAAAGGCAACCGGCAGACGTTCGTACAATTGCGCCGATGCGGGCGCGGCATCAAACGCAGTCAGGGAGAGCTTGACATCGAGCTCGCCCAATGCGGCCGCGAATTGGCTCAATTCGCGCAGGTACGACAGGCCATCCTCGGTGCGGAATTCCAACACCACCGTGTTGCCGGGCAAACGTCGCGTTTCAAGCATTTGCCCAAGCCAGGCAACGCGTTGAGTATCGATTGCTGCCTCGATTGACTGGCTCACGAACAGGCGCACGGGGCGCTTCTGGCGCGCCCGTTCGGCCAGCACCAGCAGACAACGCGAAAGCACCCAGCGGTCAATTTCGCTGGCCAGTCCGTGGCGTTCGGCCAAAGGCAGGATTTCCGCGGCGGTATACAACTTGCCGTCGTCGCCGCGCAGACGCAACAGAGCCTGAAATTGTTCCTCATCGCCGCCTTGCAGCGCCACGATGGGCTGGAACAGAAGCTGAAAATCTTCGGCCTTGATTGCGTCGCGGATCAACTGCAGCAGAACTTGGTCGGCACTGCCAACGGCGTTTTCCTGCGTCGCACGGAAGATGCCAATGCTGTCGCTTCCCGGTGCGCGCGCGTCGGTCATCGCGCGCTCGGCAGCGTTGAGCATGGCACCGGCATCGCCAAGGCCCGCAGCAAATGCGCAAATACCAAACGACAGGCTTACGCTGAGCGTTTTACCCTCGTGTTGGAATACTTCGCGCGCAGTTCGTTTGCGCAATTCCGCGGCAAGCTTGGCCAGATCCGATTCGTCGCCGTGTCGGCACAACAATGCAAAACTGGTATCTCCGTAACGCGCGGCGAGATCTTTCGACTCGATATGCGAGGCAATGAACGCGCCGACTTGGTTGAGCAACGCGTCAAAGATGGTCAAACCCATGCGTTCGCGAATTTGCCCGGCGCCATCGATTTCGACATACACGAGACCGCCGTTGTGATTGCCGCTTTCGTCGCCGGCAAGCATGGCGTTGAGCTGATCGAGCACATAGGCGCGTTGGTACATCCCGGTGACTGGATCGCGCGGGTTCATGGTATTTGCGCGCTGGCCCAGAGTGCGCGCGCGCCGCACACGATTGGTTACCGCAGAAATCAGATGCTTGGGCCGGATCGGTTTGGACAGGAAATCGTCGCCGCCGGCATTGAGTGCTTCAAAGTGTTTGTCCTCGTCGTGTTCTCCCGACAGAAACACGATTGGTGTATTGATGAACGCCTCACGTTCGCGAATGATTGAAGTCAATTCCATGCCCGAACAATTGGGCATGTACAAATCCATGAGGATCAGCTCAGGCTTGAATTCGTCCAACTGATCCAGCGCTGCCAAAGGGTCGGTGACGGCGTGAGTCGCCATGCCCGCTTTGCGCAGGATGGATTCGGCAAAGATTGCTTGTGCGCGGTCGTCTTCCACAATCATCACGCGGAACGGATCGGCGCTGTCGGCGTCGAGCAATTCGCGGATGCGCGCCATTACCTCGGAGGATTGCGCCGGCAGTGCGATGAAGCTGTCTGCGCCCGCACGCATGGCGCGCAACCGTCCGCGCAGCTCGGCTGATTCGGAAAATGCGAGCAAAGCCATGCGCCGGCCGAGCCGATTGCGTGCAATCTTGACTTGATCTCCGATTGCTTCGAGCGATTCCTGGAAGGGTGCATCGACAACAACCAGATGCGGTGCGAATGCGGCCAGCACTTCGGTCAATTCGTCGACGCTGTCGAGCAGGGTCAGCTCGTATCCGGCCGCTTCGATCTTCTGGTCAACTTCGCAAGCCAGCGCGTTGCCGTCGCTCAAGTGAAACACTTTGTACTGTTCTTGTGGCGGCTTGTGCGCTTGTGGTGGTTCGTTCGCATCGGCAGGCGCGTCGGCAGTGGCGACCGTCGCCAGTGGGGTAGTGGTTGCCGGTGTTTTCACCGGCACCGAAGCGGGTGCTGGCGCGCTGGCGCGAGGCTCAAGTGCCGGCGGCGGCCCAAATCGTTTCCAGTATTCGGCTGGCGGCGTCACCTGCAGCGGATAACTGCCGGATTGAATCGGTGCCACCGTCAGCGCTTCGGCGGCCAGGGTCGCGGGTGCGGCGTGGTCGTCTTGATGCCTGGCGATCAGCTTGCCCAATTCCTGGAGTTGCCCGGCGAACGTTTGCGTCTGGCTGGCGTTGGGGATTGCGACTTGCTCCACGAACGGGGCGAGAAAACTCTCCAGGGCAAACAGGCGTTCGCCGATATCCAGCAAGCCATACCGCCCGCACGCGCCGGCCAGTGTCTGCAGCTCGCGCAACAGCATCGACAATGCGTTGATGTCCCAGCCTTGCGTGCACAAGCGTTGGCCACGCTTGCGCAGCGTCTCCAGACGCTTGGGCAAATGGCGCATGAACGCTGATCGCAGTTCCGCAGCTTGCTGGGTATCGTCCTGCTTGGGCATCGACTGTCCCCTGATTCGCGGGAACTATACCAGCGTCCCGCAACCATCTTCCAGCAAAGCCTCAGGTATATTGCTCAACACATTGATGCAATGGCCCGAATGGCGCGGATCGCGCAGTAAAAAGCCCCGTACGACCTTGCAATTGGATCAGGTCGAGCAGCGATTCATTGAAACGTCGGCTTGACCACTGCCAGAATCACGATGGCAATCAACAGCAGTGCCGGCACTTCATTGAACACCCGCAGCCAGCGCGACGACCGGGTGCAGGAATCCTCGGCAAACTGGTTTTTCAGGCGCACCAGATACAGGTGGTAGACAATCAGCAATGCCACCAGGGTCAGTTTGATGTGCAGCCATGGCTGATGTGCAAATGCCGGTACCATGCCCAACGTCAACAATCCGAACATGACCGCCAGGATTGCGCCGATATGCGTGATGACCAGCAGGCGGCGTTGCATCGTCTTGAGTTGCTCGCGTACTGCCGGATTGTTCGACTCGGCGTGATAGACGAATAGTCTGGGCAGGTAAAACAGGCCGGCGAACCAGGTGACCACGAAAATCACGTGGAAGGCTTTGATCAACAGATAGGTCATTCGGGAAATCCATTGGATTGAACATCAGGGTCGGTAACCAACGTCGCGCGGGCCGCGCGAATCGGGACCGACATGCCATGGCGCCTGCAAACTTGATTGACAGTGTACATAACCTCGCTGGATTCATGCGCTTGCGCATGCAGGAATGCCTTCCCCCGGCGTGACTTGCTTCGTGCTTGCCTTGACTCCGGCAACGGCGCGGGGCTATAACGCCGATTCCCTGCCGGCCGTAGGCCGCGCGCAAATCGAATCGTGCATGGTCAAGGTAACGCCTCCTCCGGCTCTTGTAGTGCGGCCGCAGCATTCTGCGCGTGGCATGCGTCCGCTGTGGATTGTGGCTGCAGTCTGGTTGCTGTCGCTGCTGATCGCGTTCGCCGGCGGTTGGGTCTGGCAGCGCTACTCCGGCTCAGCCGTACAAGCCAGAGCGACCGCGGCCGAACGTCAGGATCATGATGCGTTGCTGCAGCGAATTGCCGTACTCGAACGCGCCGAGCAGGTAGCTCACACCGCTGCCGCAGGGTTGCAGCAGGCGCTTCGCGACCGCCAGGAGGAGATCACCGGATTGCGCGCCGATCTGGCCTTCTATAGCCGACTTACCGACGGCAGCGGCAAAGCGGAAGGACTCAAGGTGCATGGATTGCAACTGAGCGCATCGTCGGTGCCGCGCGTGTACAGCTTTACCGTCACGTTGACGCAAACCCTCAAAACGGGGCCCGTCGCCAGCGGCAACGTATCGTTGAGTGTCACAGGAGTCAGCGATGGCAAACTGGTCACCCTGCCGTGGACCACGTTGGCGCCCAATCAGAAGCCTTCCGGAATGGGATTTTCGTTCAAGTACTTTCAGCAGGTGGCTGGTATCTTGATGTTGCCTGAAGGCTTTACTCCCAACCGTATTCGCGTCGAGGCTGATGCCGGCGGCAGCCTCGGACACGCGGATCAGGAATTTTCCTGGTCCGATGCGCTCGCCGACCAGGAGATTCCCGATGTTCAACACCAACCGTAAGGACATGCGCCACGGCGCCGAATCGACGACATTGATTGCCGCCGGCACGGAAATCCGTGGCGATATCCATTTCAGCGGTTGTCTGCATGTGGACGGAAAAATTGAAGGAGCCATCCGTGGAGATGGCGAGCAGGCAATTCTCACCTTGTCCGAACATGCCGACGTGCACGGTGAAGTGCATGCGCCACGCATTGTGATAAACGGCAAAGTGTGCGGCGATGTGACCGCGGCCGAGCGTCTGGAATTGGCCAGCAACGCCCAAGTTGAAGGCAACGTCTATTACAAGGTGCTGGAAATGGCCGCCGGTGCCCAGATCAACGGCAAGATGGTATATCGCGCGGAACCACAACGGCAGTTGCCCAAGCCGGAAGTCGCCGAAGTGGATGCGTCTGCTGCGCAAGAGCAGGCAGAAACGCCAGCGACTGCGCACAAACCCTTGAAATCTGCGCGATGAATGCGATGTACAATGAATCCAAGCGTTGCACCGGGTGTCCGGTGCGCGTCTTGATCGCAAAGAATCGATATGAACGACACTCCTGATTATCGCAACGCACTCGACGAGCCCCTGGTATTTACCGCGGCGGCTGCGCACAAAGTGCGCGAATTGATAGACGAGGAAGACAACCGGAACCTGAAGCTGCGGGTGTACATTTCCGGGGGTGGCTGTTCGGGTTTCCAGTATGGTTTCAGTTTCGACGAAACCGATGCGGAAGATGATTTGGCGGTGGTCAAGGATGGCGTGACGCTGGTAGTCGATCCGCTGAGTCTGCAATACCTCATGGGCGCGGAAGTCGACTACACGGAAAGCCTGCACGGCGCCCAGTTCGTGATTCGCAATCCCAACGCGAAAAGCACTTGCGGTTGCGGATCCTCGTTCACGATGTGATTGCGGCACGGTGCGCGCGTGTCCGGCCAAGTCGCTGCACCAAACTCGGAACAAGCGCGGAACATCCGGTTTTTGCGGGGTGCATCACGCATGAGTTCGCAAGTGCGGAGCCGCTGCAATGCCTTTGCTGCGCTGGATCTGGATCGCGCCGCGCAATATCGCGATGACTCGCAGTGGCTGACT